>JBJEFP010000127.1:6824-13641 GCA_051874195.1 Lysinibacillus sp. | reverse complement strand
GTTAAGTTGTATATCAAAACCGACGAACGGCGTTTTGGGCGGTCCGAAAGCGGTGGCATCCATTTTTTCTTCATCCATCCTGCTCTAGCGTCAGCTTCTTTTTGAGTGGAACGGTTCTTTTTTCGCCAAAATGGAGTCGAAGGAATGGATGTGCCACGCGGGTGAGGTCCAATTGTTTCCGACCATGCTGGAAGAGCAAGGTGGACGTATATAGATAAAGCCCGATGAAAATGATTGGCCGGTTGATCAGAGCGTAGCTGCCAGCATACGCGTTCGGCTAAAGAGCGGAGCTTCCTACGGGGATAGCGATGCTTTTTTGTGACGACAACGAAGTGGCGGTCGCCTGGAAGGAACGAAGGCTAAAAGCGTCATATGATAACGCCTTTGTGGCCAACACCCTGTTGGTCCGAGGCAATGCCCATGGAAAGAGAGCCGGCTGTAGTGGCAACCAAATTTCTAAATCATACCATTCACAATCAAGGATAAATCAACATGCCTGATCAGCAAGGCAAATAAGCATGGGAGAAAGGAAATCCTTATGAAAAAACTGTCAACATTATTATTCATTATTTTCAGCAGGTGGGGGCTTATGGCATTCCTGAGCTATTATGCGATTTTTTATCTGGTCATTCTGGAGGTTTTCCCTTCTTCTTGGATGAACAGCATGGCTGCTTTTGTAAATCCGTATTATGTAGCCATCCGCTATATAGGCATCCTCCTGAATCTAATCATTTGCGGAATGGCTATTCATTTTCTAGTAAAATACTTACAATATAAAAACTTCATCATTCGCAGGAAAACATTATCATTTGTTATTGCGGCAAGCATCATTCAAATGCTGAGCTTTTTTTGCTATACAAACCTGCCGGCGGAAGCTTTTACACATTCTGAACAGCTAAAAGAGCTGAATCAGCTGTCCCGGAGCTTTGCACTTCATATCGTGGAATTGCTTGCTCTCTTCCTGACGGGCTATGTGGCAGCTTTTTATATAGGTGCGTTATCCCGCGTCCGTTTTCTAACGGATGTCGTACTTGCACCTAAAAAACCGATGAAATAAGAAACGCCGTCGATTTTCCGTTTTACTGGAAACCGACGGCGTTATTCTTGTAAATAATCATGAATCCCTCAGCTGTATTCCTGCCTGCTGGCCCATCCATCTACCTGCTAAGTTAGCTGAAACACAGTCTGTTATTGAAGGTTCATTTGTGTATGGAGGGGCGGAGGAACAAGCCATCCCTTTGTTTTATTTAATCGTAATAATTTGGCACCGAGCTGCGCTTTGGAGTAATGGAACTGCCCATACATCATGGCGATATCTTCACGTGTGCAAAGCCCCATAGCTGTACTGCAAGCCACTAATCCCTTCGCTGTGTCCATCGAAAGGGCGGCGCTGATTTCTGGGTCATTAAATCGTGCTCCGACCGGAATGTCCTCCAGCTGTGCGACAGGACGTTCGGGAGGAGCTGGAGGCAGCCCTACGCCATTCATTTTCAAAATGGGAATCAGTTGCTTATTTTCCTCTTCCATCATCGTTATAGCCTCTTCGATCAACTTACGTAAATCTGCATCGCCTGTATGGTTGTAGAATGTCTGATAGGCTGCAATCAATCCGTGATTTGTCCCGATGTTTGTCCAAATCGAAAAAATCTCACCATAATTCAGCGGCTCTGCTTTTGGATTTCTACCTAAAATGCCCATGTTAGCACTCCTTCCTGGAAATTTAATGTTTCACTTTCCTTCTTTTATTGTTTGCAGAAAAAGAAGAAATATACATTTTGAATTCATTTTTCGTTTTACGAATAGTTCCCGGCAATTTATTAGAAAATAGATGATGCGGGAAAATGAAGGGCATCATCCACATTTCGGCGGTACACGCTTTGAAGGGATGGTGGCATAAACGCTATGACTCTCTGAATGAGGAAGACAGGTAAGACAGCTGATATCAAAGGGTAAGAAGCAGCACGGCACATACAAGAAAAGTAAGGAAAAACCATTACTACTGTACAAAAAGGACGTGACGTAAGATGAAGAAGGCCGTATTTCTGGATCGGGATGGCGTGATCAATGAGGTGCTGACGAATCGCGTGAAATTTGTGAACAAGCCAAGGGACCTATATTTTTTACCTGGGGTGCCGGAAGCGATCAAGACATTAAATTCATACTTTGATTATATTTTTGTTGTCACGAATCAGGGTGGAGTGGGTCTTGGATTTATGACGGAGAAGCAGCTTATCAGGATACATGATCATATGGTGGACGAGTTGCAAAAGAAGGGAGCGACCATCCAGGAGGTCGTGTATTGTGCGCACAAACCGAAAGCCGGATGTGAATGCCGAAAGCCTGGCAGCAAGCTGATCGAGGAGTTGGGGAAAAAGTACGGTATCGACCTTGCGCATTCTTACATGGTAGGGGATACTGACACCGATATCCAGGCAGGAAAAAAGGCGGGAACGAAAGCGGTTTTTTTAGGAGATAGTGACCCGCTTGCAGATGCAGTCTTTCCAGACCTGTATCATGCGGCACAATGGATTGTAAAAGATGCACAGCTTTCCGGGGCGGCTGAATAAATGCCTCCGTGGAATGTGGCGCATTTTATGCTGGGTTTTCCAGCTATCGTATACTTTTGTATGTTCCTGTTCATACTATGGTGAAAAAACAGGTAGGGAAAATGGGCAAAACAGTAAAGATAAGCATTCTTCATGTGATTTTTTTATGTATGACAGTAATCGGGCTAAAAAGCCATGTGAGCATCCTGCCGCCTATCCTAGAAGTAGGAGGGCGCGACGGATGGTTAAGTGTAATCTTGGCAGTCTTGATTGTTTTGCCTTGGCTACTATTCCTTGCGGCGATTACAAAAGTGATGGATGGTCGTCCATTTATAAAGATAGTAAAAGAAAAAAATGGACCCGTAGCTACGATGATTATCAAGATCATTGCGGGAAGTCTAGTGTTGTTGCTGGCTGCTTTTACAATGGTGGAAATGTTGCTGTGGGTACACTCGACCTTTTTACCGGCCACACCAATGCCGATATTGTTTGGCGTTTATTTTATTCTATGTATAGCGCTTGCTGTTCAAGGCTTGCAGCCGATTGTTATTGCCAATGTGATCGTGCTGGCCATTGTAATAGTATTAGGCTTCTTTATCGCATTCGTTAATATAAGGGTGAAGGACTATAGTTTACTGCTCCCTGTATTAGAAAATGGCATAGACCCTGTTTTAATGGCCGTCATATTTCCGATGGCAGGGCTTACAGAGGTGTTGTTGTTTATTTTTATTCAACACCATGTGAAAAGCCGCATTCAGTTTAAACATTTTGCTTTAATGCTTCTCTTACTGATGGGGCTTACGCTAGGTCCATTAGTTGGTGCCATTATTGAATTCGGTCCTGAGGAGGCAGCGAAGCAGCGCTATCCGGCTTTTGAGGAGTGGGCCTTGGCCTCCATTGGGGAATTTATCAATCATATGGACTTCTTCTCTATTTATCAATGGATGACGGGTGCGTTCATTCGGATCAGTTTTTATTTATACATGGTGACGGAGATTTTCGGCATTTCGGCGCAAAAGAAAAAAGTATGGACGTATGTAGCCCCCCCTTTCGCATTTATATGTCTCGTCCTGATGCTTTTCGATGAGCAGACTTATTTAAATATGAATAATTATTATGTTTTAATTTTCAGTGCAATTGTATTAATCATTTTAGGAATCATTTTCACTTTTCTTATTAGACGTAAAAAGGGTCATAGGCAGGAGGGAATAAGCGGTGCCAACAAAGGGGATCACGCTTGAAGATTTAAAGCGGGTTTTTCAGAAAACAGGAGATGTAAAATTCCAGTATTTCGCTTTCCAGCAGGACACTGTCCATATCATTACCTGTGAGGCCATGATCAATGAACAGCTTCTCTATAAGCAAGTCCTTCCTGAATTGAAAAAGCATTTAGATGGCGATGCTGCCAATGAGAGTAAGGATATGGAGGAGAAACAAGGGGCGCTGAAGAATCTAGAAGCCTCACTGGTACTCCCGCAGCTGAAGAAGGTGGACGACCTAGCTAGCTGTGAACGGTTGCTATTTACAGGCCAGTGCCTAATGTATTTTATGAATCAACGTGTACTGCTTGTTACAAACATTTCGCAAAAACCGAACCGCCAGCCGGAAGATACAAGTCTTGAAGTGCCAGTAAAGGGGCCGAGGGACAATTTCATCGAGGATCTAGCTACCAATATTGCGCTCGTGCGTAAAAGACTCCCGACAAGCACCCTTGTTGTCGATAAAATGCAAATAGGGGTAAGGTCGAAAACGGAGGTAGCGATACTTTATTTTGATGATATTGCGGATAAGGAAATTTTATCGAACATTAAGGCGCAGTTGGAAAAGGTAGACGTCGATATTGTCTTTTCAGGTGAAATCCTTTTCGAAACGATTAATAAAAAGGTGTCTTTCTTTCCGAAAACAGAGTATACGGGGAGACCGGACTTTGCTATCCAAGCGTTGATAAGGGGGCGCTATGCCATCTTTATAGATGGAACAACATATGCAATTTTGCTCCCGACGAACTTCTTCCTTTTATTAAAAACGGGTGAAGACAATGAATACCCCGCTGTTTACACGTCCTTTCAACGTGCCATACGGCTGTCGGGTATTGTTTTTGGGCTATTGCTACCCGCCTTTTGGCTGGCGCTGACCACATTTCATCAGAATCAAATTCCTCTTCAGCTCCTTGCAACCGTAGTCCAGGCAAATACGGGGTTACCGCTGCCCTCTGTGCTTGAAATGCTGCTGATGATATTTTTCTTTGAATTGTTTAGAGAAGCGGGATTGCGGCTTCCTTCTGTCATAGGTGGAACCATAAGTGTAGTGGGTGGCCTCATTATCGGTGACGCAGCAATCCGTGCAGGCATCACGAGTCCTGCTATGGTCGTTGTTATCGCAATTTCTACAATATCAGGGTTTACGCTTGTCAACCAGTCTCTTCTCGCCTCTGTCACCATCCTTCGTATCGTCTTTGTTATTATTACGTCGTTTTTTGGCCTCTTTGGATTTTTTTCGTGTATCTACTTTACGCTTGTCTACTTAAGCCAAATCAAAACATTCGGGGTGCCTTATCTTAATATTGGAAGCGACTTGGAACCGAAGGCGATTTTGAAATCCTTATTTAGATTAGAAGGGGAGAAATATAAAAAGCGGCCGAAGATGCTTAAACCAAATGATAAAACAAGACGAGGAAGAAAGTAATGAAGAAATGTTGTCTGCTTCTTCTCACTGCGTTGATATTGGCAGGCTGCTGGGATGCGTCAGTGCCCGAGAGGATGTATTATGCACACGGAATTGGTGTCGATTATGTAGATGATCAATTTGAAGTGTATGTGCAAGTGATTGATTTCGCTAATGTGGCGAAAAGTGAACAGCGGCAACCGGATGTACCGCAAGCAGAAATAGGTCGTGGCCGTGGTAAAACAATGGATGATGCAGTGCTGGATGTATACCATACGCTCGACATGCGGCTATATTGGGGGCATTTGTCATTTGTCGTATTTTCAAAGGCGGCTCTTGAGGAGGGGCAAGTAAAAACGGTTGTCAATTCCTTGACTAGCTATCGAGAAACCAGGTATCAGATATGGATATACGGCACGGAAGAAAAAATTTCTGATGTAATGCTGGCGACGCCTGTATTAAATACAGCCATCAACCTCTCGTCGCTTGCCGACCCGCTTAATGCCTTTCATCAGGAATCTTATATTCCACCAGTAGATTTTCGGCAATATATACTTCGGGTGAATGAACCAGATTATACTGTAAGCCTCCCTATGGTGAAATTGAAGAAAAACTGGAAGTCCGAAGAGGAGGAAAAGAAGCGGATTGATTACGACGGGCTAGCAGTAATATCGAAAAAAGAATTAAAGGGCGTTTTACTGGGCCAAGAAATAGCAGGTACACAATTTATGACAGACAAAACGGAACGGGCGCTATTAACATATTCACTCAAAGACAAACCGGTGTCTATAATAGCGAAGAATATTAAGGTTGACGTAAAATCAAAGCCGGTGGGGGATTCTTTCCAATTCGATATCAAAGTAAAGCTGAACGCCTCGCTAAGTGAATTTCATACTGTAATCACAGAAGGGGAGCTTACGAAGTCGGTGAAAAAAGAAGTGGAAAGAAAAATCAGGGAAACGTATCATACCGCTCTTGAAGAGGGGATTGATATTTACCGCTTATCAAACTATGCCTATAGGCAACATGTAAAAGAGTGGAAAAATGTAGAAGAAGATGGCCGGGTACCTCTAGACGAAGATTCCATTTCCTCTGTAGAAGTATATATAGACAAGCTGAGCACAGCACGTAAAGAAATTATAAAAGAAACAACCGAGAGTGACTAAATTCTATGAAAAAAGTAAAACCAGCACCGCAGAAGGGATTGACCTCAAGCGGTGCTGGTTTGTTAATAACCGTTACTCTTTATGATAAGCGGTTCCGGTAGTCTTCATAGCCGAAAGTGCGGACGACCTTTACGCCTTCTTCTTCATTGTACAGGCAGATGCTCGGCAGGTTGACGCCGTTGAACATGTGCGTCTTCACCATCGTATAGTGCGCCATATCCGTAAATACGAGCCGGTCGCCAGCCTTTAGCGGCTCATCGAATGAATAGTCGCCGATGACGTCTCCGGCAAGACACGTCATGCCGCCGAGACGGTACGTATACTTCTTCTCATTCGGCATGCCGGAGCCGATGATCATCGGACGGTACGGCATTTCAAGTGTATCCGGCATATGGCAAGTAGCCGATGTGTCAAGGATTGCCAAGTCCATGCCGTTTTTAA
>JBJEFP010000127.1:0-6724 GCA_051874195.1 Lysinibacillus sp. | reverse complement strand
GCATGGAAATGGATGCCCTCTACACCGTCAAGCTCTTCCGGTTTGAAGGACTCAAACGGAATGCCGAGACGGGAGTTCGTGTAGCATGGGTCATAAAGCGGTGTTTCCACTTCTGAATACCCAGGGTTTACACGCAAGCCGATCGATACATGCTTATCAAGTGCCTGCACCTTTTCCTTATGGCGTGCAAGCTGGTCGAATGAATTGAAGACGATATGGTCCACATACTTCAGGTATTCATCGATTTCATGATCCGCATACGCCGGTGCGTAGGCGTGCACTTCTTTTCCGAACTCCTCATAGCCGAGGCGTGCTTCAAACAGGGAGGAGGAAGTAATCCCCTTCAGGTAGTCGCGTGCCATCGGGAATGTCGACCACATGGAAAAGCCTTTTAGCGCCAGTAAAATATCGCAGCCAGTGCGGTCCTGGACGGATTTCAGTAATTCCAGGTTGCGTGTCAGTAGGCGCTCGTCCACGACAAAGCTAGGTGATGGCGCTTGTTTCCAATCAATCTGCTTCATCTTATTTAGCCTCTTTTGTTGTGAAGTCTAAATCGATTAGTTCAGGGTTTTCAGTTTCTTGCCAAGGAAGTCCCCATTTGTTTAGTGCGTCCATAAATGGATCTGGATTGAAATCTTCTACATTCCATACACCTGGTTTTTGCCATTCGCCGTTCATCACAAGCATAGCGCCGATCATGGCCGGTACACCTGTTGTGTAAGAAATCGCTTGTGAGCCGACTTCGCGGTAGCACTCCTGGTGGTCACATACGTTATACACATAGTATGATTTTTCCTTGCCATCTTTGATTCCGCGAATGACACAGCCAATGTTTGTTTTACCTTTTGTTAACGGGCCGAGTGTTGCAGGGTCCGGTAAAACAGCTTTTAGGAATTGGATCGGCTGAATCATCTGACCTTGGAATTCGATTGGTTCGATAGAAGTCATACCAACGTTTTCCAACACGCGTAAATGTGTTAAATATTTTTCCCCAAACGTCATCCAGAAGCGGATTTGTTTAAGACCTTTAATATTTTTTGCTAAAGATTCTAATTCTTCATGGTACAGAAGATAGCAATCTTTCTCACCGATTTCTGGCAAGTCATATACCATCTTATGCTCAAGTGGAGCTGTTTCCACCCATTCGCCTTCCTTCCAGAAACGGCCGTTCGCTGTAATTTCGCGGATATTGATTTCTGGGTTGAAGTTTGTTGCGAATGGAAGTCCGTGGTCGCCGCCGTTTGCATCGACGATATCGATATAGTGAATTTCGTCGAAGTGGTGTTTTTGTGCATGCGCAGTGAATACGCCTGTTACACCCGGGTCAAAACCAGAACCTAGAAGCGCTGTAATGCCTGCTTCTTCAAATTTTTCTTTATAGGCCCATTGCCATTTATATTCAAATTTAGCTGTATCAAGAGGCTCATAGTTCGCTGTATCTACATAATGCGTCTTTGTCGCTAAACATGCGTCCATAATCGTTAAATCTTGATATGGTAAAGCTACATTGATTACCACATCTGGTTTAAATCCATTGATTAATTCAATTAGCTCATCCGTATTGTCCGCATCCACCTGTGCTGTATGGATGATTGTTTTGCCGCCGTCTAATTTTTCTTTTAAAGCATCACATTTTGATTTTGTCCGACTTGCGATCATAATCTCTTCGAATACTTCTGAGTTTTGTACACATTTGTGTACTACTACGCTGGCAACGCCGCCAGCTCCAATAATCAATGCTTTACCCAATTTGTTGTCACGCTCCCTAGTGTATCAGTTTTAAAACAAGATTGATTATACAGAATACTGACTTTGGTATCAATGGTTTTTTTATGAATTAAAGTTGATGTATTTTTAAGGGGAGACTGTGGATAATAAAATGATAATTGAAAACGGAAACTTGGTGGAATAGTATATAATTCAGAAATAAACGGAATGAAACAGCTTTTTCGTGCGTTTTCGAAAAAAGGTAAGTTGTTTTTTTGCCGATAGGGTATGTAGATGTATGGGACAATACACCACGCTGTAACGCGACACGGCAAGTACGCTTCATATCCAACCTAAAATCCGAAGAAGAAGGTGATGAAGATGTCCAGTAGAGTGTTTATGCTAGGGTTTATTTTAAGCCGCATGCTCAATCCGTTGAGCTATACGGTTTTCATCCTGTTCTTTATCATGGTCGCCGTAAGTGCCGGCACAGTCATCCCGAAGCAGTCACTGCAAGGGTTTGCAGAGTTGGTGAACCCTCTTTATGTGCCAATATACATGACGGGGTTGCTGGCGCATGTCATTGTCATGGGGCTCGCAATCAATTTCCTTTATCGAGTCATCGCTGAAGGGAAATATATCGTGAAACTGTCTACGTTCGGTTTTTTACTTGCCATTTCAATCGTGCAGATCTTCGCTTATTTCTGCTTGAATGCATTGCCCAAAGCAGCAGCGCCTGGAGCAATAGAAAGGCAGCTGGAAGTGTTCGCGCGACAGAACGCCATCGGTTATTTTGAACTCATCTCTCTTTTATGCATGGGCCTCTTGCTTGCGCTATATATAGGCATTTTATCAAGGGAAAAATTCAAGAAGAATATCGGGTTCATTGATGACACTTTATGTGAATGACCATAGAAAGCCTCGTTGAAAAGCCGGCTTCACCATTTTAATAGGAAAGAACTCATGTTTTTGAAAAAAAGGTGTTTAGAGTGATGGAAAAGAGGGGAATTTATTTCGGGATTGTGCAGTTCGAGAGAATATTCCTTCTTATTTATAGAACGAATACAGGCGCCGACCTTCATTGGATCGGCGCCCTTTATTTTAATCCGGCAAAAATACCCGCCATCTTCTATAAGTGGGGGATGAATGCCGAAATAAGATGATTCAGTGGCGAGTACAAACTCCCGCTGAATCAAGGTAAAGCCCCCCGGAGGATGGCAGAAAAATCGTAAGGGAGATATTTTGCTTGCGCAAAATCGATTTTTCGCCCAATCACGGCGGAGCGGGATTGATTTACCGCAGGCTGTGGTCTTTTCGAGTGACAGCCGCCACGGCATCATGGATGACGCCTTCGAATCGGTTCGCCTGCAGGGAAGTGACCCCTTGTATTGTCGTTCCGCCTGGCGAGCATACTTGGTCGACCAAAGCCATTGGATGCTCATTGGATGCCAATATCATTTTTGCGCTGCCCAGCACAGAGTTGGCGGCGATTTCAAGCGCCATCTCTTTTGGCATCCCTTCGCGGACGGCTGCACGGGCAAGCGAGTCGATATAAAGGTAAGTGAATGCAGGTGAGGCGCATCCGATTGTTGTGAAAATAGAGAACAGATTTTCGGGCAGTTCCACCATTGTGCCGATTGTTTCGAACATTTCTTCCACTAGCTGTTTGTGGGCTCTTGAAGTTGCGGCGGGCGTGGAGTAGCAGCTTGTCGAGGCGCCGACGACTGCGTTGATGTTCGGCATGACACGAAAGATGGATGGATGCTGGTTCAGGTTTTCCTGGAGATAGGCCAATGTTTTTCCGGCTGCCACCGAAATGACAAGTTGCTCTTTTCGCAAACATGCTTTTACAGTTGGAAGGATGGATGGCAGCACTTGGGGCTTGACAGCCAGCACTACCACATCGCATGCCTCCATCAGGCCTTCGATTGTCGTGCAGCCCTGAATGCCGTACTGCTGCATGAGTGTATCGGTTTTTTCATAAGAACGGTTCATTCCATAGATGTTTTGGGCATCAAATTTTTGGCTTGTCGCCATCCCTTTAATAATGGCCGTGGCCATATTGCCGAGGCCGATAAATCCATAATTCATATATATGCTCCTTCTAATATCCTGGCATATAGTATAGCACAAAATATTTGCAGATCGGGTAGGAAGCATCGGTGGAGGGGAAACATAATAAAAAAACGGGCGTCTATCTGTTGCTTAGGATTGTTCAGAAAAGCATTCATCTGTAGAATGGGTAGTGATAGATGCAAGGACCGGGAGTGAAGGCTTTTTGAAGAAAAAGAAAAAACAGCTGCCTATGTTTGAAAACGTCGTTGTATTTCCGGGCACGGTAGAACGGCTGTTGGCGCAAGCTCATGCATATGCGGAGGACTATCGATATGATTTGGCGAATGAAAAGTTTGAAGAGGCCCTGCAATATACAGCCGGTGATGAAATGACGCTGAGTGTATATGCTTATTCGCTGTACGAGGCCCGTGATTTTGAAAAGGCCAAGGAGATTTGCGAGCGGCTGCTTGAAATCGGACCTTCCATGTATTTTGAGGCCATGGAGCTGTACTTGACGATCTGCATGCAGCTCCGCCAGTTCCAGCAAGTAGAGAAGATTATTGATTCTCTGATGGAGGAGGGCGTCATCCCCGATGATCAGTGGGAGAAGTTTTCGAGGTTGAAGAACCTGAACGCAGACATTGCAGAAAATAAGCGTGTTCAAGAGGAAGAGGCAGTTATTCAGGAGGCGGTCGAGGAAGGCTTTTCCGTCGAGGAATTCTTGGGGAAACCAATGGAAGAACAGCTGGCGGCGGTGCAGGAGCTGATGCTGTCCAATATCAGACCGGTCGCCCCTCTCCTGAAGGACATCATCGAGCATGAGGGGACCCACCCATTCGTCAAGAGCCTGATGCTTCTGCTTTTGGTGGAGCAGGAAGTACCGCTGGAGGTCGAAATAAAAAAATTCGACAGGGCGCTGAAGGTCAATCCGGCGAAATTGGACCTGCCGACAAAAATGCGGCAATTCCAAGCCGTTGCCGGCATCATCATGAGGGAGCTGGAGCAGGAGCCGTCGACGCTGGAGCTTGTCCAGCACCTGCTTGCGAAGCACGCCATCGCAGCCTATCCGTTCGAATGGCTGGAATATGATGACGAGGATGTGGCAATGGGTTATATTGATTATGTAGGAGCGATGTTTGGCAAGGTACAGGAGATGGATGATGAAATAATCGGCTTTCTCCAGCACCTAGAAAAGCTGACGGAATTACAACATATGTGAAAAAAGTTGAAACTGCGCTCATCTATGATATACTAAAATGGTTGTCAAATCGTATAAAACGAAACAATTGGTACACAACCTTAAACTTATTTTGGAGGTCATCTAAATGTCAGTAAAATGGGAAAAGCAAGAAGGTAACCAAGGTTTATTAACAATCGAAGTGCCTGCTGAAGAAGTAAACAAAGCTTTAGACAAAGCATTCAACAAAATCGTTAAACAAATCAACGAACCAGGTTTCCGTAAAGGGAAAATGCCTCGTCCGTTATTTGAAAAAAAATACGGTGTGGAAGCTTTATACCAAGACGCTTTAGAAATCATCATTCCTGAAGCATATTCAAATGCAATCGACGAAGCTGGCATCGAACCAGTTGATTTCCCTGAAATCGACGGTACTGAAAACTTCGCAAAAGGCCAAGATTTCACATTCACAGCTACTGTAACAGTGAAGCCTGAGCCGAAACTAGGCGAATACAAAGGCTTGGAAGTAACAAAGCTTCCAACTGAAGTAACGGATGAAGAAGTAGAAGCTCAAATCCAAGAGCAATTAGCTCGTAAAGCTGAGCTAGAAGTGAAGGAAGAAGGCGCAATCGAAGAAGGCGACACAGCTGTCATCGATTTCGAAGGCTTCCAAGGCGAAGAGCCATTCGAAGGCGGTAAAGGTGAAGACTACCCATTAGAAATCGGTTCAGGTTCATTCATCCCAGGCTTCGAAGAGCAATTAGTAGGCGTGAAAGCCGGCGAATCAAAAGACGTAGTCGTAACATTCCCGGAAGAATACCATGCAGCTGAGCTAGCAGGTAAAGAAGCTACTTTTAAAGTAACTGTAAAAGAAGTGAAAACAAAAGTACTTCCAGAATTAAATGATGAGTTCGCAAAAGAAATCGACCCAGAGGTTGAATCTTTAGAAGCATTACGCACGAAACTTAAAGAGCAAGTTGCAGAGCAAAAGAAATCTGAGGCAGAAGGCGCCCTACGCGACGAGCTAGTAGAAAAAGCGGCTGCAAATGCTGAAATGGAAATTCCAGAAAGCATGATTACAACAGAATTAGATCGCATGATTCAAGAATTCGGCCAACGTCTGCAAATGCAAGGCATGAACCTTGAGCTATACTTCCAATTCTCAGGTCAAACAGAAGAAGATCTACGCGGCCAAATGAAAGAGGATGCAGAAAACCGTGTACGTGTTTCTTTAACTTTGGAAGCAATCGCGAAAGCGGAAAACATCGAGGTATCAGAAGAAGACATCACTACTGAACTTGATGCAATGGCTTCTCAATTCGGTATGACTGTTGAACAGATCAAAACAGCATTAGGTGGTACTGCCGTCCTTGAAAATGATGTGAAAACTAAGAAAACAGTAGAGCTTTTAGTGGAAAGCGCTAAAATTTCTGAGTAATTCTTGTACAAAATATACGACAACTGAAGGCAATTCGTGTAGAATAGACTTAATAGAACAGACGAGACAAGGTACGGAACTTCCCGTGCCTTGTTTTGGCAGATGGGCATGAATTTTCTAAAAGCATCAGACAAGCCTAGTGATAGGCGGCATATGCCTTTTTTTGCTTGTGAAAGGTTGGCATATGATACATAGTTTTTTAGCGCTGTACATATAAGTAACTATTTTTACAGTCAATTTATTTGATAATAAGCGTATAATCTTGTAAGATTGTTGCTTGAATAGGGGTGAAACAAATTGTTCAAATTTAATGATGAAAAAGGCAATTTAAAGTGCTCTTTTTGTGG
>JBJEFP010000126.1:0-1746 GCA_051874195.1 Lysinibacillus sp. | reverse complement strand
TTGAATTTGGATTTATCGATGAAACGAATTACGATTCAGCTATCGCCATCGGATAAGAGGAAAATAGGGGTTGGCTATGATTGTGCGATGTTGTTAGCCGTATTGCAGAAAATGGTGGAAAAGCCTTTTAAAATAGAAGGCGATACATGCATTTTGGGGGCGCTTAGTCTAAATGGTGATATCGTTTCTTTTCACGGATTGATCCCAGCCATTCAGCAGGCGCTACAGATGGATTTCAAGCGAATTATCATACCGCCGCTTGATACAAGCTTTTTACAAGCAGACGATTCGATTGAGCTTGTCACCGTACAAAATGTCCAACAGCTATTGGACTATTTAAATGGACAATTGTCTGTAGCCATGACACGTCTGCAAGCCATTCAAATGGTGCATGAACACGACGAGCAGCCGTTAATTGATTTTTCAATGGTCCATGGCCATGAGGAGGCGAAGCGGGCACTCGAAATTGCGGCTGCAGGCGGGCATCATCTTTTATTATCCGGTCCCCCCGGCTGTGGGAAAAGTATGCTGGCAGAAGCATTTCCGACGATTTTCCCTCCCTTAACGAAGGAACGGATGCTGGAAACATACAGCATCTATCATTTAGCAAAGGAAGTACGCCCGTTTTCCAGTCGGCCTCCATACCGTGCGCCCCATCATTCATCCTCCGCCATATCACTCATTGGGGGAGGGACGTTTCCGAAGCCAGGGGAAATTTCGCTGGCACACAATGGTATATTGTTTTTAGATGAACTAGGCGAGTTTTCACGGAAAACATTAGATATGTTACGGCAACCCCTTGAAAAAGGGGAGGTGACGATTAGTCGGGTACGCCAATCCGTTACCTATCCGGCGAAATTCACATTAATCGCTGCCACAAACCCGTGCCCTTGTGGCTATTTTGGGTCCAATGAGCGCTACTGCACGTGTACGGCAAAGCAGGTGGCGCAATACCAGCAAAAAGTATCAGGCCCCCTGTTGGATCGGATTGATTTTTATTTGCCGTTACAAAGCGTCGGCCTCCAAAATCACTACAAAGGCGAATCTTCCCATACTATTCGAAAACGGGTGATGCAGGCACAAACGCGTCAGCTTGCCCGAATGAACTGTTTGAATGGGCAGGCATCATCTGCCATGCTGTTAAAACATTTGCACATAAGTGACCCTATATTACAGTTCGTCAAGGAAACCTGCTATCACGAAAAATGGAGTAATCGCACGCAACTGAAGGTGTTGCGGATTGCTAGGACCATCGCCGATTTGGCGGGGGAACAATCGGTTAAACAAGCACATATAGAGGAAGCGGTGAAGTGGAAAAAGCTAGTTCCTCAAACGGGGGAGGAAGCCTATGCCTAGACCTAAACGGCTTTGGCATCCGAATCATTTCTATCATGTCGTGATGCGCGGTAATAACCGCCAAAATATTTTCCGTACGAGTGAAGATATCCGTGCCTTTTTTGATATTCTTGCACAGGTACATGAAAAGTATCCTTTTACGATAATCAGCTACTGCATCATGACCAATCATTATCACCTGCTCATTCGCTCACCACATGTCCCGCTCAGCAAGATTATGATGTTAGTAAACAAGCGCTATTCGGAATATTATAAGGCAACATACAGCTTTTCGGGCCATCTCTATGAAAAGCGCTATTATGCAGACATCATCAAAACAGCGCTTGGTGTACTGGAAGTAAGCCGCTATATCCATCAAAATCCCATCCAAACAAAAGTACCGATTGTTTC
>JBJEFP010000125.1:11306-13754 GCA_051874195.1 Lysinibacillus sp. | reverse complement strand
TTCAAATCCCTTCCGTATTCATCAGTACAATACGCCAGCCATCCGGGTCCTCGATCGTCACGCCTTTTTCCTCCCAGTAAGGGTTTTCCGGCTCCACTTCGGGGTAGCCCATTGCATGCAGATTCGCTGCGATACGCTGGATTGTTTTGAGGTCCGGTATATACAGTACAAGCAGATTATCCTTTGTCGGTGCTGGGCAGGGACTACCGTCGACATGCTGTGTGAATTCCAAATGATACCCGGCATCCGGTAAGCCGATCATGATACCGGTATATCCCTGGTGCCCTTCAAACGAACCGATTTTCTGCAGCCCGACCCCTTCACAATAAAATCGTTCCACTTCCTCAATCCGGTCTGTCGGCCTCGCGATACGGACCTGCGCCACCTGCAAACTAGCGCTCCAATTATTCGTCATTTCCCCATCTCCTCTTTTCTTCTATTGAATGCATAGAGGAGTAACGGCATTCCTCCATAAATCAGCCAACGAATTCTCTAATCGCTTCCATTATATCGCCAATTGCCTGGATGGATGCGGAAGTATTGTTCGGCCCGATATCCAGAGAATGATTTGCCTGTTGGATTTCCTTTAGCGTGATATTCCGCTTTTCATTAAGTGCTGTTATCTTATGATGTATATAGTATGGATCATCCGTTCCGATAACGATAAGGATATGATTGTCACTTTCCGTTAGGCGATTAAAGAGGATATCCTGTTCTAATAGCGGTGTCAGAAGGATGAACTTCGTATTTGAATGACGATCATCCTTTATATAGTTAGAAATGATAGGGATTGTGCCGAGTGACTTTCCTAGAAACATCATTTCACGATATTCCCCTTCCTCAGCTACCTTTTCCACTACCAACTCGACTTCTTCCCCAATCAGATTCGCAAATTCACTAAGTGGCAGGCTCCGTTCCTGCTCGTCAAATGCATAATGAGCATGGACAACATCGAGACCCTGTTCGAGCATCAACATTGTTGCATAATACAGCAGCGGCTTGTCGTATGTATATCCCGACCCGCAGAACATGAAGCACACCCTATCCGAGCCCTGCTTGATGTGGGTGTAAGTCAGTTGCTTATTCGTTTTTGTTACTAATGATTTCTTTTCACCCTTCACTGCCATTTCCTCCAATCCAGATATGATTCTTTTAAACTAGGCCACAAGAAGCGGCCCCCTATTGGCTGGTAAACGGGCTGATTATCTCCATTCCCCGTTCCGCCTTCTTCTTCGCCTCTTCAGTGCTCTGTTTTACCTTCATCGACAGGAAGGACGCTTTTTTCAGCTCTCCGTCCACGACTACGGATGGATCAATCAGCCTGACCTTTCCTTTTCGTACGTCTGTGTCATCCGCCTTCACTTGCATTCCACGTTGAAGCAGACCAATATAGTAATCCACCTCTGCATCCCTCGTATTGCGAAGGAGCTCCATGACTTCTTCATCTGTCCCAAGCAGTGTCTCTAATTGCAGTAGTCCCTTATCCAGCGCTGTTTTAAGCGCCTTTGCCAGTACGTCATATCCATAGGCGTTCAGCGGATCCATAAAGAAATCAATGACTTCCTTATAGTACGTCTCAGTAAACCATTCTGCAGCTCCGATATGTACCACCGCAATTTTTCCATCCATGACAGTCAGCTTCGCGAGAAATTCAAGGACCTCGCCCTTTGTGATGACTCCGTATGTATACATGTCTCTCAGCGTATACTCGATGCGGTCTGCACATAGCTCGGGGGCCGGCTGCTCGAGCAGCGTCCACTTGGAATGGTCCAGCACAATGTGACGGTAATCATACCCATATCTTTCAAGGATATGCGGTATATCGGAGCCGATGATTACCTGTTCGAAGATATTCTCGTGATAGTCCTCCTGTCGATTATCTAAGGCAAAGTCGATGACATGCGAGAAGGCTGTGTGCGAGACGTCATGCAGCAGGGCGGCAATCTGCTCCTGGATGCACCCGCCGAGCTTTTTGACCAGCAGCATCGTCCCGATGGAATGGTCGTAGCGTGTAACATTCCACTTTTCATTCACCCAATAGCCTGCCCCCGCCTGGTATATTCCCTTCAGCCGCTGGACAGGCTTGCTTAAAATCAGCTCCTCCAGTACACCGTCGATAGACCATTTGCCGAATAGTACGTCTTCGATTTCCATGCATTATCTCCCTTTGCTTATGAATAATCCGATGTCTATAACAGATTCCGATTTTAAAAAGATAACCTTCAAAACAGGAAAAATATAGAATATTCTCAAGCGTACCATCAATGGCTAATAAAAAAAAGACCAATTCCATCAAATGAATGGAATTGGTCCTTCTGCGTATCTATGATTTTTTTAAATCATTATATCCAGGTGATGTTGATAAAGCCTAGCGTCATAGGAGGCTTAGTGCAAAAAATCATTTTCATTATTCCTCTATAAATACTTATCCTTCCACGTCGGTCTTTC
>JBJEFP010000125.1:0-11206 GCA_051874195.1 Lysinibacillus sp. | reverse complement strand
CCTGCAGCATAGGAGAGCTCATCCGGGAACTCATCGAAATCGAGCACCTCCTCGATATCCCCGGGAAGGAAGCGGCTGTGCAGTGGACTGTACTGTAAAATGTCGCTGACTGCATCGAGCTCTTCCTCATAGACACCCTCTCCCAGTTGCTCTTCTCCCTTTGCTGTTAGCTGCAGGGTGCCTTCCTTCACGACAAGACCGGTCTTCTGCATCTTCTTTAACAGGTCATTGATGAACAGAGGTTCCACAAGCAGGACATCCGCGAGCGTTTCCCCATCCTTGAAGACACTGGTCTTGAAGGACATAAGCATCATCTTCATGAGGATGTCCATCGGCTTTTTCAGCACTGGATGATATGTCACCTTGAAGGCATGGACCGGTATGCAGAAGCTCATCTCGTGGACGATTTTGGCGCCGTCCATCTGTGTCAGCTGGCTGGCCAGCTGTTTCTGTAGTGTTGCAAGTTCCATCTATCGCGCCTCCTTGAATGCCCGGTAGCCGTCCTGGGCCTTGACTGTGTCCAGTACATGCGCATACATGTCCCGGACTTCGCGTTTCTTCGGCTTCTTCGCGAACATGTCGGTACTGCCGATCAGTGCCAGCAGCTCGCGTGCACGGGAGAGGGCTACGTTCAGACGGCGATAGTCCTTGGCGAACCCGATTTCTCCGTTGCCGCCGTTGTTGCGGACCATCGATACAAGAATGACGTCCATCTCCATCCCTTGGAACTTATCGACCGAGCCGGTGCGGATGTGGAGATGCGGCACGCTGATTTCCTGTTCGATGAGACGGTTGATGCGCTTGACCTGCTCCGCGTAGAAGCTGATGACGCCGACCGACTTCAATGTATCCATCGGTATGCGCCCCTCTTCCTTCGCTTTTGCCGTCGCTTCGTTCATTTCAAGCAGAAGATTTTTGATGATGGCAAGCTCCGCCTCGTTGAAAAGACTGGAGCCCTCCTTCATCCGCTGCTCGAAATACGCCTTTTCATTCGGCACATCAAACCATAGCAGATGGTTGCCTTCATTGAAGTGGGGTGTTTCCAGCTGATGGTTCCGTAAAGCATCGGAATCCGGCAGACCGCATTGCAGCTCGTCACTTTCATTCTTATAGAACGGTGCAATCGTCTGCATGATGTTTTCATGCATGCGGTACTGGATGGCGAGCATCGTTTTGTTTTCCTTCGGCAGGTTTTTATACAACCGCTCGAACAGCGATTCTTCCAGCAGTTTTTCGAGTTCTCTTTTCTGCTCGAATGTATCGCTTTCCTTCACGACCTGCTCAAGTGTTTCCTCGAATGTTTCGTCCCCGATCAGCGGTGGCAACTGGTGGTGGTCGCCGACGAGGATGATTTTCGCACCCTTTAGCATCGGCAGCAGCAGCTCAGGCGGCGTCGCCTTCGAGACTTCGTCAATGATGACGACATCGAATGTCGGGTAATTGTCCATGAACTCGCGGTTGGCGGACGCGACACACGTCGTCCCGATGACGTTCGCATGCTTCACATAGAGCTTGCGGATTTCGTCAAGGTCATGCTCGTTGGCCGTTTCAAGCATGGACTGCCATTGCTTCTGCAGCTCTTGCGCTACAGGTAGCAGCTTAATCCGCTCCTCCAGTTTCGTGATGTCCCCGGCAGAGGTCACAAGCGTTTCTTCGACCTGTACGAGCGCCTGTTCAGGATGCTGCTTGACAAGCATCTCGAGCTCCTGCTTTTCCTTTTCGAGCGCGAGGCCCTTGCTGTTTACTTCCTTTAGGTCGGCAAGCATTTTGGCAAGAAGCTCCTCCCCGCTTTCCAGTTCCTTTGTTACAACCTGAAGCGCTTCCTGCTTCTGTGCCTTTTTGGCGGAGATGCCTGCAATGTCGGCAAGGACATTTTCAGCTTCCTTCTTCGTTTTATCCGAATTCATTCGAACGGTACGAAGCGTCTCTACCGGGCGGGCCTCGTTGAGTGGCAGCGATTCGATATGCATGGAGACTGCATTCAGTTTGCCCTTTAATTTATGCACCTGGTCCTGGACCGCTTTTACAACCGTCTCATTGGCACCCTGTTGCTCCTGTAGCGCAGCAATGAGGGCCTCCTTCAGCCGTTCGAAAATGATGACCGTATCCTGGATGAGTGCGTTGTAGCGGTGCATCTGCTCGTCGATATACGTCTTCCGCAGGTGCAGCCCCTGGATGGAGCGCGTGCCGTTTGCCGCGTTGACCTTCTTCTGGGCGAATGCACGGCTGAGTTTTTCCAAAAAGTCGCCCACTTCAGGGATGGAATACGAATGGTTCGGCGGCAGGGATACACGGTCGACATGGATGCCGAGCGTCGTTTCGCTGTAGATGATCGCCTTTTCTAGACGGGCGGAAATATCCTTGATTCCTTTAAAGGCCTCCAGCTGCTTCTGACGCTCATCAAGCGACATGAGGAGACGGTCGAGTACATAGCTCCGGCGAAGCCCATTGTCCTCCAGATAGCTTTCGACCTCGTACACCTTCTTCAGCGCAGTGATTTCCTGGGCTCTCGCTTCGATTGATGAAGCACCGCCTGTCAAGTCCGCCAGCTTCTGCTCTTCCTTTTCAAGATGTGCACGAACCTGCGCCTGCTCGGCCAACAATTCAGCCAATTCAAGCTCAACTGTAGCCTCCTCGAAGTGCTTTGTTGCCTCCTCCAGCCGCCGTTTCACCGTTTGCTCGTCATCATATTCTGCAAGGCTTTCATCAAGCTTGGCGATGTCCGCCTCATAAGTAGCTATGTTTTTGCGTAACTTGTCGAGTGCAGCTTCCGTCGCCTCACGCTCTTTTTTTACCGAAACAAGCTGCTTCTTCAAAGCAGTGATCGTTTCCTCTAGCTCCGCAAGCTGCTCCTTTGCCCGCTTCTTTCTCTCAATCTGTTCTAGCAATGATAGTTTTTCAGCTTCAAGGGAGGTGATTTTTTCTTGCGTAGCAGCAATCTCATCCCTCAATTGCTGCTCCTTCGAGGCATGCTGATCGATTTCTGCCGTAATGGCCCCGTACGTCTGCTCCTTCCAGTAGGCGGAGACGTTCTCCTCGATGAACTTCTTCCCTTCCTCCTCGATGGATTCCGTCCGACCATAACGGAGGATGCGGATGTCCTTATTGGACAGCAGGCGGCTCAGTGCATTATCGACTGCCAGGTTCGATTGGGAGGCGACGAGCGTCTTCAGTCCCGCCTTTGCATTCTGATAGCATATTTCCGAAATCACGGTCGTCTTCCCTGTCCCCGGGGGTCCCTGGATGACGTATAAATCCTCGGCGCTCATGGCCCCGACGACGGCAGCCCGTTGGAATTCATTCAGATTGTTGTGGAAATCAAGCGTTACGTCTTTCCGCCGTTCGGCAATGACCGGCTTGTCCTCGAACAGGATGTTTTCCAGGTTGGCGTTTGCCGCCAGTCCCTCCTTCAGCCGCTCAAAGCCGCGTAGCAGCCGATTCAGCTGCGCTTTCGTCGCCGCGTTGCTGAACTCGATTTGGTTGAACTCGAAATGCAGCTCGTTCTTTCGGGCCAGTCTTGCCATATCCGGCTTCAGTTCGATTTCGACGGTACGGTCGCCCCGGTTCACCTTCACGACATCGCCAAGGTCCTTATGATAGCCCTTCACGCGCGAACTGAGCCCCTTCAACTGCTTCCACTGCTTGGCATCGATGCCGGACAGCTGCATCACCACATGTGAAAATTCCGCATTGAAACGTGGGCTGGAGAAGTTCGCCTCGATATCCTCGATTTCGGCGTTCTTGTTGAGCACCTTCAAATAGCCTTCCCAGCTCGTAATTCGCTTGTTCACATAGTCGTAGCGCTCCTTCGAAAACGGCAGCGCGGCAAGCGAGGTGATGAACTTATCCGGATATGTATGGCCATTGATGCGGGTCGGTACGAAGTGGACAAGAAGGCGCTCCCGGCGGTTCGTCGCAACCGGTGTGCCGATGCCGCGCGTGCGGAAACTCTTCGCCACAAGGCCGCTCTTCAGATCGAACAGGCAGTCCATAATGCACACCCGTTCCGGGAACTTCTTGGCAAGCCCTTTGTTCACGACCGGGTCGAAGTACAGTGTCAGCGAAAGCTGCGTCCCGTCCGTCTCCAGCTTCTCCATGAATACGACAAAGGCTTTCTGTAAATTAAAAAAGGCGTGTTCATCGGGAACATGCTGCTTCAGCGCTTCACGAGCCGTATTCGTCAATACGATGTGGAGACGCATTTTTTCAGTTGCGGTCGTCTGCATATGAACACCCTTTCCTTCATTCGTTCAAAAATAGTCACAAACGTTATTATACCAACAATCCGTTTTGCTTGGTAGCAATTCGGCCGTAAAAAAAGCCTATGAAATAATTTCATAAGCTTCCTTTAATTATGCTTCAGTCCGTGCGACTTCGGCATATTTTTTGTCCCATGCCTCATCGATTTTACGCAATGCAACAGGGCGGAACGTCTCTTTATGTACCAGTGTATGCTGGCTCTTCGCCGTCGCTGCGACCGACCCATCCTCATGCAGAATTTCATAGCCATATGTAGTGCGCAGTCTGCCGTGCGACTCAACCCATGTCCGGACAGTCGCCGTCTGGCCGTAGCGCAGTGCCTTCTTATATTGAACCGATAGATCGAGCACCGGTGATACATAGCCGGAACGCTCAAGCTCCGCATAGTCGAAACCAAGATCCTTCACCAATTGGGTACGCCCGATTTCACACCAGATGACGTAATTGGCATGATACACGACCCCCATCTGGTCGGTCTCCGCATAGCGGATTTCTACTTGCTTCTCAGATACGAACATATTTCTCTTTCCTTTCATTGAAACGTTGACATATCAACATTTCCTTGGCATTTTACTATCACAGTGCCAATTATACACCAATCGGCAGGGAGATAAGACGGATTTGACACAGATGGATTCACCCACAAGCAAATCCTCTGATCCTTCTGCATAAATGCCTATCCGCTGGAAAGAATGACAGTACATTTGCTAGTTTGCAGGAGGAGAGTTCATGAATTTACAATCTGGGACGTACTATTGGCCAACTACTCTAACAGATGCACCGACCTATCCGGCGCTTGATGGGGATATCGTCTGTGATGTCCTGATTATCGGCGGTGGAAGTTCAGGTGCACAATGTGCTTATTATTTGGCCGAGCAAGATGTGGATGTGGTTGTTATTGAAAAAGAGACGATCGGTAGTGGCAGTACCAGTACGAATACAGCCCTGATTCAATATTCCGGGGAAAAGATGTTCACGCAGCTGATCAATTCCTTCGGTCCGGAGCTCATCAGCCGACACCTGTACCTATTAAAGCAGGCCATCGATGAAATAGAGTCCGCATCGAAGCGCTCCCCGATTGATCCTGATTTCTTCCGAAGGGATACCCTGTATTTTGCGTCCTCCAGGGATGATGTGAAGAAGCTGAAGGACGAATACAATCTGCTGAAGCAGCATGGCTTCCATCTAGATTTTTTGACGAAAGAAGAAATAGAGGCAAACTATCCATTCAGCAAGGAAGCTGCCATTTATTCTTATCATGACGGGGAAATCAATCCGTATAAATTTTCTCACGGGTTGATGCGCTATGCAGCAGATAAAGGCGTTCGCATTTTTGAGCACACGGAGATGAACGGCCATCACTTTGACCGACAAGAAAACCGAATGATCGTGTCTACAAAAAACAGGCAGACAATCCGTGCGCGCTACGTCATATTTGCAGCGGGTTATGAAGGGATTGATTTAAAAATGGAGAAGATGGTTTCTTTCAGTAGTACATATACCGTCACGACAAAGCCGGTAAACTTGGCGACTTGGTATAACCGTACGCTCATTTGGGAAACAGCTCGGCCATACATCTATATGAGGACGACAGCCGACAACCGCATCATCATCGGCGGGCTGGATGATTCCACGACCTACCCGGAGGACAGGGACAGCAAGCTCAAGCATAAGGCAGACCTGTTGATTCAGGAGTGCAACAAGCGTTTCCCGGACATTCACGCAGAGTCGGCGTATGCGAATGCCGCGTTCTACGGCGGTACAGTTGACGGTCTCCCGATTGTCGGTGTTTATAACGAGTATCCAAACAGCTATTTTTTATTTGCCTTTGGCGACAATGGTACGGTCTATAGCCAGATGCTCTCCAAACTCATCACCGAGGAGATTATCCAAGGAAAAAGCGATGACCTGCTTCTCTACCGGCAGGACCGGCCGCTAGTGTAGTGGTAATGAAGCCATCACCTACTCACCTATTGGGTAGGCGATGGGATACTAGCAGGCTTGCCGTCCCCCTCTCACGATTCTTTAGGGAATAAGTATTGCCGTCATTCTTAGGGATATGGTCTACCTCTTCCCTTCCATGTACTTTAAACTAAAACCGGTGGATGGATTGGAAACGACATCACCGTTACTACAACACTCAATAGTAAGATTGATAATTTTGCGTTTTTCTTCATATGCATACGCTCCTTTAGACTTTGATAAATTGCATGGCTTTTTCAAACTCTTTCTCTTGTCGATAGTACTCTCCCAGCAAATAAGAAAAATGTTGGTGCATTTCTTTTAAATCTTCTTTCCCTGCCGTAAACGGAAGTAACCTGCCTTCTAAAAAATCCATTGCTTTCTTTTTTTCTCCTCCCAGCAAATATAAATAAAAAGTAGCAAATAAATTAAAACTTAGTTTTTTCTTGTTTTTTGCTTCTTCTTTGAGCATCGTAAAAGTTTTTCTACTCTCTTCCCATTGTTCCACTCTAAATTGTGTAATGCCTAAGTTATATAAGCAAAGCATGTAATGGTCACTGTTCCTGGACATTAACAAGGCACTTTTTTCAAAGTAAATTAAAGCATCTTCATATTCCCCCTTCATTTGATACAAATCCCCCAAATTGTGGTATATCTCAGGTATCAATTCCCGTTGCTGTAACAGTTCCATATTTCTCAATAGATGTTCATAGATCTCGATTGCTTCATGAAACACTTTTTCTCGGGAGTAATTGAGGGCCAATGACATTAATGTATAAAGAATTCTTTTAAAATTAAATTGGTTCTTATAGAAGTGAAGCGCCTTTCTACCATAAATAATGGCCTGGCCGGGTTCCTCTAATCGTCCTTTTATCAAGGCGAAATGATAGTAAAACTCTCCTTCTAGCGCCCCCAGCTCCGGATGTATTTGAAGTATTTGAGTAAGTTCTCTGGCTGCTTCTTCATATTTCCCTTTTGTGATTAAAACTAATCCATAATAATATGAATATAGATACATTTCACGTTGGGAAAAATTTTGCCGGTGGGCATTTAGCCATCTCAATTGATTTTCCGCTAATTTATACTCCTTCACAAACACATAATAACGTAGTTTATAAAGTTCATATAAATAAATAAATTCCGTAAAGCCTATTATTTCTTCGTATTCTTTTAGCCTTTCCATCGTCTCCTTTACTTTCTCTTCCTCTATGTAATTGATATGCTTTTGCAAATCGTTCAATAGTCCAATAATATTCTGCTCGCTTTTTTCTACATCATGGATACTAATATTCAATCGTTCTAACAGGAGACGTATGGTCTCGCTATTTCCTTCTTTATTATTGTTTTCTATTTTACTTAAATGAGGAATCGAGCAAATCCCCATCGCCACTGAATTCTGTGTCATCCCCAACTTTGTACGATAGTACTTTATCAATGAACCTATTTTCATTTTTACAACCCCCTACATAAAATTACTATATGTACCACGTAGTATACTTATAATTTTCCCAATAATCAAAAAATCGGAAATATGATAGATTTAAATTGTCTTACAATAATTCCACTTGAAAAGGAGATAGGTCGAATGAAAAAAATGAAAAGTGTATTACTTAGTCTTGTGATGGCGGGGGCAGTCATCACGCCGGTTCAGGCGACAGCTCTGAACAGCGAAGAACGCTCAGCAAACAACATCGTGCAGGAAACATTCCGGGTTTATGTTGAGGCAAACAACAAATCAGTAAAATCATCTTTAAAAGCCCAATATTCTGCTCGTTGGGAATTAACAGAGAATGGATTTTCCACTGAAATGAATGAAAAGCAGTTCGAAGCGTTGCAGAAGAATAAAAACGTTACCGTTACAAAGGTACCGGTTGTTACGTTAGATACGATGGATTTAGAAAACGATAGTATGGTAGAAAATAAGGTTCCGGATTTTTCGATTGCTGCAAGAGCTTCTCAGCAAATACCTTGGGGAATTAAAGCAATCTATAACGATAACAATTTAACATCTACCTCTGGAGGAAGTAACATCAATATTGCCGTACTCGATACAGGCGTAAATACTTCTCATCCTGACCTTGTCAATAATGTAGAGCAATGTAAGGACTTTACAGGTGCTACAACACTTATTAACAATAGCTGTACAGACAGAAACGGACATGGTACACACGTTGCCGGTTCAGCCTTGGCTGATGGCGGAAGCGACAAATCAGGTGTTTACGGCGTTGCTCCAGATGCAGATCTTTGGGCTTACAAAGTGTTGACAGATAGCGGCTCTGGCTACTCGGATGATATCGCTGCAGCCATTCGCCATGCAGCAGATCAAGCAACAGCTACTCGTACTAAAACGATCATCAACATGTCCCTCGGTGCTTCAGCCAATAACAGTCTCATTTCAAGTGCTGTCAATTATGCATACAGCAAAGGAGTTCTAATCATTGCTGCAGCTGGTAATTCAGGCTACTCGCAAGGATCAATTGGCTATCCAGCGGCATTAACAAGTGCCATCGCGGTTGCATCTTTAGAGAACGTACAACAAAATGGTACGTATCGTGTAGCTAACTACTCTTCACGCGGTTATGCATCTACAGCTGGAGATTATGTAATCCAACAAGGAGATGTGGAAATCTCAGCTCCTGGTTCATCCATTTATTCTACATGGTATAATGGCGGCTATAATACAATCAGCGGGACGTCAATGGCTACCCCTCACGTTTCAGGCTTAGCAGCAAAAATCTGGGCAGAAAATCCTTCTTGGTCTCATACACAGCTACGTTCCAACTTACAAACAAGAGCAAAAGCAGTAGACATTAAAGGCGGCTATGGTGCTGCTACAGGAGATGACTACGCTTCCGGATTTGGGTTTGCTCGCGTGCGATAATTTTTAAAAGGTCAAGCATACTAACAATGGTAGTACAAACCAGGGCTATGGTTTGTACTGCTTTTTTATGGTTTAATGATGAAAATGGAGGTAGAACATGGAGAAGGAAAAATTCTATATCGATTTAACATTCGGGAAAAGAAAGTTTGATATGGACAGGATGAGCGAGTGGACGGCGGAGGAATGGCGTGCCTGGGTTGGACAACCGGAGGATCATCAGGAGATTTCATTCGTTTTGCTGGACGATGATGCATTGTATTTGAAAGTATCCCTGATTTATTACAATGAAGCAAATAACCATATGTACGTGGTGTTCGACATGCACAATAGATTGGGACAGGACATCCGCTTTGAGCCCGGAGAGTGGAAAGTGGATGAAACGGTATTTGATTCACCAAACATGTTGCCTGTACATATTAAAGCGAATGAGTATAAATCAGGCATGGAAGGCAGTGTGGCGTATATGTTCATGCAAAGCACACTTTCTATGGAATTTGCCGTTTATGAAGCTATGACGAAAAAGCCTTTAAGGGCACTGGCTTTTGATGTGAAAGTATATCATTGACGGATGCCGTTCCTGAACATTTGAGAACAGACATGAAAGGAATGGCAGAACAAGCTTCGCCATTCCTCTTGCCGAGCCGCTGTAGTCAAAAAACATCCGCTGCTCATCCTCGTCGGCTACACGAATCAAGCCCCTACCAGACAGGTGACCATTTCCTTAAAAACTGCTTCGTCCGGTCGTGGCCAATGGCGATCAGCTTTTGCTTCGTCTCTTCATCCAGGTCAAATTGGGTGGCGCTGTAGTTCTCTACGGGGATGAAAATGATGTCCCGTTCAAATCGGCGGGAAATATAGCGGTTGTCATGTGCATTCTTCATCGTCGAGAATAAGGCTTCAAAAAGATCGATTGCATTATCAATCTTATATGGTGCCATCTCCTCGCTCGCACTACTTAGCTTCAATCCAAGCACCGGCCTTTCTCTATGGCCATTATCGAAAATCCATAAAGGGAAGTTGCTGAGTACCCCGCCATCGACAACAATCGCATCCCCTTTTCCGCTCTTCAAGTAGACCGGCTCGAAGAAAAACGGGATGCCACAGCTCATCCTTAGTGCACGGGCAACCGAAAATTTTTCGCTATTGATGCCGTACTTGCCCAGATCGTCTGGAAGTACAATGATACGGCCATTCGTCAGATCGGAAGCGACGAGCTTCAGCGACCCGGGAGGCAGATCGCCGAAGGTACAAACGCCCTTTTTCGCCAATGTATCATGAAAGAATTTTTCTAATAACTTTCCCCGGTATAACCCTAGATTTATATATAAGTTGACCCATTTTAAAAAAGGGAATTTGAATAACCCTTTCGGTGAATCGAGCAGCGCCTTGACGTTCAGTTCATCAAAAATCCCCTCAAGCTCCTCTGCATTGAAGCCGGCTGCAACAAATGTTGCCAAAATGGCGCCAGCGCTCGTTCCTGCCACACGCCTGAATTTGATACCCCGCTCCTCCAGCGCCTGGATTGCCCCTACGTAGGCAAACCCCTTAATGCCGCCGCCCGAGAACACGCCGTCGACAATCATCTGTTCTCCCCTTTTATCCTTTTCTTTATATGTAGCGATAGCAAGGGAATTTTAGAACACCAAATAATCATGTACGGATTTCATTGATCCTGCTTTATAAATAAGCGTAGCGCCGAACCGATGCTCAATATACCGCACAGTACAATAGATGTAATCGCTATGACAAAATATACGCTAGATGGCTCGATAAGACTAGCTATCGATACAGCCGACCATGGTACGATGCTTGCGACAAGAATCATCTCCATTGACGTTTGTGTACCTGCCATTTGAATAATTGTGAATGCAAGCGCTACAAGGATAGACGGATAAAATAAACTTTTTTGCTTCATCGTCACCCACAAAATTGGTGTACACGCAATGAAGCTAAATAAGCTCGTTTTCGTTAATAGTAGCACGGTCATCCCTACCTCCGCTGCACTAAACGATTCAGGAAATAATATCATAAACCCAATGATTGTTGTAATTTCGACTAACAGTAGCGTAATTACATACCACAACAACCAAATGATTAATTTAG
>JBJEFP010000124.1:12446-13763 GCA_051874195.1 Lysinibacillus sp. | reverse complement strand
CCAGACGCCATTATGCCAATCCGTAAATGAAAAAATAAAAACAACCGTAGAGGGTGGCTTCTCTACGATTGCTCAAATAAACGTCAGGCGTCCTCCGTCCCGGCTGCTGATAGCCTCTGTTCGGCATACACCGCCTGTATGAAGATGGCGACGACATACAGCTGGATGACGGCACACAGGAAGACGAGCCAGAGAATCAGGCCTTCATGTATGTTCAGCATGAACGGGTAAAGGATGCCGCACATATAAACGCCGAGCAGTACATGTCTGCTCAGCCATGCATGACGCTCCCGGCTCATGACACGGGCAAACACCTTCAGCCACACATAGGCATAGCACAAGAACAGCACAACTTTAGTAAACACACGGTAATCCGCAGCCAAGAACACAATCCATTGAACTTCACCGAACATTTCGTACATGTAAAAGATCAAAAGAATAAGTGTCATCTCTGTTACGGCAATATCCTTTTTCAATTCTGCCGGCAGACGCATCGCCGCCACAAGAAGCACAATCAGGGCGATCACTGCCGGAAAACCGGTCCACCAGAGGGCGACGGAAAGCATTAGAAGTCCAACGATGAATAGATTGAACGCCACTTTTTCCTTATTCATGAACAGTCACCTCCTGCTGTAGGTAACGTTGCGCTTTTTCCAGTGAATAGTCTGGAATCGGATCAATCAATGACAGTTGCATGGTCCTGCCCTCACCATGTAACTGCACGATGCCTTGATACGTGCCTAAATCATTGCCCTCATTCCATAAATAACGCAGCTCTACTCGCTGTCCCGCCTCTGTTTGATACGGAAGAAGATTGATGTTATTTTTCGGATAGGAAGGATTGTACCGGACAATCACTTCCTCATCGACAAGCAGCTCATAGGACATGTGCTGCTGTATGTGTGGCTGCACCGCAATCTGTTCAATTAAAAACGGCTCCAGCACAGCATATTCTTCATCGCCTGGCTTTGCTGTAACTATTTCACTTTGCACGTTAGCCGGCTTGACGAAATCAAAGTAGCCAAACTTTACAGGCTGTACTGAGCCATCCGTAAATGTCACAAACGCCCCATCAGTCAAAAGGCCTTCAGGCAGATCTTCAATCCTGATATCAAAGACCGCTTCCTTCATCAACTGATATAAATGGGAGGTAATATGCATTGTATACGGATATCCTGGGAATTCATGCGCATCACCACCCGAATCATATGTTTTACCCCCAACTGTCAGTGTATCGATATAGCGGTCATCCCGTGTATCCACCGCATAATAGACGTTCAGCAGGAGATTCCCTTCTGCAGGAACATCGATGTACAG
>JBJEFP010000124.1:0-12346 GCA_051874195.1 Lysinibacillus sp. | reverse complement strand
CTCGCCGATTAATGTAAATACGATGAAAAGCGCTGCTGCCGTGACGAGTGCAGTAACCGCTAAAGGCTTCCAATCCCGTCTTTTCCGCCGCTCATTTGCGGCCTTATCGATTCCTAGACGTGCCCGCTGTGAAAGTTCGGCCGGCACCTCGATTTCTTCTAATTCCTCTTTAAAAGATTTCACGTCCTGTCCCCTCCTTTTCAAATGCATCCCGCAATTTCCGCAGGGCACGGTAAAGAATGGTCTTGACCGTTCCAAGCTTCATATCCAATGTGTCTGCAATTTGCTGGACCGTCAAATCCTCGTAGTATTTCAGTAGAATGATGTTCTTCTCATCGACCGTCAAATAGGCCATTGCAGCTTCCAACGTCACCTTCACCTCGACCGGCTCTTCCTCTATGAATGCATCATCCTCGAATTCCTTGGCATCCGGACGCTTCTTATAAAAATCATTTGCACAATTGATCAAAATCCGGACAAGCCACGTTTTCACATAGCGCGGATCCTTTAATGAATGGATGTACTTGAAGGAACGATATGCGACCTCCTGCACCAGATCGAGTGCATCCTCGCGCCTGCCGCTGTATATATACGCCATGCGGTACAAATCCGCCTCATACCTAGCAAAAAGCTGTGCGTAGCTATCCGCATCCCCCTTCTGCGCCCGGCGTATCAACCGTTTCTCCACTGGCAATCACCTCTCACCCTATTAGACCGGAGAAAAACCATTTTGGCTTTACCTTTTTCTAATTTTTTCATAAAAAAGAAGCGACCTCTTTATAGATAAGGTCGCTTCCGAGAAAATATAGTCATTCTCAACTGATGTGACGCCGGTTCAATTACTGTTTAGAAATAAACGAATAGATGCTGTCAACAAGCCCCTTTGCAAGCGGCAGCGTCGGATTGGCGTACGTAGCCAGATTGCCTGCCTGGTCTGCCGGCGCCTCCTTCAATACATGGTTCATCGTATCGAAATACACGACTTCGGCATCCGGATCAGCTGCAGCGAGCTGTTCGGCATCCGTCACCTTTACCTGCAGATCGTTTTTCCCTTGAACAATGAGGACAGGTTCATCAAGCGATTTGATGAGGTCGGCCGGATTGTACTGGAGCCAGGAAATCATATATGGCTGAACAGAAGGTCTGAATAAGGAATATAAGCTTTCAGGTACATCCTCTACAGGCTCGCCTTTTTTCAATGAAATCAAAATATCCTTGCTCGTCTGGAGAAGGTCCGCCGGCAGCTGTGCGGCTAACTGCTCGGTCAGCACTTCATCAATCGGTCGCCCTGGACCTGCAATCGAAATGACGGAACTCACCTCTGTGGAAGAAGCGGCGACCATCCCGACCAAGGAGCCTTCGCTATGACCGATTAGATGTACGTCTGAGAACCGTGAATCTTCCTTGACAGCCTTCACGATGCTTTCTACATCCTGTGCGTAGCTCGTAAACAGTAGATCCTCTTCCTTTTCAACAAGCGCTGCGTTATCGCCCACGCCCCGTTTATCATAACGAATCGTCGCGATGCCTTGTGCGGCCAACTCTTCAGCAAGCATTTTCAAGCTGTTATTCTCACCGCTGATGGAATTGCCGTCCTTGTTTGTCGGGCCCGAGCCTGCGATGATGATGGCGACAGGCACCGGTGCAGAGGATTGGACGGTCGGTTGCTGCAGCGCCACTGCCAGCTCGCCGCCAGCTACAGGAATATTCCATTCTTCATATGTCACTTCCGGTGCTTCATACGGTGTTAGTGTCAGCGGGAAAGTCATGCCGTTTTGTGTGAAAGTTGTTGTAATCTTTCCTTCTTCAAACTTTCCTTCAATGACTATACGGGAGCCTGCCAGGTCGATTTCTACAGTAACGGAATCTCCTGTCGCCTTGATGGATTTGACCGGATAATCCTTCAACCCTTGTGCAGGAACGGAGAATGTGCCCGTGCCATCCTCTTCCACCTTCAAGTGGACAGCTAATGGACTTTGCGGAATCTCGATTGTTCCGCTCCAATGGCCAACAGGAACAGAAGGCTGGACATCCTCCTCCATATGTAACAGGCGATATAGGAAGAGCGCATATTGGCCTCTTGTCAATTGTCCATCCGGCCGGTAATAGCCGGACCCGCCAGTCGTAGTGATGTCATTAGCGGCAAGTGCCTGTACATATTCATGGCTCCAATGCGCTGGTGATACATCCTTGAAGGCCGTCTCTGCATCCGCCTCCAGCTCGAAGGCCAGGGCCAGGATTTTCGCCATTTGGGCACGTGTAACAGGAGCATCAGGCTTGAACGTTCCATCCTGATACCCGTTGATGATGCCTGCACGGTAGGCATTATGGATTGCCTCGTAGTATGGATGCGAAGCGGGAACATCGGTGAATGCCTTTCCTTCCCGCACAGGTTCGCTATCGACCAGCTTGTCGATGATTGAGATGACATGCTGCCTCGAGATGTTTTCCATTGGGCGGAACGTTCCATCACCGTAGCCGGTAATGATTTTTTCATCCTTCAAAAATTGCACAGCCTCTGCATATGGACTTGTCGCAGTGACATCCTTAAACGGTGTTTCTGCATTTACTGGTACGACCGCTGCTGGAATAATTAGTGCCGATGCCAAGGCAGTTGTATACATTTTTTTCTTCATGTTGCCGTCCTCCATCTTCTCTTTTTTGGGATGCCTCTTTTGTTAGAAGTCATCAACTCTGCGCCTGCATATACGATTCCTCATAAGGCTGTATGATGACGAAGCCGTCTCCTTCGAATCGCATCTGGATGGATTCGCCACTACCCCTTCCAATGAACGTCTTTAGTGAAATGTCCGTCTGGAATTCGGGCTGCAGATTGCCCGACCAGGCGACCGTTGCATTTGGATCCGTGATAATTGGCTTGCCAGGAGTTACGCGTAGCGTCAGTGGCTCATAATGTGCCGTAATGGCGACGAGCCCTGTCCCTTCGCATCGCACATTGAACAGGCCGCCCGACAGCATGCCTGCCACTTTGCGCATCAGCTTGATTTCATGCCGGATGGCCGGCTCGAATGCCAGTAGATCGTTGCCATTCACATAAATCGCTTCATCCTGCAGGTGGAGGATGATGATTTTCTTTCCGCTGTCGGCAAGGTACAGCTTGCCCTGCCCATTCGCCTTCATCAAGGACGCCCCTTCACCGGTCAACGCCTTTTTGAACATGGCCCCGATGCCGTGCTCCAAAACGCCTTCCCGCTCGAATTTTATGCGTCCATGATAAGCGACCATCGAGCCCGCCTTCGCCCAGACGAGCCCATCGAGGTTCACCTCGAGCATGCGGGGCGTCTCCAACTCGAAAAACCCTTCCCCCTTGTCCACCTGCTCTGTAGTCCTGATAAATTCATCAATCGAATATCGATTCATCTTCCACACCCCTTCCCTTTTTACAATATACGGATAATGAAGGTATTATGTTTCATAATAATCTGTTTTTTTAGAAAGAAGGGGGTTTTGCTGGTTCTATAGCACGTCTAAAGGCACTTTGATTTTAGGTTGTGGAAAGAGTGCATCAATAAGATTCAGCTCTTCCTCTGACAGCATGACATCAAGCGCCTTCACGTTTGCTTTTACATGTTCGGGATTGCCTGATTTCGGAATGGCGACGACATCCCCGCTCCGGATGCACCAGGCCAATAATAATTGGAATACCGAACAGCTATGGCCCACTGCAATTTCCTGAAGAACCGGGTTTGTGGTGAATTTCGACTGTACCGCCTTCCCGTGGCCAAGTGGCGTATAGGCCATCATCGGCATATGCCGCGCACGCATCCAGGGCTGCAGATCGAATTCCGTGCCCCGGCTGTCCAGATTATAGAGAACCTGATTGGTTGCGCAAGCAGTTGTAATTGCCTCTAGCTCCTCCATATCCGCCACATCAAAATTGGAGACGCCCCATGCACGAATCTTTCCTTCCACCTTCAATTGCTCAAATGCCTCCACCGTCTCTTCCAGCGGGACGTCCCCTTGCCAGTGCAGCAGATACATGTCCACATAATCCGTCTGAAGCCGCTTCAAGCTGTTCTCCAGGCTGGTGCGCATTTTTTCCCGTGACGCGTTCCATGGGTACACCTTCGTGACAATCGTCAATTCTTCACGAGGCGTCGGTTTTATCGCCTCTCCCACCAATTTTTCCGCAAGGCCTTCGCCATACATCTCCGCCGTATCAATCAGCGTCAGGCCGCGTTCAATACCTGCCTGCAGAGCTTTCATTTCCTGAGACTGCTTGTCCGGATCTTCCCCCATATACCATGTGCCCATGCCGAGTGCCGGCACTTTTTTTAAACCGAATGGAATTAGCTTCATTTTCACCCCTCCAGATTAGTAGAATTACATTGTTTTATTTGTTTTCCCTTATAAAACTTCTACAAGAAATGATAGGAACCTTCTTGTTTTTACAATTTTAACAATAGATTAAGGAGAAATTTACATAAAAAAGAAGACTATGAGGTCATAGTCTTCAATATTTTCCGTTTGTCATGCGTCTTTCATTTCCTAGGGCTTGATGATTTCATTACCCCTTCTGATAATACATGGAATATAAGTCGTTCAAGGTCACTTTTCCGAAGGTGAATTCAGTCACAGCTTGTTCATTCAAAAAGGCGGCAACCCCTGCCAGCTCCTCCCCGTCGAATCCTTGTACGTCAATCAACGTTACCCCATTCGGCAAGGTTTGGACGTTTTTATCCGAATACTTTGCCACAAGGGCTTCTCGTACATTTTGCGGTAATGCTGTCACTCGCACGGTTGTCAGCTCTTTTTGTTCAAAGCCTGGCGATAAGTCGCTGACCAGTTCCAGTTCGCCATTTTTGAAGAAGAAAATCCGATCCGCATATTTCTCTAGGTTTTCTAGCAAGTGGGATGCTACGATGATTGTTTTTCCCTCGGATTTCTTTTTCAATAAGATGCGCGAAATAATTTCCACCTGCGTGGGGTCCAGACCGTTCATCACTTCATCCATCAGCATCATTTGTGTATCCGACACAATCTGCATCGCAAAACAAAGCCGTTGACGCATCCCGAGGGAGTATGTGCCTGTTTTCTTATTGATATAAGAACCCATATCAAGTGCTGCGATCGTTTGGTCGATTAACTGCTTATCGCTATTCCACATCGAGCAGTAAATCTTTAAATGCTCTCTGCCGGAAAGATAGTTGTACAAATCACTCTGGTCGGGCATCATGGATATGAGCTGATGAATCTTTACCTCGTTTTTCTTGCTTGTATAACCAAGCTCGCCATTAAAAATGACCTGGCCGTTTTGAGGGCTTACATAGTTCATCATGACGTTCATTAGCGTTGATTTCCCTGTTCCATTTGGCGCTACTAAGCCAATGATTTCTCCCGGCTTGAATTCAATGGAAATATCCTTTAACACGTCCTTGTCGGAAAAGCGGACGCCGATATCTTTTAATTCAATCATATCTTCCCTCCATCTCAATCCTTTATAGCTGCTTGAACTGCCGGCGGTTACTGATGATAAATGTAGCCAACAAGCCGATACATACACAAACGCCAAGCACAAAAGCACCATTCTGCAGTGTGAGCGTATGAGACTCATATACATAATTCCGATAGCCCGAGAGCACCTGTCCTACCTGAATGAAGCTCGTCGGGTACCATTCAACATCCCGGATAAAGCCTATTCCTCTTGTGTAGTAAGTAAATTCTGCGATTACAACGGCACAGCCGACAAATAAATTGGCAAATTCATTTCGAAGCACAATACTCGTCAGAAGCAATAGAGTAATAATCAATATGAACCATAGAAGTATGAATGCCATGTTTTGAAGAAGAAATTCCCCTAAGCTGATAAGCGAAAAAGTTTTATCGATATGGGAATAAATCGGAACAGGTAAATCGAAGCTCCCAAAGCCGTGCTTCAGGCCGATCATGAAAAGACCGACTGAAAGAGGCAGGAAAGCAAGCACACTGCCGAAGAAAGCGACAGCGCCCTTTACAAGCAGCCTGCGCCAGGGTGACATCGGGAACCCCCTTAACAATGTCGGATTCCGGCGGTCTTTCAGCACAATATCGACTGTTAAAAGAATGCAGCTGACAATAAGTATAAACGGCAAATAGGATTGTAAAAGCCGCTGCCATGTCTGCAGAGCGGTTCTTTCCTCAAATACATCGATTGATAATGCATAGTCTCCCTCAGCATATCCGCCATAACGGCTTGCAGCAGAAAGATAAGCAAAATGCCCGTCTTCCCTTGCATAATGATTACCGTATGTATAATAGCGTGGGTGATAAAACAGCGTCTCTCCGCCCTTATAAATCATGCCGTCAGAAAAGGTATACCATTTAGCTGTAGCCCTAGCATATTTTTTTAAATCATTTTCAGCGAGTGCATCCATCCGTGCTTTTTCATGTGTGTTCCAATGTGGATATGTCCTCATAGCAGATGCTATCGCCGGATGCCTAGGGCGGTTCTTATTAACCGAGATTAAAAAATCCTTCCTCGTTAAATACCGGGCCTCCATCTCCTGTTTATCCACTTTTTCGATTGGATCATAGGAAGGGGCAACTACCATTGCATAGAAGCAGGAAGAAAACAGTAAGATGACATAAACAGCTATGTTTTTCTTATTGTAAAAGAAATGAATAAACTCAAGTTTGAAATAACTTCGCATACATTAACCCCCTATACTTTTTTTAGTTTCCCGGCTGTGAAGAAAGCTTTTACAATAACGAGCATGATGATGATGCATCCGCCGATTATCATCAATCCGTTCGATATATGTAAGGCGGCTGGGGTGGCGAGGTCGAGTGTCTCTCCGTTTAAAATACGGCTGAAATTCAAGTAATTCACAGGATTCCATGGAGCAACCGCCATCATTTTCGGGAACAAGTAGGGAGAAATATACAAAAATAATTGAACGAACAGCGTCAAATACATATTTTTCAATACCATGTTTAGTATGATCGATAATAGGATCGCAAATAAAGCAATGAAAATCATATAAAGGACTGAGATTCCGATATATTTAATGATTGAAAATACCCCAATGCTGCCGCTGTATACGGCAACAGGATAAGACGGGTCGCCAAGCCCATTGAAGTAAATCAGCGGAAGACTGCTGATAAACAGCAGCGAAATGAAAATCCCGACCATGAGCATCGCCGAGGAGCATTTCGCCAGCACATATTGACTAAATGAAACAGGATAGCCTTTTATCAAGGAAATATGCTGGAACTCTTCAATCAATATTCCACACGAATAAATACTTACAAAGACAAACCAGACAATGCCGATCATGCCAAAAAGGGTACCAAGGAATTGAAAGTAGGATAATGGTTCCTGAGAGACCGATTTCCCTTCATTCGTGAGATGCTGATAGTAGACGCGATTCAGCTGATTCTCCGTTTCTGAAGGGAGATATAAGGCCGCGTCCCTGAACCCCTCCATCTTGAAGGCCGCGTCCCTCAAATCTGCAAGTTCTAAAGAAGTTTCCAGATATAAGTCGGGTAAACCCATTGTTACCGACATTCTTTGAGTGGAAATTACGCGCTGCTGACGTACAAGATTTTTATATAAATCACTTCCATCTCCGTCTTCCGAAGCATCCTCTATTTGAAATTTGTACAGTGCGGAAGAGACGGATTGATAATCACCCGTTCTTTCCTTCACCAGGTTCCCTTTTTCTTCAGTTGTTATAAATGACATTAAACCAAACACAAACGCAGCTACGATGAGACAAGCAATTATATTTTTTCTGTTCGATTTCTCAATCAGGAAGACGGTTTTTAAAACCTTCCACATAGGCAACCTCCAAGTAGACATTTTAATAGTGCTTCTTACACCTGCCGTTTTTCCATTTGCATAGGATGAGCAGGATATTCTTCCTCCCTTCTAGGTTCATTACCGTAACCTGGGGTTGATTTCTGTTCTGGCCGGATGCTTTCGGCGGGGGCACGGCTCCAACAAAACGTATGGAAGGGATGAACCCCGAAACCATTGGATTTTTTGGCACGGTGCTCCTACGATGACTCGTCGCAACATATATTTTGCTAATTCACAAGGAGCCGCCAGCCGTCACTCTAATCAACTCGTTTTAAAATGTTTTTGTCGTACCCAAACAATAACGATAGACCTCCTTGTTACATATATACCATTAAATGGGGTTTACAAAAGTTTATCATGTTATTTATGATGTTGCTACCGTGACAAAAGCCCTCTAAATGCATTGAATCTTCTTTTCATATTGTTCGGATATAGAGCATTCGTGTTTGTGTCGCGCCGATGGAGGAATCGCATTTCGATAGAAAATATACGTATAATAAACGCTATAAACCTATATAAAGTTCGTATTTATATCTTTTCCTCTTGAGAGAAAGGATGCCTTTCTTTAGAATTATGTCATTTTTAGGATGTAATTCCTTGTTATTGCTTTTAGTATTGTTTTAAGATGAGTTCAACTGTCCCTTGCACCCTTCCTTTAAATTGAAAATAGCCTCCCATGATGGGCGGAATTATCATTCTCCTAAAGGGATGATAAAAGGAACAGAATCAGTTATCAGGGGGAAGGAAGAGAATGAAAGATATTGAGGACGTGAGAGAAGACCTACTGAAAAGTGTGGAGGCATTAACAGACCTGCAAATAAACAAAGTAGTGGAAGAAGGCGTCTGGTCAGTCGCTCAGAATCTGGAGCATCTTTATCTTTTGGAGATGGCCGTAGCGAAAGGAATTAAACATGTGCTGACTCAAGAGGAGTTTAAGCCCGTCAAAGAGAAGCCGATTCATTTAGCGGTAGATCGTACGACGAAGATTGCTGCCCCGCCCTATTTGGAGCCTTCAACCGACTTCCAGACGCTCGGCACGCTGAAAAACAAGCTTGCACAAGCAAGAGAGGCACTTCTTCAAAGCGTTCAGGGACTTACTGAACGGGAGATGAAAGAAAAATCGTTCAAGCACCCCGTTTTCGGTACCCTGGCTATCCAACAATGGATAGCATTTGTCGGCTACCATGAAGAGCGCCACCTACTTCAAATAGAGGAAGTCAAGCAGCGCTTATCATAAGCTGCCTGAGATTCCTATCAGGGGAAGGAAAGTGTATAAAGGATTGGTTTTTTCTGAAAATATGAAATATTATAGTTAAGTGGAAGTATCTTACTAGAATTGGAGAGTTGTCGTCATGCATTTTGAAAAACCTGATGTTGAACAATTTTTTCAGACCCTGACAGTGGAAAACTTTACGGTCAGCCCCGATGAAAAACAGCTGGTATTCAGCACAAATCTGAATGGTCAATTCAATCTATGGGCAATGGACCTGCCGAATCAGTTCCCCTACCCGCTCGCCTTCCCGAATCAGAGCACTTCGTTTCTTTCCTATGCAAAAACAGGCGAATTCATCGTTGTCGGTTTTGATCATGACGGGGATGAAAATATCCAGCTTTATGCCCTACCCCCTCAAGGCGGGAAATGGGTACCGCTCCGTACGAACGAAGGAGAGCGCCATTTCTTTTCCCATTTAAGTGAAGACGGCAGACGCCTTTACTACTACGGAACGAATGGAAATCCGACGTACTTCAACAACTTCGTCTACGATGTTGAAACAGGAGAGGAAAAGCTGCTGCTTGAAGGAACGGTAGCACCTACTGCCATTATGGCGGTGAGTCCTGACGAAGCTTCCTTCATTTCAATGAAGCAGTTCGGCAATACCTATTCTCTTGCCTATGCCCATATTGACGGGGAAGCTGTCTTGATGACACCCGCAACAGCGGAGCAGCATACCGTTACGGATGCCGTCTTTACGTCTGATACGGAAGTCTATTTCCTCACAAACTATGAGGCAGATTTAACTTACCTGGCGAAGTTTGATCTACAAACAAAGGAATTTACGAAAGTACTGCAGCTTGAGAAGGAGGATTTTGAAGCCCTTCATTTTTCGAAGAAGAATCAAGTTCTTTATCTTGTCGGCTCTTACGGGGTGGAAGACCGCCTGTATGAGTATGTACTGGCCAGCGGTGAGCTGAACAAGCTGACGGCACCTGCCAGCATCGTGGAGAAAGTGATTGTCATGCCGAGCGGTACCCTTTATGCAAAGGGGCGCAGTGCAGTACGCCCGACAAATCTCTTTGTGTCAAAAGACAAGGGAGTAACATGGGATGAGCTGACACATTTCCGCGTACCGGGTGTCCGCGAGGAAGACCTGGTCGAGCCCGAAGTGGTGACATATCCTTCATTCGATGGTCTGGAAATTGAGGCGCTATTCTTCAGGGCCAAGCCGGAGAACACAAACGGGCATGTAGTTTTATGGCCGCACGGCGGTCCGCAGTCGCTGGAGCGCAAATGGTTCCGTTCGATGTTCCAGGTGCTGCTGAACCGCGGCTATTCGATTTTCGCGCCGAACTTCCGAGGCTCATCCAACTACGGTCTGAAGTTCATGAAGATGGTTGAGGGAGACTGGGGGCACGGTCCGCGCCTCGATAATCTGGAGGGTGTGGAGTGGCTGATTGCAAACGGCTATGCGGATAGAGACAAAATGTTGCTGCTAGGCGGCAGCTATGGCGGCTATATGGCACTTCTTCTCCATGGCCGCCATGCGGACTATTTCAAGGCGGTCGTCGACGTCTTCGGGCCAAGCAACCTGTTCTCCTTTATCGAATCCGTTCCTGAATTCTGGAAGCCATACATGGAGCAATGGGTAGGAGATCCTGTAAAAGATAAAGAACGATTGACGAAGGATTCGCCGATTACCTACTTGGATGGCATGACAAAGCCGATGCTTGTCATCCAAGGCGCCAACGACCCGCGCGTCGTACAGCAGGAATCCGATCAGATTGTGGCGGCTTTGCAGGAGCAGGGGCGCGACGTGGAATACCTTGTACTGCCTGATGAAGGACATGGCTTCACGAAGAAGGCCAACGAAATCCTGGTCTACCAGAGAATGCTTGCGTTCTTTGAGCGGCATATTTGATGTCCAAATCGAGAACCTAGCATGCACATATAGTAATAGAGAATGGCCAATCGAACAGCAGGATGCAAAGTCAGGAGTTGATTAGATGGATATTTTTGAATTACTCATGCTCATCGTGTTGGGTATGTTTACCCTTTATTTCCTGGTTCTTTTGTTTGGAAAAGTAATCTTTTTTTTCAGATGGCTCAGGATGTCACCTAAGGAGCGGGAAAAGGAAAAGCAACGGAGAATGAGGGGCTATTCGAAGTCGGGGTCGGACTCGTCCGACTCCTTTTGGGATTTTCTGTCTTTCGATTCTCCCAGCTCTGATAGCGGTAGTGATGGTGGAGGTAGTGACGGCGGTGGAGGCGGCGATTAACTGGTCGCTCGTTTCGCAAAAAATATCCCCTTCCTAAAATCAGGAAGGGGTATTTTTACGTTCATTCATTCAGCCAGGCAATCCCGGACGACAACAGCCAAAGCCCGATTGGCATGAGCAGCCATTTCGCTCCTTGCAGCCAGTGGTATCGTGGCTGTCTTCTTTCCAGTAGTTTGTCTGCTGCAAAAAACAGCAAGGCGGCGAACAACCCGAAATAGAAGAAAGGGAGACCGAAAAAGGCATGCAACACACCCGATATGAGCAGTTCATCCTTCCGGTTGCCGATTCTTCTCGTCGCCAGCCTTGCGACAGCATCACTCACGAAGGAGGTCAGCACCCCGTAGATGAAGACAATTGGAAAAGTATAGGTCAAGACGATGGAAATGCCCGTTAAAAATGATGTGGCAAACTCCGAGCTGAATGGATTGCTTCCCATAAACGCAAACAAAACGGAAAACAACGCACTGGAAATGGAAGCCGCCATGATTTTTCTCTGTAAAATGTCGTTCCCCCCAATGTTGAAAACCCCGTCCTTCAAGAAGGTACGTCAGATTTCCTCTATGTCGTATACGACCACTTTTTCTTTATTCAACAAAACAATGACGTCCGTCTTTCCTTCTTCAGGGATGTGCAGCTTGATAGCCGTACCAAAAGTCGATGCCTCAATCCCTGCTTCCCGCAGCACACTGATTGCCTGTGTAATATTCGTTACATACATACGAAATTCTTTTCCCATGCGTACAATCACCTCTTATGTATTTTATTACCAGTACATTATATCATGGCAGCAAGACGTTCGACACCTTGGCCCCCTCGATATGTTCCTGAAGCAGCCGGTCAATCTGCTGTATAATCTCCTCCACCGTATAATCCATCTCTCCTTGCAGCCAGCTGATTGCCGTCGCAGTAAACGATAGGGTATAAAAATGCGTCAGAAAAGCCATGTATTTTTCATCCTTTTGTGCAAGCGTCTCTAAGAATATGTTTTTGCTCTTCGTTGGTAGGACTCTGTTATGAGTTAAAACGTGATGTAATTTAATCAAATTAAAT
>JBJEFP010000123.1:0-1769 GCA_051874195.1 Lysinibacillus sp. | reverse complement strand
TTAAAAAATCGGACAATCCTGTACAAATGGATTGTCCGATTTTCCTTTATTGCCCTTAAACAGACGCTATTTTATTTTCATCCCTTGTAAAAACAATCCCGGCTTCACGCCAAGAAGGTGCCTCCCCACTAGATGGTGACGACAAATCCGGCGCGTTTGCCGATGATTTCCGCATAGTCCTCCACCATGACAGAGGCAGTCGGATACATACCCGCACCCGGTCCTGTCACTGTCAGCGTACCGATATAATTCGTCTCTATCGCTACCGCATTGAAGACGTCATCAATCGGGAATAACGGATGCTCCCTGTCCACGAGCATCGGTGCCACCTTCCCTACAATCCTGCCGTCTGCCTGCTTTTCCACTTCCGCCACGTGACGGTAGCGCATTCCCTGCTCCGTCGCTCTCTTCACGTCCTCGGCAGAAATCGTATCGACGCCGATCACCTCTACCTCCGACCAGTCCGGCTGTTCCCCGAATGCCAAATCGGACAGTATCATCAACTTTTTGAACGCGTCCTGACCGGAAACATCATTGAAAGGATCCGCCTCCGCATAACCAAGACGCTGTGCTTCCAGCAGGGCTTCCTCAAAGCTCCACCCTTCCTTGCGCATTTTCGTCAGCATATAGTTCGTCGTCCCGTTCAAAATCCCCTGAATGCAGCTGACATCGTTGACAAGCAGGATGTTCTTCAATGTCTTGATGACTGGAACACCACCTGCAACCGTCGCTTCATATCCGACAAATACACCGTTCTGCTTCGCCAGCTCCTGAAGCTCCATTCCTCTCTTAGCAAACATTACTTTATTCGCCGTCACCACATGGCATTTATTTTCTACAGCTCTCTTCAAATAAGAAAACGCAGGCTCTTCATTGACGATGGCTTCAAATACGACCTGCATGCCCTTTTCCGCAAATACTTCATCGATATTGTCAGTCAATAGATGCTTCGTTCCCGGTATACGCTCCTTGGAAGCATCCCGTACCAGAATCTTTGTCACTTCGAGTTCTACACCGAGCTTTTCCCGCAGCGCCTCTCGCTTTTCATTTAAGATATGGTAAATCCCTTGCCCTACTGTGCCAAATCCTAGGATGGCCGCCTTGATTACTGCCATGTATGTCTCCTCCAAAGTCATCAAAAAATCTATATGAACAAATTGTTTGAAAATTTTATATAAAAAAATTCTATCTTATATTATAGATGAAAACAAGGGAAATCTCCCCTAGAAAAACATTTGTTTTTGTAAAATGTACACGAAAACCCTTACATTCCCTTTTATCTTCCATATTCTCGTCATATTTATACACGTGTCATTCAGGATGAAGGGCTATGCCTAAAAAAGAAAAGCACCCTTCAACGGATGCTTTAAAACTGGCTGATTGGATGAAACGTAATCAGCATTTCCTTGTTATAATCCTACATTTATATGAACAGTTATACGGCGACATCAATTTCTTCAAGAGATTTGCGATAATGGTGAAGCACTTTTTCGGCAATCATTTCCTCCTTTTGCGTAAAGGGCGGGATACCATATGTGCGGTGCACAAGTTGAAACTCTCCATACTTCAAGTACCATTCTTTCGCCGGTAATGCAATATGGTCTTTTCCTAGCTCCTTGTACGCATCGTATACTTCCTTGACCACATAGCCGGCATTTTCAAGATTATACGTATGCTCTGAAAATGCGCCATGTCCAAAGACCTTTTTCCACATTGAATCAATTTGTCCCAATAAATGCTGGAGGGAAATTTGGTTTATAAATGCATCG
>JBJEFP010000122.1:0-1776 GCA_051874195.1 Lysinibacillus sp. | reverse complement strand
GGTCGCACTTCCACCAACCAACCGGATATATGACAAAATGAGACCATTCCTGCCCGAACCCCCATGCAAATCAATAAAAATTATTTCCACAATGGTTGCAAAGTTGTATACTATGAGGTAGTTCTTTATGAACCTGCCGGCGTGGGTGCCGGTGAAAGCGGTAAAAAAGTTCGGGAACTACATTACAGTACGAAACGTTTATAAAATAAAACATCTATTCTTTTTCGAACGTGAAAGGAAGTCAAAGCAATGTCAAAAACAATTTGTGTCGTTGGACTTGGGTATATCGGTCTGCCGACGTCAGTCATGTTTGCAAACCACGGCGTACAGGTGCACGGTGTCGATGTGAACCCGGCCGCTGTAAGAAGTATTCAGGAAAAGCAATTGCACATCGAGGAAACGGGCTTGCAAGAGCGTTTAAATAAAGCAGTCGATGAAGGCTTCTTGACTGCATCGACGACTCCGCAGGAAGCGGATGTATTCATCATTGCCGTACCGTCCCCGATCAATCCGGACAATACGGCAAATCTAGAGTATGTACGTCAGGCGACGGCATCCATCGTGCCATATGTAAAACCAGGCAACCTGGTCATTTTGGAGTCGACGGTACCGCCGAAGACTGTTGAGAACATCATGCTGCCGGAGCTGGTGAAATCAGGTCTTGTCATCGGTGAGGAGCTGTTCGTCTCGCATTCGCCTGAGCGTGTCATCCCAGGACGCGTATTCGAGGAGCTGATCAACAACGACCGCATCGTCGGCGGCATCAATAAGAAATCCGCCGAGATGACGAAGGAGCTTTACGAAACATTCGTACAGGGTGCCATCCATCTGACGGATGCGACGACTGCGGAATTGGTGAAAGTAATGGAAAACACATACCGTGACGTGAACATCGCCTTTGCCAACGAGCTTGCAAAGCTTGCAGAAAAACTGGATGTGAACATCTGGGAGGCAATCAAATTCGCCAACTACCATCCGCGTGTAAACGTCCACTTCCCGGGACCGGGTGTAGGCGGCCACTGTATCGCAGTTGACCCATGGTTCTTAGTAGAGCTTGGCGGTGAAACAGCGCAGATCATTCATTTATCACGCAACACGAACGATTCCATGCCGGGCTACACGGCGCAGAAGACGCAAAGCATCCTGAACAAGGCAGGCATTGCGGGCGCGACGGTTGCCGTGCTTGGACTTGCCTTCAAGGGCAACATCGACGACATGCGTGAAAGCCCGTCGACGATTGTCATCGACGAGCTGCAGAAGCTTGGCCTGAATGTCGTATCATTCGATCCGCACATCAAGGAAAACAAGCATCCGACACAGACGCAGAGCCTGGAGGAAGCAACGGCAAACGCAGACATCCTGCTGTTCCTGACAGACCACAACGAATTCAAGACAATCGACGTCGCTTCGATCCAAACGAAGCACAAGATCGTCTTCGATACGAAAAACTGCCTGGACCGCGGTGCATGGGAAGCAGCCGGCTTCGAATTCCACCTGCTGGGCGACGCGAAAAATTAAAAGTAACAGAAGAGCAGGGTGCATATGCGCGCTGCTTTTCTTTATGGAATACGCATGTTCGGCCGATTTTTGGCCAATACATATGCAAAAAAACGGCTGCCGGGCAAGGCCGAGGCATGCAACCCTTAAGCGTGAAAATCCCGTGGCAGCAGGCTTTCTGCTGCATGCTAAAAAAATATCGACGTCCTTTTGAACGCCCAAAATCGGCATTTGGCGATTTTGCTATACAACTTAAATTCAAATAAGCGCCAAAGCCCC
>JBJEFP010000121.1:0-1800 GCA_051874195.1 Lysinibacillus sp. | reverse complement strand
GTTGCATGAGCATCTCTTTTTTGTTTATTTCAAAAAAAGCATATGGCCAGCTCATAGCGGCTATTGTTCCAAATTATAGGGCAGGTCTAGCTGTCATGCATTTCTCTCATCTCACGGCTATATCCAATGAAGCTTTTTACATATAATACAAGCCACATGATTAGCAGGACTATGTTCAAAGCGCTCGTGAAACTGAGGAATTCCAGAGAAGAGAACGGATCATCTTCTATAAAAATGTAGTTCAAAGTCGAAAAGGATGAGGATAGCGTAAGGATGAAAAAAATTGTTGTCGTCATTGTAAAATTCCTTTTTACGATTCGCTTGCGTTCCTCCATATCGTATGTAATGGCCGGGGGTTCCTCATTTATGGCATGGGGCATCGCCCACAGTGTGCTGTTCATAAGGGAGGTCGACGAAGTATGGACGAGGCGCCAGCCTGCTGCCTCATGGAGTTGGTAGTAGATAGGGTCGACTCTGTTTTCATAGATGATTTCATAGCGGATTGCTTCGGCCTGGCGCGGTGTGAAATAAAACCACATTGCTCCTGCCTTCTCTATCTCATAGCCCTCGTCGAACATCTTCTGCAGCCACTTCTTCGTATGATATGGGTCATAGAACCAGCCGATACGCAGCTTCCTGTAGTTCGTCTTTTGTGACTTCCGCATAGTAGGCAGGCCGAGCAATTTCCGCTCCTGCTTGCGAAAGAATGTATATACCCACAGAATCAGGACCATTTCGCCGATTGAAACGGCCAATAAAAAGAACAAATGAATCCCCGCTGGCTCTATCGGAATCAGTAATGAGAAAATCACTAACGGTAGAAGCAAGAAAGGGAAGGCAATGGAAAGTACCGATAGAATGCTGTACATATGCAAACGGAATCGCTTGAAGAGGGAGTCTCTTCCAGGGTAAAGCTGCGGGTTTTCCGCACTGCGGAATGTCCACCTTTCCGTCTTCGCCATCGTTTTCCAGCCTGCTTGTTCAAGACGCCCATCATCAGATGTCTTATAATCTATATGGTATTTCAGCTGGCGCGGTTCTGCAGGCTTGAATGTAAAGGTCCGCAGCAAAGGGCGGAACTCCTTCAACAACCAGCCTTTGCCGGCCATCTGTTCCAGCCATTCCTCCGTTTCCTCTATCCGGTAGCCCCAAAACAATTTTAATTTTTTCATGAAAGTCCCTCCTCATATATCAGAATATGATGATACATTTCTTTGATGCGATCCATTTCCTGCTGCAAAACACGCCTTCCAAGCGTAGTCATTTCATAAATGGTTTTCCGTTCTCCATCCGAAAATACGACGATTAATCCATCTTTCTGCATTTTTGTCAGCGTGCCGTAAATGGTACCGGAACCAAGCTTCAGGCGCCCAGCCGTCAACTCCTCTATGTTTTTGATGATGCCATACCCATGACGTGGTTCTATCAATGAAAATAAAATATAAAAGGCGGTTTCTGTCATTGGACCATACTTTTTAAAAATCTTTTCCATTACAAACCTCCTCTATGTCATATCATGACTATATCACAATGCGACATATATTGTTAATTATTTCCATAAAAGATTTATAATTGCTGACGCTATTTCTACGAGGAGACAGAAGCTAGAGTTGAAGAGAGAGAATAGAAACAAGGTTTGATTAAAGGGGAAAGGATAGCGGAAAATCTGTATAGCACGCTCGCGATAAAGATGGGCAATCCATCTTAGTGATGCGGGATGAACTAAACTGGGATTTTTACATCGCGTAGCTTCATCGCTTCATGAACACCCCCAACTGCGTAGGAAAAAAAGAATGATTT
>JBJEFP010000120.1:0-14394 GCA_051874195.1 Lysinibacillus sp. | reverse complement strand
GGCTATCCTGCTATTTCACCGCAACCCACGCTCGTCCATTTTTCAATTGGACGGCAAGATCATGATTGAAAAACGAGGACAATGTCTCTTCGTTCAGCAGCCGAGCGCTCACGTCTTGCGCAAATACCTGACCATCCCGCATGAGCAATGCATGCGTGAAGCAAGGCAGGATTTCTTCTACATGATGAGTCACATAAAGAATAGCCACATCTCCTTGCTCCGCCACCTCACTGATCGTCTTGAGTAAATGCTCGCGTTCAATCAAATCCAGTCCCGTACACGGTTCATCTAAAATAAGCAGCTTTGGCTTGGCCATCATGGCACGCGCAATTTGCACCCGTTGCCTTTCTCCCTGCGATAGGTATTCAAATGCGGTATTTGCAAGATGCACGACACCGAAACGCTCCATCATTCGTACGCCCTCTGCAACCTCTTCGTCATTGACTGTTTCGAATAAACGGATGGCCCCGTATTTTCCGCTCAAGACAACTTCTATCGCAGGGTCGCGGCGGTCGAACTCCTCAATCATGGCGGCACTCACCCAGCCTATCGACTTGCGGACCTCTCTTATATCGGTTTTTCCGAAAGTTTCGCCAAGCACTTGCACCGAGCCTTCATTCGGCCACAGATAACCATTGATCACCTTCAGCAAGGTCGTCTTGCCGCTTCCATTCAGTCCAAGAATGGCCCAGTGCTCCCCGTTCTGCACCTCCCAGGAAACATCCTGCAAAATCGTTTTGCCGTTTCGGTAAAGAAGGAGGTCCTTGATCCGAATCATTCCTCCAAGCCTTCCAAGCGATTGATGGCATCCATTACCGGTGTATAGGACAATCCTTGCGCATCGGCCACAGCCTCATATACAAGCTCCCCGTCCACAGTGTTCAGACCGAGCAATAGAGCCGGGTTTTGCATGCATGCACGGATGAAGCCCTTATTAGCGATTTCAAGCGCATACGGCACTGTATTATTTGTTAGAGCAATAGTAGAAGTACGAGGTACAGCACCCGGCATGTTCGCTACAGCATAATGGACGACGCCATGCTTCACATACACAGGATCATCATGGGTTGTTACACGGTCGCTTGTTTCAAAAATGCCGCCCTGATCGATGGCGATATCCACTACCACCGATCCCGGCTGCATGGATTTAATCATTTCTTCTGTCACGAGCTTCGGTGCTTTTGCACCCGGAATCAGCACAGCCCCGATGACAAGGTCAGATGTACGGACGCTTTCTGCAATATTGAACGGGTTTGACATCAATGTCTGTACATCTCTTCCGAATAGATCCTCCAGTTGGCGAAGACGCTCTGCACTCAAGTCGATGATCGTCACATCCGCACCCATGCCGACCGCAATCTTTGCAGCGTTCGCCCCTGCAATACCGCCGCCGATGATTGTCACCTTGGCGCGGGGCACCCCTGACACACCGCCAAGCAGAATGCCTTTTCCGCCGCCAAGCTTCTCCAAATACTGCGCTCCGATTTGTGTGGCCATTTTCCCCGCCACTTCGCTCATCGGTGTCAGCAACGGCAATGAGCGATTCGCCAATTGCACTGTTTCATACGCGATGCCGACTACTTTCTTATCGAGCAATGCCTTTGTCAGCTCCGGCTCTGGTGCCAGATGCAGGTAAGTAAATAAAACAAGCCCTTCGCGGAAATAAGCAAACTCGCTTTCTAGCGGTTCCTTCACTTTCATTACCATGTCGGCATCCCAAGCTTCCGCCGCTGTATTGACAATCGTTGCGCCGGCACGCTTGTAGTCTTCATCCGTAAAAGAAGATCCTGCCCCGGCCCCAGCCTCGATGATTACTTGATGGCCTACCCCCGTCAGCGTCATGACCCCAGCCGGCGTCATCGCTACACGATATTCGTTGTTTTTTATTTCCTTTGGCACTCCAATTTTCACAATTATGGCCCTCCCCTGTTGAATGACAGTCAATTATCCCCTCCATTGTATCATTTTATATAATTTTAGTAATCGGATAATTCATAACTTTGGAAACTATTTTATTTCCATATCCAGTTCTTTCTTAACAGGTACTTTGGTGAATCTATCATTTTCATCAATAACATATTTCCCCCTCTATTTCTTTCATTTGCAAACAACCCATCTAGAAATATACCTTTCAAATCCCTAAAAAATTCACATAAAGTACAGAATCATGTGAAAATTCCTTTGCTTTTTTATTTGTTATCTATTTTATTGCAACAGCATTTGCTATAATGGGCACATACACATAAAGGAGGAAATCAAGATGGCAAACCATTATAAAAGCATTGTCGTTGCTGTAGACGGCTCCAAAGAAGCGGAATATGCATTCCGCAAATCAATTGATATAGCAAAGCGCAATGAAGGCAGTACATTAAACCTCGTACATGTTATCGATACTCGCTCATTCGCTGCAATCGAAGCATATGACCGCTCAATTGCCGAACGCTCTCAACAACATGCTGAGGAATTACTGAATGGCTACAAAGAGCAAGCCGCAGCTGAAGGTTTGGAAAACGTAAAAGTTATTATTGAATACGGTTCTCCAAAAAACATCATCACTAGAGACTTGTCCAAGCTTGTAGATGCAGATTTAATCGTCTGTGGTGCCACTGGTCTTAACGCTGTAGAACGTTTCCTAATCGGTTCTGTATCGGAAGCAATCGTACGCTCCGCTAAATGTGACGTACTTGTTATCCGTACTCCAGAGTGATTTTCCATTTCCAATAGCTGAGAATACTCTACAAAAGGCCGTCCGCTAAGTTTTGCTTACCGGACGGCCTTTTTGCGCTGCGAAACTCCCACAATAAAAACCGCCTCCTTCCAGAGACGGTTCCAAGTCTATTTATTCTTCTTCCACATTTGCACCTTTTCAAAGAACATGGCCAATGCTTCTTTATTGTTCATATTCGGCACCTTTGCAAGCAGCACTTCCCGAGGCGCCTTCAGTTCTACACCCTGCTTTTGCAGAATGAGGATGCTCTTTTCATGCGCGCGCGAGGCAAACATCGTCTCCGGCAGCTGGATGACCGCTTGAATCCACGCATGCTTCTTGAGGAATTTATGCAAATCCTTCGCCTGTTCCGACTCAAATAGCGTCGCAGGAATCAAGAAGAATAAGTAGCCACCCTCCTTTGTATGGTTCACCGATTGTTCGATGAATAAATGGTGCGAGTAGCTCATCCCTTCAGCCGCGCAAAGTTCATACTCCAGGGCGACATCTTCATTTGGATAATAGCCGACCGGCAAATCACATACTATCGCATCAACCGGATCGACCAGCAGCGATTCCAGGGAATCCTGACGATACAATGAAATCGGCTGTTCAATCAGCTCCGCCGTCGCCGCGGCCAGACGAATCAGCAGGTCATCCACTTCGACCCCCGTTGCCGTCACCTTGCCTTCCAGCGCATTCATGAGGGTGAACATCAGATTCCCTGTGCCGAGAGCCAGATCCGCAACAGAAATCGCTCCCTTTTTCAGTTCCTCTTCATAAAACTGCTCTACAAAATAGCTTACGAGCAGCCCCAGGGTATCAGGGGTCATTTGATGGTTGGGCTGCGTGTTTTTCCGCATTCCCTTCAAAATCGCAATTTGGATGGCCTTCCGCATGTCTTCTTTCACAGCGCCTTCCACCTGCCATTCAAACTTGCCCTCAAGTGTATCCTCAAGTGCAACGAGCACACCTTCCAAGTACGACATATCCTGCTGCTCAAATTTTTCAGCCTGTCCATTTATGATCGTAAAAATCTGTTCGAACTTTTCCATTCAAAACTTCCTTTCCTAAAAGCCTTTCTCGGCCGTGGAGAGCTGAAAATGCCCTTTGGCAAAAACAGCGGTCCAGGCAAATGAAAGAACCCACCCTGACGAGTGAGTCCCAGTTTGTCCTTTTTCCACTTTACTACAAAAGGGCGAAAAAGAATATTATTTAGTCAATGCTTTTACAGCTTCAATGGCTGCATCATAGTTTGGATGGTCAGTTGCTTCCGGAACATATTCTACATATGTTACTTTTCCTTCTGCATCCACTACGAATACCGAACGAGTTAATAGGCGTAGTTCCTGAATCAGGACACCATATGCTTCACCGAAAGAGCCGTCGCGATGATCGGATACTGTCACCACATTGTCGATGCCTGCAGCACCGCACCAGCGCTTTTGAGCAAATGGCAAATCCATTGATACTGTATAGACGATCACTTGATCGCCGAACTCTGCAGCTGCTTCATTGAATTTTCTTGTTTGTGCGTCGCATACGCCTGTATCCAGGGATGGGACAACGCTGAACAAGCGAATTTTTCCTTCTGAATCCTTTAGCGTCACTTCCGAAAGGTCATTTGCAAGCACGCTGAAATCTGGTGCAGTGTCCCCTACCTTAACTTCATTGCCGATTAATGTCACCGGACTTTGTTTGAATGTAGTTTGAACCAATGAAAACGCCTCCTTACTATATATATTCAATCTTACTAGATTCATCCGAAAGAATGCAACTTCCAAAGCTCCCGGTCATGAAAGAGGCTCAACCATGTGCAGAAGGTCTCTGTTTTCTTCCTTTTCCTTTACCTATAATCATGACGCTTAGGCTATATGCAAAGAGAAGCTGCCTGAAAAGAGATTTTCAGACAGCTCCTTCTTCGTCAAATTGAAGATGTTGATAATGTATTATTATCCGAATTTTCCTTCGTTAAAACCTTTTTCCTCGAAAATGCCTCTTCATGAACGACCGTCGTATCTGCGACAAAGTCATGAATCGCCTTATGGTTTGGTGTAAATACGACAATCAAGTAGGGTATCTTGAAAAATGTATTACTGATAAACCTGCCGACGCCTTCCCTGAACAGTACTGACACCCAATCCAACGGCTGGCCATCGTCTTTCTTGACGCGCAGGCCAAAAATCATCTTGCCGACCGTCTGGCCCCAGAATTTCGTCAAAAGGATGAAATAGGCGTAGTACACAACCGCCGATACGATGACGATTGGCCGGTACCATACCGAATCGTCAAAGCTCCAGTCCATCAGGTGGAAAATCGGATTGACGACAATGCCGACGACAGCCGAGATGACAAGCGTATCGACAAGAAATGCCCAAAAACGAATCCAAAATCCAGCTGCCTTCTGCTCATATACTTCTACTTCTCTTATAAAACCTTTTTTAGGAATGACTGCTGTTTCTTCATTTTCCAACATACAACATCACTCCTTCCTTAATAATCCCCGTAAAGATACATCATACGCGGTGAATTGCTTGTCGATAGAATCTTTTGCATCAGCTTCTCTTCCTCGGATGGACCGAAGAATGCACTCACTTTCATCCCAAGCAGACTGCCTAGCGTGTTATTTGCCGATGAATATTCGAAAAGCTCCGCATCTTCCAGATTGAAATCCGTGCGAAGTGCAGCAACTGCATCATCGACATCACCGATTGCATCCACTAGGCCGGCACGCATCGCCTGTGTGCCGCCCAAAATACGGCCATCCGCTACTTTCTTCACGTCAGCTTCTGTCATACCGCGGCCTTGTTCCACCACATCAACGAAATCTTCATATGATTCATTGATGATTTCCTGAAGCATTGCCTTCTCTTCCTCTGTTGAAGCGCGAGTACCGCCGAACATATCCTTATGAACACCCGATTTGATTGTTTCAAACTCGACGCCTACTTTTTCAGCCAGCTTCTCAAAGTTGTAAGACTGCATAATGACACCGATTGAACCGGTAATCGTCTCCTTTTGCGCAAAAATTTTATTTGCCGGTGCTGCAATGTAATAACCGCCAGATGCAGCATATGTACCCATCGATACATAGATTGGAATTTGTCTCTCTTCCTTCAGTTGAACAAGCTTTTCATGAATTTCGGCCGATTCCAGCACGCCTCCTCCTGGAGAATCAACATGCAGCACGACACCTTTTACTGTATCGTCATTCATAATTGACTCCAACTGTCCCAGGAACCCTTGGTGGTCATATTCCACTTCCTCCCAGAACGAACTAGAACCCGTATCCAAAATAGTTCCCTTCACTGTGAGCAGCGCAATTCGGCTGTCGAAATCACCCGCTTCAAGCGGCAGCTCATATACTGTCGTATCCGTTTCACCAAACGCACTTTCAAAACTTGAGAAAAAATCCGTCTTGAATAGCGCGATGATGGAATTCAAGCCTAGAGAAAATACGAGCAAAACTGCTGCTGCAATGAGCGCAATCCATCTTTTTGTATTCATTCAATCGCCTCCTACTATAAGTGTATACGAATAACTTGATGAAATGTTTCGGAAATTCAAAAAGTGCTATTTTTGAAAAAAATTAATGACACATTTGTGCCCTTTTCTGTTGGCATAAATGCCTGAAAAAGGACCCGCAGACCGTGCATGCCCTGCCTGTTATGCTTGCGCCGAGAATGCCTGGCCATGGACATCGCGTACTTCTCACAACTTCCTTTTTAAGGCACAATCAACACAGCAAAAAGCCGCATTGAAAGGATTCCTCGTCAATGCAGCCATAAAACTATCCATATAAAATTTAACTATGCTGTTTGCTGTGCTCGGCGTTGCGCAATTCCACCCGGCGAATTTTGCCGGACACCGTTTTCGGCAGCTCATCTAGGAATTCGATGCTGCGCGGATATTTATACGGGGCCGTCAGTTCTTTCACATGGTCCTGCAGCTCTTTGATGATGGTCGGGCTATTTTTCATTTCCGGATTCCGCAGTACGACAAACGCTTTTACAATGCTTCCTCGAATTTCATCCGGGCTTGCCACGACGGCACATTCCTGCACTGCCGGATGCTTGACAAGTGCATCCTCCACCTCGAACGGCCCGATTGTATAGCCGGATGAAATGATGATGTCATCCCCGCGCCCTTCAAACCAGAAGTACCCCTCCTCGTCCTTACGTGCACGGTCGCCGGTAATATACCAGTCTCCGCGGAACTGCATGCTCGTACGTTCCGAATCCTTCAGGTAGCCTCGGAACAATGCTGGTGATGATTTGTGGACGGCGATGTCCCCCACTTCTCCTGCCGGCAATACCTGGCCTTCCTCATCGATGATATCCACGATGTTCCCAGGCGTTGGCTGACCCATCGATCCCGGGCGCGGCTCCATGCCTTTTAATGTGCCGACAAGCAATGTATTTTCCGTCTGGCCATAACCGTCCCGTACCTGGACATTGAATTCACGCAGGAATGTCTCGATGACCCCACGGTTCAGTGGCTCTCCCGCAGATACGGCACTATGCAGAGCTGATAAATCATAGCCGCTCAGATTGTCCGCCTTTGCCATCAAACGGTATTCTGTCGGTGTACAGCACAGAACATTTATCTTATGTTCCTGTAGCAACTCCAAATACTTGATAGGATCGAACTTCCCTTTATAGACAAATGCCGTCGCCCCGCTGCCGAGTGCAGCAAGGAATGGGCTCCAGATCCACTTCTGCCATCCCGGTGCTGCCGTGGCCCATACAAGGTCTCCATCTTCCACACCCAGCCAGCTGCTCGCTGTTGTGCGGAGGTGGGCATAGCCCCATGCATGTGTATGGATGGCTCCCTTCGGATTACCGGTCGTCCCGCTCGTATAAGCCAGGAAAGCTGTATCCTCCGCATGCGTCTGTTCACCTTCAAACGCAGCCGGTTGACTTTCCGCCTTTTCCAATAACGCTTTCCATGGAGCCTGTGCATTGCCCACTACAAATAGCTGCATGCCGTCAAGCTCTTTGGCTTCATCAAATTCTCCGATGTATTGCTCGTAGGCAACAATCCCCTTTGCCTCTGCATGGACAATCCGGTAGTCGATGTCCTTCGCGCGAAGTAGCTCTGAGCTAGGAATGATGGTAAGGCCGGCCTTTAGCGCACCAATGTATGTTACGTATGCCTCCAAAGAACGGGGCACCATGACTAGTAGCACATCCCCTTTTTGAAGGCCTTCACTTTTAAAAACATTCGCAACCCGACCCGCTTTTTCCATTAGTTCGGCGTATGTAACTTCTTCGATGACATCATTTTCATGATGAATAAGCAATGCTTTTTTATCCCCTTGCGCCGCATGCTTTTCAATTTCATCCACAATGTTATACACTTCAGGTGCTAATAAGTCTTCTCTTTTCATTATTGAATTCCCCCTTATCCCCTTTGCCTTACACTACATATTATACTTGTACATGTTTAATTTTTCAAAAAAATCCGTATATTAAGAAAAAATATTTTCCCTGCAATACTTTTTCGGGACATACTATAGGGGAAAAGCAAAGAGCTGCTACATAAGCTTTTCGCTTATGTAGCAGCCCTATTGCTTTACATTATTGGTTTGTACCTTTTAATTGAGATTCAGCCATTTTAACAAGACGTTTTGTGATCTCGCCACCTACTGAACCGTTAGCGCGTGAAGAAGCTTCTGCTCCTAATTGTACGCCAAACTCTTGAGCGATCTCATATTTCATTTGATCTAGAGCTTGTTGCGCACCTGGTACGCTAAGTTTGTTTGAGCTACGATTGTTGTTTGACATCGTGTTTCACCTCCTTGTGCATATAGAATGTGTCAGGAGGCGAAATTCATACACGAATATTTTACGGTAATATATTCTTCATTCAGGAATTTATAGTAAATCGGCGAATTTGTCTTTCTCTACTTTCTTTTCAGGCAGGATGTGCACTTCTCTGTTCTTCACGGCACGCTCAATATATTCATCGAATTCTGTAAAGCTTTCGTAATGCATCACCTTCTCCAGCTTCGGCTTCGTCTTCGGACTTGCTGGTGTAAAGATGGTACAGCAGTCCTCATAAGGCTGGATGGATGTTTCATACGTGCCGATGCGCTCTGCAATTTCGATAATATCCAATTTATCAGAAGCGATGAGCGGCCGAAGAATCGGTGTGCTTGTAACATCATTGATTGCCGTCAAGCTCTCAAGCGTCTGCGAAGCCACTTGCCCTAAGCTTTCGCCTGTCACGATTCCTAGTGCACCTATTTCTTCCCGCACCTTATCGGCGATTCGGAGCATCATGCGGCGCGTCGTCGTCATCGTCATGTTTTCGGGCACACTATCCTTTATCAACACTTGCAGTTCCGTAAACGGAATGATGTGGAGACGGATTTTTGCGCCGAATTTCGTCAGTTCATTCGCCAGGTCCTTTACTTTCTGAAGCGAATTTTGGCTCGTATACGGCGGGCTATAGAAATGAATCGCCTCCAGACGGACGCCTCGCTTCATCATCAGATATCCGGCAACCGGGCTATCGATTCCTCCCGACAGCATCAAAAGCGATTTCCCGTTCGACCCGACCGGCATGCCGCCAGCACCCGGGATGACCTGTGCCATCATATACACCGCGTCCAGGCGCACTTCAATACGAAGCTCTACATCCGGTTTTTTTACGTTGACGGATAAGTTCTGATAGTTGCGGAGCACCGTACCTCCGATTTCACGCTGGATTGCATGTGAATCAAGCGGGAAATTTTTGTCCGTACGGCGTACCTCCACCTTGAATGTAATGTCCTGTTCCTGATAAAGCTCCATAATTTGAATGGCCAAAGCCTTCATCTCATCGATGTCTTTTCCGCACGAAGCGACCGGGCTGAACGACTGGATGCCGAACACCTCAGGCAGGCGTTCCATTAGTACATTCATTTTTTCTTCGTTTTCGATTTCTATAAACATGCGGTCGCGCTCTGCACGAATTTTTAACGGCATCAAATCATGGAATGAATAACGCACATTGTCACGCAGACGGTTGATAAAATCATTTTTGTTACGCCCTTTCGTTGAAAGTTCACCGTAACGAATTAAAATTTCCTTCCAAATCATACTACTACTTCTCCTTTTAACTGCTTCATCACTTGCCCGAATGCTTGCTTGAAGGCAGCGATATCCGCTTCTGTTGTTTGCATCCCAAAGCTTACACGCAATACGCCTTTATTAAAGGCCTGATCGACCTGCAACGCCTCGATTACATGGCTTGTTTTCGTTTGCCTGGATGAACATGCACTTGATGTAGAAACAATGACGCCCTCTTTCTGCAGGGCATTGATTAAAATTTCACCCTTCAACCCACGGACACTGAAGGATGTAATGTATGGTGCCCCGTTTTCGGTAGATATTAAATGAACGTGGTTTCCAAAACCTTGCAGGAATGCACGCAGCTCCTTGTGCCATAGCACATATTGTTTGTAATTCGCATCCATATTTTCCACCGCCAGCCTCGCTGCCTTTGCAAATGCAACAGCCTGCGGGACTGCCACCGTACCGCTCCGGAGACCGAATTCCTGTCCCCCTCCGACGAGATACGGCGCAATCTTGAACGCCTTTCGGAAGGCGATGACACCGGAACCTTTCAACGCATGGATTTTATGCCCCGAAACGGATACTATATCCGGACCTGCATCGCCATTGAAGGCAATGGGCAACTTCCCGAAGCTCTGCACTGCATCCACATGGAATACGGCACGGCTTTGTGCATGAATGATGGCCGCCGCCTCTTCAATCGGCTGGATTGCCCCCATTTCATTATTCACATGCATGATGCTGACGAGGATGGTATCCTTGCGAACTTTTTGCTTCAGCTCTTCTAATGAAATGACGCCATCAGCATTAACTGTCAGATACTCGACTTCGAACCCTTCTTCCGCAAGGCGCTTTACAGCCTCCAGCACGGAAGGATGCTCGATTTTGGTTGTTAAAATATGCTTTCCCTTATGGGTGCTGACATATGCCGTCCCAAAGATGGCAAAGTTGTTCGATTCCGTCCCACCGGCTGTAAAAACAACTTCCTTAGCCTCTGTATTTAAAATCTGTGCAACTTGTTCACGTGCCCTCGTGAGCAGCATATTAGCTGTCACTCCCGCCTCATGAATAGAAGCCGGATTAGCATAATACAGCTCATTTACTTGAACAAATGTATCGAGCACTTCCTTGTACGGCTTTGTCGTTGCACTATTATCTAAATAAATCATTGCATTCGCCCTTCTTTATTATGTTGATATGCGGCTTCCTTTTGTCCGGGGCGGCCATGTTTTTTCACATCATTCATCCGCCTAGCAAAAGGGCCGCTTTTCTTCACTCAAAACAAAACCACCAACACAGGATGTGCGGTGGCTTCGACAATATTTCTATTATAACTGTAAATGGTCCATGATGGTACTGGTAATGCTTATATTTTTGCAGATAAATCTTCTTGTACAAGCACCTCGATCTTTTTAATCGCCCCCGGCTCCATCATTTCGACAGCTGCCGCTGCATCTTCAAGCGCCTTGATGTAACGGAACTGATGGAATGCTTTTTCGGCCTCCAATAGTTGCGTGTGCACCTGTGGATTGGAAGCCCGGTAGCGATTGCCGTACTGGATGATGCGCTCGATCATGATGACATTCTCCACCATCTCTTCAGCACGCGCCTTTACGTCTGCGATGCATTTTTTTGCATTGCTCAAATTATTGTTCACCTGCTCCATATTAAGAGGTGTTTCCTGCAGGCTTTGCATGACGATGAACAGTTGCTCCTCCGCTTCTTCAAGACGGGCGTCCATTTCCTCAGGAATCCCCGGGATGTTAGCCTTTGTCAGCATGCGTTCTGTCTCCTGAAGCATTTTGCTCAATGAATCAAGCTGGTTGCGCGCTGTATTCTCATCGATGCGCAGATTCTTCAGGCGTATGGCGAAGCTCTCCTGCTCTTCATTGATGCGTCCGATTTCCTCACCGATTTCCTCCAGCTCCTCCTGCAGGCTGGAATAGGCCGATTTCTCCTCCTGTACACGCATCGCCAGCAGGTCATATCGCTTATGTAGGACTTCCAGCTGCTTCAGGCAGTTGCGCGGGATTTCCGCTTCCTTTTCAGGCAATCGATATGTTCGCTGGACATAGGTCGCCTCATCGCTTATTTCCCGGGTGATGGCTATCAGCTTTTCAAGTTTTTCACGAAGTGGCGAACAGTGGCGGTCCACATATCGTTTCGCCACCACTTCCTTTTCAAGCAGGTCATAGAACTGGTCGATTTCCTCGTTAATTTGGTCGATACGCGGCCTTACTTTTTCAATATCCAAATCCGCAATCGTACCTTTGAGCCCCTCCAGCTCTTTTTCAAGAGCCTCCAGGTATTCCGTCATCTCCAAATGGCGCAGATAGTACTTCTGCTCCTCCATCTCACGCTGGCCGTTCCTCAGTTCATGGATGGCTGTCGGGATTTTCGTCTGCACCTCCGACAGCAAGGCAGGAATCTCACTGAGCAGGTCAAAAATTTCCTGCGCTTCCGCATTCAAAGAGAGCACAATTTCGCGGGCCTGCAAATAGTTGCCTTCCTTCGTCAACACATCAAACTCTTCGAATTTAGGAGTGAACATTTCCAAGCGTTTCTCCAGCTGGCCGAGCGCTGAGCCGAATGAGTGCTGATGGGCAAGAACCGTCTTCCGTGCCGAGCGATAATACTCTTTCAACTGCTCTATTTCAATACGGTTTTTTTCTTCGCTTCCAATCAGCTCTTCCAATTCAAGCAAGATTTTGAGGCGTGTTTTTTCACATTCCTCGATTTTTTTTTCGATTTCTTGTTCGATTTCTGTTGCTTTTTTAAATTTGAATCGGTCTATGTATTCCTCCGCATCAAAAAGCAGCGCATCGATTTTAATGACATGAACATCTGTCACTTCGACCCAAGCATTACGCCAATTTTCAAAAAGCTCCTCTGTCTGACCGTTCATGTTTAGTGTTTTTACTTTAGTAAGCTCTTCGTAGATTGGATAATGCTGGACCTCCAGCTTTTCCTTTTCCAGCCGGGCTATTATGGCATTATGCTTGCGCCGGACGAATAGGCCGACCGCTAATAATGCTAATAGTACGACTGCAACAATGATGATATACTTTATCATTGTAAGCCCCCTGTTCCAAAGTGTCTGAATTGGCTAATGTATCTATAATCATATCATGTTTTCGCGTATTTGTTTAAACTAAATATTAGTAAAAAAAACCGGCCTAGATAAGGAGGCATCCCACATGAAAAAAGACGGTCATATCCATACGCCCTTTTGCCCACACGGCACCCTAGATCCATTTGAAGAATATATTGAAAAAGCAATCCAGCATGACTTTACCCACATTTCCTTTACAGAACACGCACCCCTTCCGCCATCATTTGTTGACCCGACACCCGATAAAGACAGCGGTATGGATGCTGGACGTCTGGAGGACTACATAGCAGAGCTTCAGGAATTAAAACTACGCTACAAAAATAAGATACACATTAAGATTGGCTTGGAAGTCGATTATATCAAGGGCTACGAAAATGAAACTTCCCATTTTCTGAACACGTACGGTCCACAGCTGGATGACGCCATCCTGTCCGTTCATTTCCTTCAACACGAGGGCGCATACAGCTGCATCGACTTCTCCGTGGAGGAGTATCTGCGCTTTGCGCAAAAAGTCGGCGGCATCCAGGCGATGTACGATTTGTATTACAAAACGGTACGGGAGTCGATTCTCGCTGATTTAGGAGCCTACAAGCCGAAGCGTATCGGTCATCCGACGCTCATCCACAAATTCCAGCTCGCTCATGATGAAAAAATAGAGGATGATGAGCAGATCAAGGGAATCTTGCAGCTGATGCAGCAGCAAGGCTATGAGCTCGACTTCAATAGCGCCGGCTTAAGCAAACCTTTATGCAGGGAGCCGTATCCTCCGTACCATCTGGTTGATTACGCAAAATCGATTGGCCTGCACTATGTGTTCGGGTCGGATGCCCATAAAGTGAAGGATTTGCACCAGCACTATGATACAATCTTTAAAGATTAATTTTTTGGGAGGTTTCTATGTTTACAAAAATTCAATATGAGGGTTCGGTAGCCGAACAATATACGATGCTGTCCAAACAGCTGGATGCACTCCTAACCGGAGAGAAGGACCAGACAGCAAACCTCAGCAATGCATCCGCCTTGCTGAATACATTTCTATCTGATGTCAACTGGGTCGGATTTTATGTTATGAAGGACGGAGAGCTCGTACTCGGACCATTCCAAGGATTGCCGGCATGTGTACGCATCCCCGTCGGACGCGGGGTATGCGGCACTGCAGTATCCAAGAAGGAAACGATGGTCGTGGAGGATGTGCACGCGTTCCCTGGACATATTGCCTGTGATGCAGCCTCCAACTCGGAAATCGTCATCCCCCTTATGAAAAACGGAGAAGTCATCGGCGTGCTTGACATCGACAGCCCGATCAAAAACCGCTTTTCTTCGGAAGATAAAAGCGGTCTGGAACAGTTCGTCGCTGTCCTCATGCGACATCTGTAAGAACAAAGAACAAAAGCGCATTCGCGCCCGTTCAGCTGCGACAAGCGCGCCGAAGCGATCACCTAGCGGGCTCGACACGCGTAGTGATTGCTGAAGCGACCTCGGGCAGCTGGCGCGAATGCCTAGACGTAGACGAT
>JBJEFP010000119.1:0-14447 GCA_051874195.1 Lysinibacillus sp. | reverse complement strand
TCGAAAAGGTTTTACATAACTTTTCCGTCCTAATAATTGTTTTTGTCATGCTTTTCGCACTCTCCCTTTAGTAAGTTCAAGTTTGTATTTTCAAACCAAAGAAAAAAGACCGTAATGAAGATTACAGTCTTATCATACAAAATGAATTCTTAGTAAATCTTTATGCAATTCTTAACTGATTCTTAAATATCATGCAAGCTTGATTTTCAACACGACGGTAAAGCCATCATGGCGATTGCAGCAGTAAATTTCGCCGTCCATATTTTCCATGAAGTACTTTGATATATAAAGGCCAAGCCCTGAACCATTCCTTCCTTCGGCATTCTTGCCCCGATAATATTTATTGTACAGCAGAGGCAATTCCTCCTCTCTAATTCCAGATCCGAAGTCCATGATGTGGAGTTCAAGGTACCCCTGATTGATGCGTGACCTAATAGCGATGTTCGTTCCGGCATATTTATATGCGTTACTGATGACATTGTCTATTACCTGCTGCATGCGTAAGGGGTCCGTCAGTATGATGCACGGCGGAACCGGATCATAGTCGATTCGCTGATCATAATTGACATTTTCAATCATATCGACAAGTATTCCACTCGGTTCCTCGGTTACCATTACCTTTAGCTGCTGCAGCTCTTCCAAAGTGGCGTGGAACATATCCGTCACAAGCAAGTCGATTTGCTCCGCTTTTGAATAGATTGTGTTCACTTGCTTGATGACCTTTTCATCCTTTGCCTGCATGAGCATCAATTCACTGACCGCCTTGATGGAAGCGACAGGCGTCTTAATATCATGGCTCAATGTGGCCACAAGCTCCTTCTTGCTACGGTTGGATTCATACTCCCTTTGACGGGCAGCACCGAGTTCTTCGCGCAGCAAATCAAAACTTTCCGTGAATGCACCAAAATAATTGTTCTTGTCCATATTTAAAGGCATGTCTAAATTGCCTCTCGCCACATTCGCCGCGAAGGTTCGAAGCTGCTGAAACGGCTTCAATAACACTCTGTAAATATAGGTAATATAGAGGATGATCGTCATCATCAACAGACCTAAAGCCAAGCTGATGGATGTGACCAGTTCACGTTTCATTTGTTCCACTATTTCCTGTTCATTATTGCGGATAATTAGTTTCCCTACAATTTCGTCATTTTGTTTTAGATCGATAAATGTATCTCTATTTTTTATGGCATCGTAGATACTGGTGAAATGATGGCCCGGTGTTTGGTACATCACGTTTCCTCTATCATCTATAATGGAAAACGGCTGCTTTATATCACTATTCCGAAAGGTTTCTCCACTAGCCTGTCCCCAATTCTCCTCGGCCGTTTTAACTACGTCATTTACAGCTACAAGATCCACTTCTGAAATATGTTTAGTGTTAATGATGATGATCGAGCAGGCAATTCCTGTAGCAAAAACAGCCAAGACCGCGACCAGCAGCGGCTTTATCCTCATTGGTCGGCATCCTCTAACACATATCCCGTTCCCCAAACGGTTTTTATAAATTGCGGGTCCTTTGGATTGTGTTCAATCTTCTCGCGTAGATGCCGAATGTGTACATTCAGGGTCCCATCCCCTACAAAGGAATCCCCCCATACATTTCGAAACAGCTCATCTTTTGCGATGATGCGATTTTTATTTTTCGCCAAATAGGAAAGAAGTTTATATTCCATTGCTTTTAGTTGAATATCGGTGCCATTTACCCGAACACGATGAAGCTTCGTATCAATTTGAATCTGCCCAAACTCCAAAACTTCCTGTCGGCTGCTTGAACTACTGCCATATCTTTTGATTACCGCTTTTACTTTTGCTAATAAAACGCTCAATGTATATGGTTTCTGGATGTAGTCATCGCCCCCTATGTTAAGCGCAATGAGAACATCGTCATCACTGGAGCGGGCGCTGATAAATAGAATCGGAATCTGGGTTGTTTTACGCAGCGTTCTGCACAAATCAAACCCCGATTCATCACCGAGATTAATGTCCAGAAGAATCAACGATGGTTCATTCTCTTGCAAAAAGCGCCGGCATTCCTCCGCACTTGTTACAAATGCTGTCTTGACGTCAAACATATTAAAATATTCACTTGTCGTTTCCGCTAAAACGATTTCATCATCAACAATCAGGCAATCCAATTTCATCTTAAATCTCCTAGAAAAAGACTTCCCTACCTGTGTAGCAGGATATCTACAGTATACATTACATCGGATAATAAAGTGTAAATTTATGGATTAACGTACTTGATAAGGACATATCCGCATCTGCGTCAGAGTGATAAAATTCCATCCATTGAATATCTCCCTTCCGCCTGAATCCAATATTATTGGGTCCACCAGAAACCTCATCCCCTCCAAAGAATCAAACTATCCGCCATCCATCAAAAAGCATATAAAAAAGGCAGTCCAAGATGACAGCCAGATATCATACAGCGCTTGGATCATGCACGCTTGATATCCAACATATCTACTTGAACTGCCCACTAACTTCAATAATTAATCTGATTCTACTTCTTCATCTTTGCTGTAATTGAATTGAGAAGGGTCAACTGGAGTAAATCCTGTCGGCGTATAGAATCTCAACAAGTCACCGTTCACGGCTTTATCGGATAGTTTTAATTTATAATCCACTTCATTTTTGATGGCGTTTGCCGACTCTAATTGACTATCATCGAGCAGCAAACCTGTTTGGCTATCATAGAATTTTTCATCGACTGAAGAGATTGTAGGACTCATAAAATCACCATTTCTAAATGGCACAACCTCATTATGCTCTTCCGATAATAAATCCGAGCCGAATTGAACATAGTTCTGTGAATCAATACCCAGTAAATGTAACACGGTCGGAAGAAGGTCTATTTGGCCACCGTAAGAATGGTCGACCCCGCCTTGCATCCCCGGAACGTGTATAAATAATGGTACACGTTGTAGGCTCGCACTTTCAAATGGTGTAATCTCTTTTCCAATAATCTGTTCCATCGCTTTATTATGATTATCCGAGATACCATAATGGTCACCATAAAGGACGATCATGCTGTTTTCATATAGGCCTGCTTCTTTTAATTGGTTGAAGAACTGCTCGATCGCTTCATCCGCATAACGTGCCGTCTGGAAGTAATTATCGACACTTGCATCCCCAGTCTCAGCCTTCTCGATTGTCGCCAACTCCTGGTCGAGCTTATACGGGAAGTGGTGCGCCACCGTAATGAACTTCGTGTAGAAAGGCTGCGGCAACGTATTTAGAAGGCTTGCTGATTGCTCAAAGAATGGTTTATCCAACAAACCATACTCAGCCATGTCCCCTGGATTGCTCGTGTCATAATAACTGGCATCAAAGAATTTATCGTAGCCGAATGATTTATAAATGACATTTCGGTTCCAGAAACTTCCCCCATTACCATGGAAAACAGCCGATGTATAACCTTGATCTTTTAATATACTAGGAGCTGCTTGGTACGTATTATGCCCTTTTGTAATAAAGGCAGATCCTTGCGGCAGGCCAAACAAGGAATTTTCAAGCATGAATTCCGCATCCGCAGTTTTCCCCTGGGCTGTTTGATGGAAGAAATTATCAAAGTACAGCGTATTCGGATCTTTTGCTAATGAGTTTAAAAACGGCGTCACTTCTTCACCATGTAATTCATAGTCGATAAGGAAGTTTTGCATTGACTCCAAATGCAGATAGATGACGTTCATCCCTTTTGCTGCACCAAAATATTCTTCATTCGGTTTAGCGTAGTTAGACTTCGTATAGTTGATTACTTCCGTAACGTCACTGCTATCCGCCAGCGCTCTCTGTGATGATGCCTTCATCGTTTCCACTGAGTCATAAATGGTATAGTTATACATCCCCAGATACTTCACGATATAGTTTCGATCAAAACCACGAGTCAGTAACTGTGGACGGTCCGCTTCTGCTAATCCTAAATTAAGAATCGATAAGCCTAATGCAAAAGCAATCACAGCTATTGATTTTTTGTATCCAACGCCTTTTTTGTCCTTTTGGACCTTTTTGGATAAACATATATATAACACAACAAATACATCCACAAAGAACAATAGATCATACGGTTTCAACAGAGTAAGGACACTGCCGCCTAAATCTCCAAAGTTCTGCGTTTGTAAAACTGTAGGCAATGTAATGAAATCACTAAAGAATCGGTAATAAACAACATTTGCATACAAAAGAATAGACATAAGCGTGTAAACTACAGCAAGTGATGTATATTTCCTCTTTCCTTTAAAGACAAATGAAAACCCTAGAAATAACATCGCTGAACCTAAAGGATTTATTAATAAAAGAAACTGCTGAAGAAGCCCTTCTACCCCCAGCTCGAATTGTGTTGCCTGAGTGATATATGTTTTTATCCATAACAGTAAGACAGCCAGTATATAGATGCCTAAAAACTTGTTTAATAGGCCACCTTTTTTATTTACTAAACTTTTCATTTTCGCACCTACCTTTTACTTATATAAAATCATATTTATAGTAGATTAGAGGATAAATAACAAATCAGGAAAACGTTATTTTTAAATAACTTTCTCCTGAGCATCATATATACTATTCCTAATCTACACTTCTGTCAAGCCACTAAATAGAACGAAAGATAATAAAAATGGTTTCTTCATAATATATTAAAAAAGTTTTCAAAAAAATATTTGCTCCAGCTACAAGCTCTAGCGGCGTAGCAAGCTCAATTGTAGCCTCGGCTCCCTTTATTATAGTAGAAATCCAACTTATCCATTTGTAAACCGCACCATAAAAACACCCCGTAAACATTAGTTGTCCAACTAACATCTACGGGGTATTTCAAGGCATGACACTTTCTCGGCTAGCATCAATCCATATTGTTTTCTTCAAAACTGCGAAGCAATGCACGCACTTCATCCGTTGTTCTCGTGTCCATCAATTGGTTTCGTAATTCTGCGGCTCCACGGAACCCTTTGACGTAGATTTTGAAAAAGCGGTGAAGCGCCGTAACGGAACGGGGCAATTCTTCTATATATTGATCATGAAGATCAAGCTGCAGTCTCAGGAGGTCCAGATGCTCCTTCGTGCCATGCTCTTTCGGCTCCTTTTCAAAGGCGAACGGATTTTTGAAAATGCCGCGCCCGATCATTACGCCATCAATACCATATTGTTCAGCAAGCTCTAACCCTTTTTGACGGTCAGGAATATCTCCATTGATTGTCAACAGCGTACCGGGTGCAATTTCGTCACGCAATGCCTTGATTTCAGGAATCAGCTCCCAATGGGCATCTACAGCACTCATTTCTTTTCTTGTACGTAAATGAATAGAAAGATTCGCGATATCCTGCTTTAAAATATGCGTCAGCCATTCCTTCCACTCATCCACTTCCTTATAGCCAAGGCGCGTTTTCACGCTTACAGGTAGCCCGCCCGCTTTCGCTGCTTGGATTAGTTCCGCTGCAACATCCGGTCGAAGGATAAGGCCGCTGCCTTTTCCTCTTTGCGCGACATTCGGCACAGGGCAGCCCATATTGATATCTATGCCCTTGAATCCCAGCTCCGCCATACCAATGCTCATCTTGCGGAAGTTTTCCGGATTATCTCCCCAAATATGTGCTACGATCGGCTGTTCATCTTCTGTAAATAGCAAACGGCCGCGAACACTCTTCATTCCCTCAGGATGACAATAGCTCTCCGAATTTGTGAACTCTGTGAAAAATACATCCGGACTGCCTGCTTCGGCGACAACATGCCGAAACACGACATCCGTTACATCTTCCATCGGTGCAAGTATGAAAAATGGCCGTGGTAAATCACGCCAAAAATTATTTGTCATAATCAATTTCCAATCCTCTCATTACTGGGATGGTCAAATGCTCCCCAAAAATAAATCAGGGTTAGTCAGCTAACCCAGGTCACGCAACAGCTTCACATCGGCTTATTTGTGGTGACTATTTATTATATCATTGTTTCCTTCCCTTTCACTAGGTTTCATCTATCACCTTCAAAATAAGGGCTTCTACAGGGAACACATTCACAAATCCTCACGTTCCACCAGCGTTTCCATGAGACAAAAGTGAAGAAGAGGACAAAGCAAGCTGGGAGAAAGGCACAGGCGCAAAGGCTGGCGAGTGCATCTCATCTGACACTACACATTGGATGCAGGGCAAGTCCTTCTGCAAGGCGGAGGGACGGAGGAGGAAAAAAGCCGCAAATACCATGTCCAGTGGCACCAGCTTTATGGCCAACGTCGTATCGGCCACACCTGCGAAAAAGCATCCACCCGCTGTGAAATGTGCAGGCTGGGACACATTGTAGAAGCTGAGTAGTTATACAAGGTTATTGGAAAATAAGTAAAGAACGGTCATTAGACCGTTCTTCCCGTTTCTTTTAACACCTTAGCTGAGTTATTGAATAATTCTTGTTCCTTTTCATCTAAATCAAGTTCGATGACTTCCTTAATGCCTTTTCGATTGACAACAGCTGGCACACTCATATAGATATCATTTTGGCCGTATTTTCCTTCCAATAAACAAGATACAGGAAGAATACTGTTTTCATCATTTAGGATCGCTTTTGTTATTCTAGTCAAACACATGCCAATCCCAAAGTTTGTTACGCCTTTCCTATTGATGATTTCGTATGCTGCATCCCGTACATTTTTAAATATCTGCTCCAGGTTTTCCCTGTCTTTTGGATTATTTCTTCTTTTTAATACCTTTTCTAAATTCTCAGTTCCAATAGATGCTTGTGAAAATACAGGGAGTTCACTATCACCGTGTTCACCAATGATGATGGCATGGATATTTCTAGAATCAATCTCCAGATATTCACCAAGCAGCACTTTAAATCTTGCTGTGTCTAATGTAGTTCCTGAGCCAATCACCTTATGTGGTGGAAAACCACTTTCTTTTTGTACAACATACGACAGTATATCAACTGGATTGGATGCAATTAAAAATATTCCATCGAAGCCGCTAGCCAATACATCCTTAACAATCGACTTCATGATTTTCGCATTTTTCTCTACCAGTTCCAGTCTCGTTTCACCAGGCTTTTGATTTGCCCCAGCTGTTATCACAACCAAATCCGCATCTTTACATTTGCTATAATCGCCAGAACTCACTTTCATGTTACTAGGCGCAAAAGCCATACCATGGACTAAATCCCTTGCTTCCCCTTCAGCCTTTTCCTTATTAGCATCTATCAATACTAATTCTGTGATAAATCCTTGATTGACCAAACTATAAGCATAAGCTGTACCTACTGAACCTGTACCAACCAACACAACTTTTCTCATTTTAATCATCCTTTCCCTTTACAATCTTATTTATTATTCCAATTACAATCAACAAAATAACCCTTACTTTCAGGCTGATTCAAACATTACATTTTAAACCATAAATACCCATATAGACTATTGCCGCCGTGTCAGGAGCCAGATCTATTCACCCTGCTGCAATTGCCACTGGCACGACAAGTCCAACCGCCTCTCCCAAAAATCCGTAAAGCAACGGACTCAATTATTGGCGTACAGCAATTAAATGTAGTAAGCCATATATTGTCCATGGAATCATCTCCTTGATTCCACATGACAAAACTCCATATTTTTTGTTTATTATGTGGATATTTCTTGATTTTATCCATTGTTAAATCCACTTATATGACCGATTTCATGGTAGGCATATCATTTGAAAAATAGAATGGCCACGCAGTCAAGGACACAGTTGTTTTTATAGCGGCGGAGTAGTTACGATAAATGTAAAAGTAAAAGCAGACGGCCAATTAGAGGTGCAATACCAGCACTTCTAAACCGTCTGCTTTTTAGGCTTTAAACAGTATTAAATTCGATATACCAAAGACACCTTCGAGTATTGCGTATGTTAAAAGCATGCTTAATGCAGGGTTAGGCGACTAACTCCAACCACGCGACTGCTTCGCAATGCGTCGTATGCGGGAACATGTCCACCGGCTGGATTTCCTGTGTCTTGTAGCCGCCGTCCTCCAGAATACGAAGGTCCCTAGCAAGCGTTGCCGGGTTGCAGGAAACATAGACGACCCGCTTCGGTTTCTGCTCGATGATTGTATTCAGCAGCGCCTCGTCGCAGCCTTTACGCGGCGGATCGACAACAAGCACGTCCGCTTCCTTGCCTTCCCTATACCAGCGCGGGATGACGTCCTCTGCTGCACCTGCTTCGAAGTACGTATTCGTAAAGCCATTCAGCTCGGCATTGCGTTTGGCATCCTCGATGGCCTGCGGAACGATTTCCACACCCATCACAAAGCCAGCCTTCTGTGCCAGGAACAAGGAGATGGAGCCGATGCCGCAGTAGGCATCGATGACACGTTCGTTGCCTTCAAGCTGCGCGTAATCCAGCGCCTGCTTGTACAATACTTCCGTCTGCTCGGGATTCACCTGATAGAAGGAGCGTGCGGAAATTTCGAAGCGGACATCGCCGATTTTATCTTCAATCGTATCCTTGCCCCACAACGTCATCGTCGTATCGCCGAAGATGACATTCGTCTTTTCACCATTCACGTTTTGAACGATGGATTTCACATTCGGTACAAGACGTTTAATCACTTCAATCGCCGCCTCTTTTTGCGGGAGCTTGCGTGATTTCGTCACGAGGACGACCATCACTTCATTCGTGGCACGCCCTTTCCGCACGACGACGTGGCGCAGCTGGCCGCTGTGCGTTGCCTCATGATATGGTTCGATGCCGAGCTTTGTCAGCTCATGCTTGAGCCCGCCCAGGATGGCATCCGCTTCACCTGTTTGGATGAGGCAGCGCTCCATATCCACGATTGAGTGTGATTTTGTTTTATAGAAGCCGGCGATTGCCGCCTCCTCTCCTTTGGCAAATGGAATTTGGGCCTTGTTGCGGTATGTCCAAGGGTTTTCCATTCCTTTTACAGGATGGACGGGCGCATCAATTTTACCGAGACGCTTCATTACGTTCTCGACCATCCTGCGCTTCCAATTCAGCTGGCCCTCGTAGGACAGGTGCTGTAGCTGGCAGCCTCCGCACTGTTTGAAATAGATGCATGGTGCCTCCACACGGTCTGGGGAAGGCTGTATAATATCCACGACTTTTGCAAAGCCGTAGTTCTTTAATGTCTTCAAAACATGGATTTCCACTGTTTCCTCGGGAAGTGCCCCCTGGATGAACAACGGATAGCCTTCTACCTTGGCGACGCCGTTCCCGTCATGTGTCAAATCCTCTACTGTCACTGTTACACGGTCGTTCTTTTTCACCGGTGCGCTCATGATCATTCGCCCCCTCATTTCAATTCCTCTATTGTAGCATGCACATGACAAATTGCCTCGTAAAACAACTTTTTTTGCACACAAAAAGCTTGCGGAACCGGGAGAGGTCCCACAAGCCGCTTATTTTAGTTATACCCGGTCAATATCACGGATTTCATCGATTGGCACAAAGACCTCGATGTGACGCTTCAAATTGACGAATTCAGCAGGTGCATCCCCGCCGTATTCCCCGTCCAGGTTCATATGGACCTCTCCGTTCGTCGTCACCTTCACGCGTCTTGCCTTGCGGTAGATGATGCGCGAATCCTTCAGATGCTCGCCACGTGCCGCCAGTGTAATTAATTTCGCAAATTCAGGCAATGAACACTCTTCTACGGCCATGACAGTAAAATACCCGTCATTGATCGATGCATCCGGTGCAATGCGCTCAAAACCGCCGACTGAATTCGTCAGCGCGCAAAGGAACATCATCTTATTGCCTTCAAATACCTCATCATCGACTTCTAGCCGCATATGTGTCGCCTTAATAGAAGGAATCATTTCAATCCCCTTTACGTAATAGGCGGCCGGCCCAAGAATCGTCTTCATCTTGCTCGTCACTTCATATGTCAGCTCCGTCAAACGCCCGCCAGCTGCAATATTGATGAAGTATTTTTCATTGTTCATCAGACCGACGTCGACCGGAATCGTGTCTCCCTTGATGATGATGTCGATCGCTTCATCGATTTTCCGGGGGATGTGCACAGCACGCGCAAAGTCGTTCGTCGTCCCCATAGGAATCAGACCCAGCTTCGGGCGATTCTCGCACTGGCTGATGCCTGATACCACTTCATTCAACGTACCGTCTCCGCCGACCGCAATGACAATATCGTACTTGCGTTCAACTGCCGTAATTGCCGCACGCGTGGCATCCCCAGCACCGGTAGTCGCATGGCAGGAAGCCTCATATCCCGCAATTTCAAGCTTCTCCAGCACTTCCGGCAAATGTCTTTTAAATAGTTCACGACCAGATGTCGGATTGTATATAATTCTAGCTCTTTTCATCATTTTACTCATCCCACATGATTTTTTTATTATAAATCAAACGCTGTTATTCATTTCTAGGTTCCTTCATGCTTACACCTGTTAATTATAACCTAAACCATCTTAAAGTGAAACTTCAATCAGCAACGGTTTTGCCCAGCTTGATTTACTACAGGAGAAGCTGCTGCACCTAGCTCATCAGATTGATCAACGATGTCCTTTTCCCTTATACTACTTGCTCCCCTGAAGCCTAAAGGGGCGTCCTACCCCTCTTTAACCATTGATGTCCCAACCATTCATGACGTTTTCACTACTTGTTCAGATAGAAATATTTCCCTATAATTGGTGGAGCCGCTATATAGATTCCCTCCTCCATTCAACCATAAGTTCCATATTAAGTAAAATTAATGTATAAATCCGAAACATTTTTGATGCTTTATACTACTATAATTTTAAATTTTGTATTTATTAATTGAAAATTTTCTGATATATTTGTAATGCATCACATTTTTCAGAATATTGATTAAAGAGGGGGTTTTTTAGAATGAAATTGAATAAATTTCTAATGCTATTCATGGTGCTAGCATTAGCTGCCGTTCTTGCAGCATGTGGCGGGGATGACACTGATGACAGCAATGCAGGTTCATCGGACGATTCTGGTGAAAAAACAGAAGGCGGTACAAAAGAACTAAACCTATTGGTTGCTTCCGAGCCACCATCAATACACCCGGGACTTGCTACTGATACAACATCAAGTGCAATCATCCAAAACATTTTTGAAGGCTTAATGCGAATGGAAGATGGCGAGCCGGTGGAAGCCATTGCTGAAAGCTATGAAATCAGCGATGACTTCTTGACTTACACGTTTAAACTACGTGACGCACAATGGTCTAATGGTGACCCAGTAACATCTGAAGACTTCAAATTTTCATGGTTATGGACGCTGAACCCGGAAAACCTTTCCGAATACGCTTCCATCCTCTACCCAATCAAGGGTGCACAAGCCTACCACTCAGGCCAAGGCACTGCTGAAGAAGTAGGAATCAACACACCTGACGATAAAACAATCGAAGTTACATTGGAAGCACCGACAGCATACTTCTTGGAGCTGGTAGCTTTCAAAACAATGTATCCATTCCATAAAGCGACTCAAGAGTCCAACCCTGAATGGTACGCTGAGGCTTCAACAATTGTTTCAAACGGACCATTCACATTAACTGAATGGGTGCACAACGGTTCTATGGTATTAGAGAAGAGCGACACTTACTGGGATGCTGACACTGTCAAAATCGACAAAGTGAACATCGCAATGGCTGAGGCAGAATCGACTCAAATGACAATGTTCGATGCTGGCGAAATCGACTTCCTTGGTACTTCTTACGGCTCAATCGCTCTTGATGCAATCGAGCGTCTGAAATCGGAAGACAAGTTAAACATCGTTGACTACACTGGTGTTTATATGTACAAATTCAATACAACGGATGAAGTGATGTCAAATGCCAACATCCGTAAAGCGCTTACTTACGGCATCGACCGTGAAAATCTAATCAAAAACATCACAAAAGGTGAGCAAGTTCCTGCGTTAGGTCTTGTGCCAAACTCAGTAGAAGGCTTCGGTGATGACAAAGGTTATTACAAAGACGCAGACTTTGAAAAAGCGAAGGAATTTTTAGCAGCAGGTCTAAAAGAGCTTGGTTTATCTAGCCCATCCGACCTGACTATTGCTCTTTCTTACAACACAAGTGAAGCACACGCTGCAATCGCTCAGTTCATCCAACAAGGCTGGACTAGTGAATTAGGCATTAACGTGAAGCTTGACAACTCCGAGTGGCAGGTTTATTTAGACAAATTGCAAAACTTGGATTACCAAGTTGGGCGTTTGGGCTGGATTGCCGACTACAACGATGCATACACATTCCTTGAGCAATATGACTCTGCAACAAACGGCAACAACGATACTGGTTGGGAAAATCCGAAATACACTGAGTTGCTAACTCAGTCAATCACTGAAACGGATACTGCAGCTCGTCTAGACCTTCTGTTGCAAGCAGAGGAAATCTTCATGGAAGAAATGCCGGTTGCACCAATCTACTTCTATACGAACCTTTACATTCAACAGGATTACGTATCGGGCATGGAGCCTGATGTTTTAGGTAACATCAGCCTGAAATATGCTGATGTCAACAAATAATAACGTGTAAACTACACAAAGGCTGCTTAAATCGATTTTCGGTTTGAAGCAGCCTTTCATAATATCAGAGAATATTCAAAATTATTAGAAAAGGAGGCCGGTTCATTGCTTAATTATATTTTTAAACGTCTCGTTCACATCGTCCTTGCAATGTACTTAATCATCACTGCTACATTCTTCTTAATGCAACTAGCTCCTGGTAGCCCTTTCGCAAGTGAAAAGGATTTCCCACCTGCCATCGAGGAGCAATTAAATGCGAAATATGGATTGGATAATCCATGGTATATACAGTACAAAGACTATTTAGTATCGACGCTAACTTTTGATTTTGGTGAATCGATGAAATATAAAGGTCGGTCCACAAACGACATTATTTCTGAAAGCTTTCCGGTTTCACTAGCTTTGGGTGTTCAGGCCATGATTCTGGCTATTGGGCTCGGCGTTCTATTGGGCGTCATCTCAGCACTTTACCATAATAAACTTCCTGACTATGTGTCGACCGTAATTGCAGTATTGGGGATTTCTGTTCCATCCTTTATTCTTGCAGGCCTGCTCCAGTACTATTTATCATTCAAGGCTGGCTGGTTCCCTGTAAGCGGATGGAAAGGATTCGCCTATACCATTCTTCCTTCAATTGCAATTGCCCTTACACATGCCGGCTTTATCGCAAAGCTTACCCGCTCCAGCATGCTGGAACAAAACAATAGCGAGTATGTTAAGCTTGCACGTGCGAAAGGAATCGGCAAATGGACAGTTGTAGTGAAACACTCACTACGTAATGCGCTCTTGCCGGTTGTCACATATTTAGGACCTTTATCTGCTGGCGTCATCACGGGCAGCTTTATCGTTGAACAGATTTTTGCCATTCCTGGACTTGGACGCCATTTCGTTACGTCCATTTCAAACCGGGACTATACAGTCATCATGGGGACGACCGTCTTCTATTCTATCATTCTATTATTTGCAGTATTAATCGTTGATATTCTATATGGCATCATCGATCCACGTATTAAATTGAAAGGAGCGAAAAAGTAATGGCACCACATGAACAAAAAACAGAAAAATTATCACCGGACATGTTCAAGGTTGTTGGCGGCCGCTTTGATGAATCAGACAAGCTTGCCAAAAAGCAAGTGTCCTTCTGGAAAGAAGTATTTTATCGCTTCTCTCATAACAAGTTGGCATTAGTCGGTCTCATCATCCTCATTCTGGTTGCCGGGATGGCACTGATTGCTCCTGAAGTCTCAAAATACACCTACGATCAAAATGTAGGACTATACAATTCCCCACCATCCGCCGACCATTGGTTTGGTACGGACGACCTTGCACGTGATATCTTCGTCCGTGTATGGGAGGGTGCCCGCATTTCCCTATTTATCGGTCTGACTGCTGCTGTCATCGACCTGATCATCGGCGTATTATGGGGATCCATTGCCGGTCTTGCAGGTGGTCGGGTAGACAACATCATGATGCGGATTGCCGACGTTTTATCGGCTGTTCCATATCTATTAGTTGTTATCATCCTATTAGTAGTAATGGAGCGGGGCTTGATTCCGATGATCATTGCCTTATCGATTACCGGCTGGGTCAATATGGCGCGAATTGTTCGAGGCGAAGTATTGTCGATCAAAAATCAAGAGTATGTATTGGCGGCCCGCACATTAGGCGCAAACACATGGCATTTAATCAAGCGACACCTGATCCCGAATGCGATGGGTGCCATCCTTGTAACAATGACATTGACAATTCCACAGGCTATCTTTACAGAAGCATTTTTAAGTTACCTGGGCCTTGGGGTGCAAGCTCCACTGGCAAGCTGGGGAACGATGGCCTCCGAAGGAAATAAAGCGCTAACATCGGCGCCTTGGCGTCTAATCTTCCCTGCCCTGTTTATCTCATTGACGATTTTCGCGTTCAATGCAGTTGGGGATGGTCTGCGCGATGCACTGGATCCGAAACTACGTAAATAAAAGAGGGTGTACGATATGAAAAAGA
>JBJEFP010000118.1:0-14520 GCA_051874195.1 Lysinibacillus sp. | reverse complement strand
TTAGAGGAGTTGCGGAGACCATCAGAGATGAAGAGGGGGCCTGCTATAGAGGGGGGAATCTGGTTTTGGGGGATTTGGGCTAGATGAAGAGTGCCGTTTGCATGACGGACGGGCTATTTGGCAGACAATTCCACACCAGCTATCTACAAATAGCTTTTTGTATGCTACAGTTAACATAAATTCACAAGTAGAGGGGGAGCTGACCGTGCATTCCCAATTGACGACCTATATCACGTTGGTCAGTGGGTCTGGTGTGTTGAATCTATATTTATTTATCCGTACCTTTCTGAAGCGGCATCGCTACACGAACGTGCTGCGCTTCTTCCTTTTACATACGGCCGCAACGACGGTCTATTGTTTTGCTGCGGCGTTCGGCCTGCTGTCCACGAGTCTGTCGGGCATCAAGTTCTGGACGTTTTTTCAATATGTCGGCATTGCGGTTGCCCCGCCGCTCGGATTGCTGTTCGTCATGGACTATTTAGGCATGAAAATAACGAAAGGAAGGGTGCTGGCACTCCTTGTTGTCCCGTCCATCACGCTTCTCATGGTGGCGACAAACGATTGGCATTCCCTGCATTACCGGGTATTTGAAATCGATCAAGTTATCGGTGCGCCCTACATCTATCAGGAGATTGGCCCATGGTATATGGTGCACGGTGTTTTCATCTTCAGCTGTATGTTCGTAGCATTTCTTCTAGGGGTATCTCGCTGGAAGGAGACGGCGACCGTCTATCGTCCGCAGCTGGTCGCGCTGTTGTTCAGCCAGCTCTTGCCGATACTGACGGCTTTTCTTTACCTCCTCGGCTTGACGCCTCCAGGGGTCGACCCTGTGCCGATGGTGTTGTGGCTTTCATCACTGCTGTATTTATGGTCCATCCGTTCTTCGCGGCTGTTCACGCTCATGCCGATTGCAAAGGATACGATTTTCAATAGCATCAATGACGGGGTCCTTGTACTTGACGAAGCGCGCAGGCTGGTCGACTACAATGAGTCGGCCAAGAGCATGTTTCCATCGCTTCAGAAATCGATGCTGGGCCTGGATTTTGACTATTTATGGATGGAGATGACTGGTAAATCGTTTTCCTTCCATGTGAAGAAGGAATCATGTGCCGAGGAGGTGCAGCTTTCGCATGGGGAAGTGGCACACACCTATCAGGTCCGTACCTCCCTGTTGAAGCTGAAGGATGACTGCCGGGGGATGCTGCTTATTTTTACGGACATCACGGAGCTGAAGAAGCTGCAACGCAAGCTGGAGCAGCTGGCCTATCATGACGAGCTGACGCAGGTCTACAACCGGCGCGCCTTTTTCCGGCAATGCGAGCTGGATTTTGCGGAGGCGAAGGAAGCTTCTACACCATTTACGGTCATGCTCATCGACATTGACCATTTCAAAACGGTAAATGATACGTATGGACATCAGATAGGGGATCAGGTGCTTATACAGACGGTGAAAGTCTGTCAGGCGCAGATGGACGAGCAAGCCCTGTTTGCACGCTTTGGGGGTGAGGAGTTCGTCGTTGCACTGAAGGGGGCAGATGTATTGGAAGGCGTGGCGCTTGCCGAGCGAATGAGAGTTGCCGTTGAACAGCATCCTGTCATGACCGAGGAGGGGGCGGTGCATGTCACGCTGAGCATCGGTGTGGCGGAAGCGAAGGGTGAGACGCTCGGACAGTTGCTGAACCGCGCTGACCAGGCGCTGTATGGGGCAAAAAGGGAAGGACGCAACCAGGTGTGCATCACTGAATTGAATGTGGATAAATAGTAAAAAGAGAGTATTTATTCGTGTTTTCACCATTGACGTTTCCCTCCATTTTCTGTATGATATTGGAGAAAAGAATGCCCGGATTCGAACGGGAGAGGTTCATAGCAGATACCCTCTATAAAAAACTATGGAAACATGACTCGACGCCATGTCCATACAGGACATGGCTTTTTTTGTTTCAATCATACGTTTAATAGATTGATAGATGCGCCTCTTCTGTAACGTGTTCGGACACATTTACAGGGAGGTTTTTTTATGTCTGGCCGAAGCCAACAAGAAGGATTAGAGGATTTAACATTATTGGGCAACCAAAATACAAAGTATTCATTTGACTATGCACCGGAAGTTTTGGAGGCGGTCGATAATCTTCACGCGAACCGGGATTATTTCGTCAAGTTCAATTGCCCGGAGTTTACAAGTCTTTGTCCGATTACGTCGCAGCCTGATTTTGCGACGATGTACATCTCATACATTCCGGATAAGAAAATTGTGGAGAGCAAGTCGCTGAAGCTGTATCTGTTCAGCTTCCGCAACCATGGGGACTTCCATGAAGACTGCGTCAACATCATCATGGATGACCTGATCAAGCTTTTAGATCCACGCTACATCGAGGTGTGGGGCAAGTTCACGCCGCGCGGGGGGATTTCCATCGACCCTTGGTGCAACTACGGAAGACCGGGGACAAAATATGAGGAAATGGCAAACTACCGCCTGATGAACCACGACCTCAACCCGGAGACGATCGACAATCGATAACTGAATAGGCTTTGAGCAAAGCAAGAGGTTTTTAGCACCCCTCTTTAAAAAACTAAGAAGAGACGGCATTTTCTTAGGATGCCGTCTTTTCATTCATAAGGGAGTTTTGGAAATGAGTGAAGAAAAAGCGCTCGTCGTGTTCAGCGGAGGGCAGGACAGCACGACCTGCCTATTCTGGGCGAAGGAACGGTACAAGGAAGTAGAGGCGGTGACCTTCGACTATGGGCAACGGCATCGGTTGGAAATCGAATGTGCAGCCGGCATTGCAAAGAAGCTCGGCATCCGGCATCACATACTGGACATGTCGCTGCTGAACCAGCTGGCACCAAGCGCATTGACACGGGAGGATGTGGAAGTGGCCGACGGAAAGGATGGCGACCTGCCTTCTTCCTTCGTGCCAGGGCGCAATCTGGTGTTCTTGTCGTTTGCGGGCATCCTCGCCAAGCAAATCGGCGCAAAGCATATCGTGACGGGTGTATGCGAAACGGATTTCAGCGGCTATCCAGACTGCCGGGATGTTTTCGTCAAATCACTGAACGTCACACTGAATCTATCAATGGATGAGACGTTCGTCATCGATACGCCGCTCATGTGGCTGAATAAGGCGCAGACGTGGGCGCTTGCAGATGATTTGGGGGCTCTGGACTTTGTGCGCGAGCGTACGCTTACATGCTATAACGGCATCATCGCGGACGGCTGCGGGGAATGTCCGGCATGCAGGCTGCGACGCAGGGGGCTTGATGACTATTTGCACGGGAAGAGCCGGGCGTAGCGTTCATCTAGCCAGCGGAGTTTGACGGAATTATACAAAATGGAATGAGGAGCAGTTTTTGTGAGAATCATATTATATTTATTATCAATCGTCATTGCGAACGTCGTGACGGCAAGGTTTGCGCCGATGCAATTCGGCGTGTTCATCGTGCCGATGGGGACGCTGTTTGTCGGGGCGACATTCATCTTCCGGGATTTGGTGCAGAATAAATACGGGCGGGCCAAGACGTATTTATTCATCTTTACGGCGCTCATGCTGTCTGCGCTCGTCTCGTTTTCACTTGGCGATACGCTGATGATTGTCGTGGCGTCGGCGTTGTCCTTCGTCATTGCGGAGACGGCCGATACGGAAATCTATACGCGCCTGAAATTACCGATGGCGTGGCGCGTCTTCTACAGCGGCATCGTCGGCGGATTTCTGGACTCCGTCGTCTTTGTTGTCATCGGTCTGAGTCCGATTGGTGCGGGAATGCTGCCATGGGAGGCAATCCCGACAGCCATCCTTGGTCAGGTCATCGTAAAGACGGTCATCCAGTTGTGCGGGGCGCTGATTTTGAATCAGGTCTACACGATGAAGGGGAAGGCACTGGCGTCAGAATAATAAATAGAGAGGGTCTATTGCCATCGTGCGATAGGCCTTTTTTTCGTTGTTAAGGAAATTATAAAAATTCGCATTGTGGCTAACGAGAGAAAAGGTATCGTCTACGTCTAGGCATTCGCGCCAGCTGCTCGAGGTCGCTTCAGCAATCACTACGCGTGTCGAGCCCGCTAGGTGATTGCTTCGGTGCTTGAGCGCAGCTGAACGGGCGCGAATGCGCTTTTGTTCATTGCGGGCTTTTGAAAAAGGAAATGGGCACGGGTGCGGAGAAATAGTAGGGCATGAAAGAGGGGGGATGGGAATGGTCACAAAAGGAATGGAGCGAATCTATCAGGAAGTTGCGGACATACTGGTCGCGATGATTCCGGAAAATTGGCGGAGCATCTTTTTATATGCGGAAATCGGGGGAGACTACCGACAGGTGTTCTTCTATTATTATCCGAAATGGAGAGAAGCGCCGGTGTACAGCCTGGATATGAAGGGAGAGTTCGGTCTGGATGAGGTGGGGATGGATGCTCTTGAGGTGGAGCTGTGCAATGCGTTTGGGCGGCTGCATGATGAATTCACAAGCGCCGGACAGGAGCCCTGGACTAACTTGACGTTCATGTTGGACGAAGAAGGGAAGATGAAGGTCAAATTCGAGCATGGGGAGGTATCCCGCCAGAATTTCACCGAAAGAAAAGTGAAGTGGGAGGCGGAATATCTGCAAGGCGCCGTTTAAAAGATGTTCAGAGGTAAACGCTGATAAGTATGGGCTCATTACATGGCAAGGAAGAGCCGGACCTGATCGAAAGCATACTTTCATCAGGTCCGGCTCATTTTTAGTACATCCTTTTTTTCGTAATCCAGCACACACAGCTATTCTGGCTCTTGCATTCCTTTCACACCTGCAAGCGTCGACTGACTGGATTTATCGGCTTTTTCAACGAGGCTGATGCTGCCGTCCGGCTCCAGGATTGCAACATCCACCTCGTCCATGGAGCTGACGCTGCTGGAACGTGCGGCATGGAGCACTTCCTCCTTCAGGATACGATTCTTCTTCAGCGCCTCTTCGCAGTACTTTCCTTTATAGAAAAGGAGCTGAGGGTCAGCCTTGATCATGGTTTGCATCGTGTCGGATTTGATGGCGAGCCAGGCTGCGATGACCTGCATGATGACGAGAGCAAGAACGGCGGTCAGTCCCTGTACGAGGACGACCTTTTCATCAAGGATGATGGTGGCGAGGATGGAACCGACCGCGACGGTTACGACAAGGTCGAATGCATCCATCTGCGAGAGCGTCCTTTTCCCGGAGATGCGGAGGAACAGGACGACGCCGATATAGGCGAGGGTAGCGAGTATGAAGGTCTCTCCTAGTGTCTGCCAATCATTAAAAAACATTGCTGTACCTCCTTTTACGGGTGTCTCTAAACCGGTACCCAAGAAGAGCACATGAAAAACATAGAGCAACTGTTCCGCTACAAGAACAAGGACGCATGATGTTGCGGGGGACTTCTCTCCATTATGATTCACTGGTACAATAAAGGGAATATACCGAAAATTTAATTTAGTCCACTTGAGTTGTAGAGAGGCTATCAAAATAGTATCATTTTCTTGTGATAGCAACTAATTACTAAAGACCCTTTCTGTTTAAACAAGGTTTTCTTTTAAAACTGATTAGTATACTATAAATAAGAAACAGATAATATAAAGGTAGGAGACTTCATGAATAAAATCAAGTTTGGCATACGTTCCAAAATAACCATGGGGTATATCGTCATCATTCTGTGCCTCCTTATCTCAATTCTTGTCTTGAATTTTCAAATTACCTCGCTACAGGATGCACGGAACCATATCATTGAACATGATTCGCAAGTGCAGACATTGACAAGCAATATCGAGATAAGCCTTCGGGAGATGGAGTCCAATAAGCGCGGATACATCATCACAGGCGAGACGAGCTATCTCGAACCATATAATGAAGCCTCTTCCAACTGGAAGCTGTCTTATGACCAGCTTCGCCAACTGGTGAGCGACAAACCTGGCCAGTTACAGGTGCTGGAGGATATTAAGGTGACAATCGACCACTGGATTAACACATCCGGCGACCCTGTCATCAGAATGAAGAAAGAAAACAGAACAGAAGAGCTTGCCGCCTTCTTTGAAGTGGATTTAGGACGCAAGGATATGGAGACCATCCAGTCGCAGTTCGATGCCTTCCGTGCCACGGAAAAGGCAGCCATTGAAGCACGGGCGGCAGAGCTTGACCAGCGCAATCAGATGCTGACATTCGGTCTATTCGCTATCCTGATTATCATTTCCCTCATCGCCATTGGCATTTCAAGCGGTATTTCCCGTATGATCGTCGCTACCATAACGGACGTAACGGAGACAATCCGAAAAATCGCCTCTTCCGGCGGGAGCCACGGGGAACGAATCAAGGTCAATACGAAGGATGAGATAAGAGACCTCGCCATGTCAACGAACTACCTGCTTGATACATTGGAAAAACGAGACTGGCTGCAGACGAATGTGGCCGATATCGTGACGACGTATCAAGGAATGTCATCGATTACAAAGCTGGCGCAGACTTTCCTATCTGAAATCTCGCAACGGACTGATACGTCATACGGTGCATTCTACGTGCGCGAGACGGTGAATAATGAAGTTAGCTTTGTGAAGCAGGCGTCATTTGCCGACGAACAAGCTTTGATTGGACGAGAGAATTTTAAGCTCGGACAAGGCCTAATCGGGCAGGCAGCTGCTGAGAAGCGTATTTTGACGTTTAAAGACCTTCCGAATGACTACCGGATGATTGGTACGGGTCTTGGGGAGGCGCCGCCGAAACAGATTGTCATCCTGCCTGTCATGTTCGAGGGCGAAGCAATTGCAGTGGTCGAACTGGCAACGATGAAGGAGTACGATGAACTACAGCTGGATTTGGTGAAGCAGATCATCGAAACATTCGGCCTGACGGTGAACAGCATTCTAGGACGCATGGAAATCGTCCGCCTGTTGAATGAATCACGCGCCATGACGGAAGAACTGCAAGTCCAGTCGGAGGAACTGCAGACGCAATCCGAAGAGCTGCAGACGCAATCCGAGGAGCTGCAGATGCAGACGGATGCACTGACCGCCATCAACAAGCAGCTTGAGGAAAGAACGAAAGATGCTGAGATGAAGTCGAAAGAGCTTGAAAAGGCGAAGAAAGAGCTTGAAGCGACGGCCGAGCAGCTGAGACTGAACTCGAACTACAAATCAGAATTCTTGGCGAACATGTCGCATGAACTGCGCACGCCGCTCAATAGTATCCTGATTCTATCGGAAATGCTTGTCGAAAACGGCAACGACAATCTATCAGATGAAGAGACGGAGTTTGCGAAAGTCATCCATTCATCCGGAGAGGACCTGCTATCGCTAATCAATGATATTCTGGACCTTTCAAAAGTCGAGGCGGGGAAAATCGATGTACTGTTCGGCGAAGTGAATATGAGCGAGATTCCAACACAGATGGAACAGCTGTTCACACCGGTCGCTAATCAGAAAAATATCGAATTTAATATTTCAACATCGGAAGCTGTTCCGGAAATCTTCTACACGGATGCGAAGAAGTTCCAGCAGATTTTGAAGAACCTATTGTCGAATGCCTTCAAATTTACGGAAGAAGGCTCTGTCAACCTGAACATCGATAAGCTGAAAGAACAGCAATTGACGGAATGCATGCAGAAAGTCAGTCCAGATTGGCTAGAGATTTCCGTATCAGATACGGGCATTGGTATTCCGGCTGACAAGCACCAGCTGATTTTTGAGACATTCCAGCAGGCTGATGGTGCTACGGTACGCAAATACGGAGGGTCAGGACTAGGTCTATCCATCTGTCGTGAGTTCTCAAGACTGTTAGGTGCAAAAATCACGCTTGAAAGTGAAGAGGGCAAGGGCAGTACATTCACCCTGACGATTCCAAGTCTACCAGATGGCCTCACGGAAGAAGAAAATACCCATTTAGCATATGCAGAGATGAGCGCTGCTTCGGTGAAGGACTACGACGATCTCAAGGAGCTAGAAGAGCTAGAGGCGATTGAAGCTGAGAAGTTTGAAGCGCATCCCGATGAAGAACGGGAAGAGCAGAAAGAGCAGCCGGTCATGTCCCCTCAAAATGAATTAGAAGTGTTCCAGAATAAGAAGGTGCTCATTGTCGATGACGACAACCGAAACATCTATGCGCTGAAACGTGTATTGGAAAACAGGGGCATGACAACGCTAGTGGCAAAGGACGGACTTGAATGTCTGGACGTCATGAAGCAAGAGACTGACATTGACATTGTGCTTATGGATATCATGATGCCGAACATGGATGGCTATGAAACGATGTCAATCATCCGTAATGAAATGAAGCTGACGGATCTGCCGATTATCGCTCTTACCGCAAAGGCGATGAAAAATGACCGTGACAAGTCGCTGGAAGCCGGAGCATCCGACTATATCAGCAAACCGTTAAATTTAGAGCAGCTGTTCTCTGTTCTGAGAGTATGGCTCGTATCTAAAGGAGTTAAGTAATGGGCAACTATGATGAACAACGCTTGGAAAAAAACCAGCATGCCAATCTGGAACTGGATTTATTGCTGGAGGCAGTATATCGATTATCAGGCTATGATTTTCGTGAGTACAACCGGGCATCCATCTCCCGGCGTGTCTACAATCGGATGAAAATCACGAACACGCCAACGATTTCCCGTCTCCAGGAGAAGGTCATTCATGAGGAAGGCTATCTCACTCAACTGTTGAACGACTTCTCCATCAATGTGACGGAGATGTTCCGCAACCCGAGCTTCTTCAAGGCACTGCGTACAGAAATCATTCCAATGCTGCGTGATTATCCTGAAATCCGCATCTGGCATGCAGGCTGTGCAACGGGAGAAGAGGTATTTTCGATGGCAATCCTGCTCGAGGAGGAAGGCCTGCTCGATAAGGCATCCATCTATGCGACGGACATGAACGAACAGGTGCTGGAAAAGGCAAAGCTTGGCGTATTCCCGATCCAGCGTATGCAGTCCTATACAAAGAACTACATGCTCGCAGGAGGAAGCCATGCCTTTTCCGAATACTATAAGACGGATTTCCAGTATGCGTACTTCCATCCGTTCCTGAAGAAAAACATCATTTTCGCACAGCACAACCTGGTGACGGACCAGTCGTTCAATGAGTTCCATCTCATTATGTGCCGCAATGTGCTCATCTACTTTTCGCCGCCCCTGCAAAACCAGGTGCACAGGCTGTTCTACGACAGTCTCAGCCTGAACGGTTTCCTATGCTTAGGCGATAAGGAGACGCTGCGGTTTGAGGAGTTGATCTCCAACTACCGGGAAGTGGTAGACGGGGAACGCATCTACCAGAAGGTGAAATAATGCAAAGAAGGCTTGCTTCCATGCGAGGATGGTAGAGCTTGATATGCCGCCTGCACAGGCAATATTTTCCGTTGTATACGAAATGATTAATAGAAGAGGCTGTACAGAAATGATGACTTTCCGTGCAGCCTCTTTTTCACGTCTATAAAATGGCAGACGCAAAGAAAACGGCATGTCGGCAAAGGAAAACGGCGGGGGTTGTAGAATACCTTTTCTTATGGATAGACGTGTTAAAAGGGAATCGTATAGGGGGAAGGATTCGGATGAAGGGAAGAAGGGTACTGTATGCCGCAAGCATCGCCATTGTTTTGGCGGGCTGTACGGCTGAAGGGGAAGTGAAGGAGGATATCGCCATTAATACCGGCCTCATTTTGAAGCACACTGTGACCAAGCCGGAGAGCGAGGCGCAGGCAGTCCATAGCGGCTATATCGGGGATTCATTTTGGGAGACTGACAGGCAGCTGCTCGTCCGCTACCAGGATGCCCCGGTCTCCATGGAATACAGCAACGAGTTCTATGTTGAAACGATTGGGGATGAAATCATCTACAGGATGACGAACAATGGGGATGGACAGTTCGACTGGAAAATCATGACGCCCGCCGGCAACCTATGGAACAGCGGGACCCTTACACCCGGCCAGTCCAAGACATTCATCGCCAAGTATGACGATACGCATATGCCAAAGGGGCTTTATACATTTTCAGTCATTCCGTCTGGCGAAGGCGATGCATTGTTTGATTTCGTTGTAGCGGCCCCGCAATGAATAAGTGCCCGCATACAAAAAAGCAGAGCCTGCACACATCTTACTGAGTGTACGGGCTCTGTTATCATTTTGCCGTTGCCTGCAACATAAGGATGCAGATGTCATCCGGCTGGTCCTCTTGATGATCCTTCGAAATCAGCTGTTCGACGGTCGCTTGGAAATCAGTCCATTTCATAGAGGAAAGACTACGAATCTGCTTTTCTGACTCGATTTCGCATGGTCCCATCGCTTCTAGCAAACCATCAGTAAATAAGATGATTTGCAAATCGCTCGTATAATGCAGCGTCTGTTTGCTGACGTTGATTTCATCAAAAAAGCCAACCGCATAGCAACCCTTGTTGAGAGGGACAAGCTCGCTGTTGTCAACGAGTGCATAGCCGGCGGGATGTCCGGCATTGACATATTCAACTGTATTGTTTTCTGTATCGATGATGAAGTAGATGGCCGTGAAATAGTATGGCATGTCCTGCTTTCCGTCCTGCAGGATTGTCATATAACGGTTCAATTCCTGGATGACGAGTTCAGGCTCAACCAGTTGCTTGACCGCCTCCCGCAGTACGGAGGAAATGAACATGCAGACGAGCGATGCCGAAATGCCATGGCCCATCATATCGAGCAGGATGACCGCATAGCGGTGCTCGCTGATTTTATGCCAGTAGTACATGTCTCCCGCTAAATTGGAGGAAGGCATGTACGTCACCTCAATCTGCAGGTTTTCCTTTGCAAGCGGTGGGCTTAGTAAACTGCGCTGGACATGTGTCGCCAAATCTAGCTCATATTGGATTTTCTTTTCATGCTGCTTATGCCAGTCGAGCTCGGACTTCAGACGCAGCGCTACACGCATGCGCGCCAATAGCTCCGTCTTGTTGATCGGCTTCGTGATATAATCCGCTCCCCCAATGTCCAGCGCCTCGGCAAGCTTGCTTTTATCTTCCAGTGCCGTGACGAAAATAATGGGGATGTTCTTAAAGCGGTCATCTTTTTTGATGCGTTTGCAAGCCTGGATGCCATCGATTTCAGGCATCATGATATCTAATAGAATCAGGTCAACCGCACCTCCGGAAAACGTATCATCCTCAAGGTGCAGATAATCGAAAAGCTCCATTGCTGAAGTGAGTTTTACACAATCATTATAGCCTGCGCTATTTAATATTTTTTCGATGACAAACAAATTTACTGAATTATCATCCACAAGAAGAATCGTCATGTTTACTTCACCTTATTCCAATTAGATAGTTGTATATAGTCGGTTTATTTGGTTGCACATTAATAAATACATCATTTATTTACTAATAACAATTCCTTTTTTATTATACAGCAAATAAAATAGAAACCCCATTGTTACGCCCGTAAAGCAAAAAAATGATAGATGTTTATGTAAAAGAAAAATAAAGAGAAGTGGAATAGGTAGAAAAGAAGGGTTATAGTTCCTGTATTTTACACAAGCTAGATAATGAATCAAATAAGTGTCTTTATTAATAGATTATTCTTGCATATTGGCAGATGGTGTAAGCTTTTCATCAGCATAAACGTAGGCTGTTGCAGGAATTGCATTAGGAAAAAAGAGGGAAATAAAATCGGCCGAAAATGGACAAGCTACTGTTTGAGGGATATGGGAGGAGGTACGGTCTTTTGGTATCCGTCATATCCATAAACCGAAGAGGAGGAGTATCATGCCGAATGTAGAAGTAAGCTGTACTATCTCGAATTGCCTTTTTCATAAAGAGGGTAATTTATGTGGCGCAGAAAAAATTCTGGTAGATCTTTCGGACAACGCAAACAGCGGACGCAATACAGAATTCGCCGCTGATTTTGATGACATGCATTTACTGGAGGAAAAGGCGAACCACTCTGCCGAAACATGCTGCCAGACATTCGAGCCAAAGAATGGACGTAGGCAGTAGCAAAAAATGGCCCTTGCAGCAAGGCGCTGTTCCAACTGCCGGATTTTCAAAAGAAAGGGGACTAAAAAGTTTTTTAGTCCCTTTCTACTATGAAGGAGTATGAGCCCATCTATCATCATGATAACCAAAAAAACGCAATATTAGTACATAGTGCAACATTTAAATGTTTAGCGATAGTGGTTTATTATGGATATCCGCTCAATATGCGGGATGAAGGAGGCGTTGTTTGAATATATACTAGGGAGCAGCATACAGAGGCATCAGTCAGATTGCCTGCTCCTAGGAGGATATTCAGGAAGGAGGGGTAGCATGAAAATAGAAGAGCAAGTGGACAGGCGCATTCAGCTTCGCCCGCTACGTCTGCAGGACTTCAGCAGGGTGATGGAATGGAGCCGCGATATGGAGTTTTGTTTTGCGAACGGCTGGGAACCGAGCAGGGAGAAAGAGGAACTCTACCAATGGTGGGCAAATTGTGTGAATGGAAAAATGGATGACTTTTTGCGCATCGGTATTGAACTGGAGGGGCGGCTGGTCGGCTATGCAGACTTGGCGGATATTCGCTACGGCCTGGCGGAGTTCGGCATAGCCATCGGGGAGACGGACCTCTGGGGAAAAGGGGTCGGGCCGGCTGCAGCAAGAAAGCTGCTGAGCTATGCAAAGGAAACGCTTGGCATTTCCAAAGTGTTTGCGGAAACACATCAGACCAATATCCGCTCTAGAAGGATGCTGGAGAAGCTCGGTTTTCAGGAAATAAGCCGCAATGGCACGGAAATCTATTGTGGAGAGGAAACTGCTCTCATCCAGTTTGATAAACTGTTATAATGAAAAACATACAAGAGCAACTACTAGACCTACAGTAGAGTGGCAGGAGCAATCAACAGCCAAAGGAGATGAGAGGATGCCAAGCGTAACGGTACTACATATCGACGCCTTCAGTACGACACCGGGAAAAGGGAATCCGGCTGGTGTCGTCTTGAACGGCGAATCATGGACGGATAAACAGATGCAGGAGATTGCAAGAAAAGTAGGGTTCAATGAGACGGCGTTTGTCGTGCCGACCGACAAGGCCGATTTCGGCATCCGCTATTTTACACCGGGCCACGAAAATGATCTATGCGGGCATGCGACGATGGGCACGATTTTCGCACTCTATCGCGAAGGAATCCTATCACAGCAGTCCTTTACGATTGATACAAAAGCAGGCATACTGCCAATCGATGCCCATGAGGAGAACGGAAGTCTTGTGATTACGATGCAGCATGCCGCTCCGGCATTTGAACCCTTTGCCGGCAGCAGGGCAGAGCTTGCCAATGTAATCGGATTGAAGGAAGAGGAACTCCATGAAGATTTACCTATTGTGTATGGCAGCACCGGCATCTGGACGCTCATTGTGCCCGTAAAGAGCCTCGCCAGCTTTTCGAAGATGGCACCTCGTACCGAAGCGTTTCCGAACGTGCTGAAGGAGATGCCGAAGATGGCGATCCATCCCATCTGTTTTGAAACAAGGGATGAGGACTGCACGCTACATAGCCGCCATTTCTCCTCGCCGTTTTCCGGTACAGTGGAGGACCCGGTGACAGGGACGGCATCCGGTGTGATGGGTGCCTATTATAAAACATATGTAGCACCCGACATGCCGCTTCCTGCGACACTCATCATGGAACAGGGGCATGAGGTGGATAAGGACGGAAAGGTCTCCGTGCATATTGACGAAAGGCAGGGACAGACGGCAATCTCGATTTCGGGGACTGCGGTGTATGTGAAGGAAATGGTAGTAGAGTTATAGATGAAGAAGGCGAAGCAAGAGGAATGCTTCGCCTTCTTCATCATGAAATAAACAAATTCCGCTTGAAATTCGGACTCAGCTCGCTCCATACGTCGAATTTATTGCCATCGAGGTCCCGGAAAATAAAATTTCTGCCGGCATGCCCCCTGTTTTCAATCTCGCCGACCTCTATCCCTTTGTCGAGGAAATCTTTCCGCAACGCCTGCAGTGCCGGGTATCCATCCACCTCGAACGTGATCGAGCACCTCTCTTCACCGTGCACATCCATGAAGTTGGCACTTTCCTGTTCCGGGGATTTGACGAGAAATAGACTCAGGTCCGCGACATTCAGGATTGCCTTATCCTCATCCTGGTGACTGAGCTGCGCATCCAGATTGTTGACATACCATTCGGAAGACCTTCCTACATCTGCAACGGGCAGATAAATCGTTCCGACTCTCCTTAACATTCGGCTCACTCCTTTTTCCATATCAGACTTTGTTCAGCTGCATCTTCATCACCAAATCTTTTCGCAATTATAATAATTACTTTCTCTTTTCAAAGGAATAATCCTTCCAAAAATCATAATCGTTACAAATTTACATGGTTAAAACATTTGAGTGGATTTATTCCGAAAAATGGACCGTTTAAAAATATAGTCATCGGAGGAAATCCGAACACCGATGAAGGGAATTGAAAACAGCCGCACATGCGGGGACAAACAGCGCCAATCCTTGATGAAGTTTTTTGTTAAGGATATGTGGTTCAACACCAAAATCGGTGCTTGCTAAAAAGGGAGACAAATTTCTCAGCATA
>JBJEFP010000117.1:0-1813 GCA_051874195.1 Lysinibacillus sp. | reverse complement strand
AAGAAGTAGTGTCTGAAGAAGCAACAGCGAACGATGAGGTAGCGGCTTCAGAAGAAAAAACAGAAGAGAAAACAGATGAGAAAACAGAAGAAGCAGTGGAAGCGGTAGAATCTGAAGAAGAAGCGTCTGAAGAGGCACCTGCCGCAGCAGAAGAAAAAACAGAATCAACGAAGGCAGCAAAAGAAGAGAATGCCAAAGCTGATTCATCTGCCAAGGAAGTAAGTAAAGCTTCACCAAACAAATCAACTAAGGAAAAATCTAAAGAGAAAGCAGGCACAGAAAGCTATGCTTTAGTACCTGATCCAACAGTTGATTATGAAACAAAATTGGATGAAAGTCCTGGATCTGGAACTCCTGTAGATCTACACTATCGTTTTACAGCTTATAAAAATGATGTAGATAAAGTTGCGGTTTTTGTATATGATCCTGTGACAAAAGAGTACTTAGATTCCTGTGTTATTGTTCCGGGTACTGGTAACAATATACTAGGGCAATTACACAAAACATTCGAAAAAAATTGGTATGTGGAAATAGTCGTTTTTTGGAAAGACGGTCCAATTACTGCCTATAGTACAGACGGTCAAAGTTCCGCAGATGGCGGTAGATTTAATTTGTTTGGTGAAGCCTTTGGATTACCGCCAATCCCGCCAGGAAGCTTAGAATTCTCTAAAACGGTAGAGGGAGTAAAAACTGGCGATGTAGAAGGCGGTACTTTCAACTATGTATTAATCGATTCTGAAAATAAGGTAGTAAAAGAATTTAGTCTCCAACCAAATGGTACGTTAAATCAAGACCTGGATGAAGGGGAATACACCATTATTGAACTAGATCCTTCTAAAGTATATGAAGGTTATGGTTATGATTTTGGTGGTGTCACAGCATCCGGTATTAATGAAGAAAAACTTAACGAAGGTACATTGCTAGAAAAATATACCGGATATTACGGAACTGTAAACATTAATTCGAAAGAAACATCAACTGTTTCATTCACGAATAATTATGGCATTCCTGTTGGAAGTATAGTTGTGGCGAAAGAAGTCCGCGGGGTAGAAAACGATGAAATCGCTGGAAAAACATTCACTTTCACGCTATGTGATGAGGATGGAGAGCCAGTTGAGGGCGTCGATCCACAAACCATTACGATGTCAGCTGATGCTGACAAAAACGTGGTCACTTTTGAAAACTTGCCAGCTGGTGGAACCTATACCATTAGGGAGGGAAATCCTAGTGATGTATATCAAGGATATTCTATAACCAGTGTGGCAGTTGGGGAACAAGTACTGACTGAATCTAGTGACCATTCATATTTATCAGGTAAAGTCGTTGTAAGTAAGGATGAAGACAATAATCTTACTTTCACGAATACTTATGGAGAAAATGCTTCAGATATTACGGTAACGAAAAAAGTCAAAGGTGTACATGAAGGCGATGTCGAATCTGGTCAGTTCACCTTCACATTGGTTGATTCAGACGGTGAAAAAGTGGGCGATAGCCAAACGGTTGACCTTTCTAAAACACCAAGCATCACCTTTGAAGGAGTAGCGCCAGGAAAATACACCATCGTGGAAAGTAATCCATACGAATACGACGGATATACCTTCCAAAACGTAACGGTGGATGGAACCGAATTAGAGGGAGACACTGAGACCGGTTATACATTCGACGGTGTGACCGTCAGCAAGGGTCAGGCAGAACCATCTGAGGTGACGTTCACGAATACGTATAGTGAAAATTCTGGCAGCATCACCGTAACGAAAGAAGTCAAAGGTGTACATGAAGGCGATGTCGAATCTGGTCAGTTCACCTTCACATT
>JBJEFP010000116.1:0-1824 GCA_051874195.1 Lysinibacillus sp. | reverse complement strand
TGCAAGCACTGAAAAAGGAAACGATTCAGGTTGCCTCCTATGTAATCCATTTTATGAACGGTACGGTTCACATACCGGAAGGAAAGGTGGACCATGTTACATCTGTCCAGAGTTTGAAGCAGTATGTAGTCATTCCTGAAGAAATAGATTGAAGTAATGAAAAAATATAGATGGGTGAGGGAAGATCTCATGAAGAGATTCGGTTTTGTTTTACTGTTAAGTGTCATGCTCGCTGCCTGTTCGGATGAAGAAAGTTTAGGCAGTCAGGAGGTGCAGGCTAACCAGGGGGAAGTAACGGTCATCAAGCAGGTCGGCAAGCTGTATTTCCCTGATGGTCATGGGGATGTCCAGTTCATTTTTGACCGGGATGCTGTGAATATCCAGGTGTTTGCCGAGAAATTGTCTTCTGCACAGACATACATCATTATGCTGGAGAAGGCTGATGGCGGCGTTACGTTCGGTCCCGAGGAGAATGTGAAGATTACTGCCGGAGAAATCGTGGGCAAGACGGCATTCAAGCCAAATGCCAATGGCGAGCTATTTGTCTCGATGAGGAACCCGAACAGGCTATTTGAAGGGAAGGAAGAGATGCGCGTCATTATCCAGTCGGAAAAGGATGCGGAAGATTCCTTCCAGTCCGAGCCGTTCACCCTGCAAACGAGAGAGTAGCATGGTGGTGAGGCAAAGGGCGTAAAATCCCAAAATGAAGTTTATGCCACCCTGATTTGGTCAATAGATAAACAACCAATGAAAAAAGGAAGTGTTCTTATGAAACAGATTTATGACCAGCTGGAAAGTTTCTTGCAGCAAATGAGGGATAAGCCCGATGAACCGCATGCACATTCTCAACTCTATAAAATATGGATGGATCCAACTGTCAACACATTCAACATAACGCTTCACTATTTAACACAGGACGGCGAGGAATTCGAGGAGGAAGGCTACACACCAATCCGCGTCATTACAAGCGGCTATGTAGACAACCTAACCGAGCCACAATTTAAACGTGCATTGCTCGATGTCTTCCAGAAGCTTGACCACGACGGGCATCACCATTTCCCTCGTCCCACATACGTATCGTTCGATAACGATTCGGTCGTATACCATGTACAATCGCTGGACGAGGAAGAGAAGGAACAAGGCAGCTACTAGGGCTGTCTTTTTCTTTTGGTAATATCTTTTGAATGGCAGGGGGAAATATTGATTAGGCCTGAAATGAATGAAAAGTAAGGGGCGCACATAAACACCTTCTCTTAAAGTTACAAGGCAAACAAAGTAGGGTAACGTACGATGAAACAATCTAAAGCAGAGGTGATGAATGTTGAAAAAGCTTTTTCCCTTTATTTTGGCGGCTGTCACGGTAATGGCAGGGTGTTCTGCTAATGAGCAACCGGCTCCCGTGGATCAGCCAAACGATTCAATCAATGAACAGGAACAACAGGACATGGAGGTAGTCATGGAAAACCTTGAGGTGCCTTGGTCCATCGAAAAGCTTGGAGACACATTTTATCTAACTGAAAGAGCGGGGCATATTGTAAAGATTGAAGATGAGCAAATGGAGCGCCAGGAAATCGACCTGAAAAAAACACTTTCAACCGCTGCAGAGGCGGGCTTATTAGGGTTTGTGCTGGCCCCGGACTTTTCAGAGTCAAAGAAGGCGTTTGCGTACTATACGTATGAAGACGATGCCGGGCAATTCAACAGGGTGGTCACACTTCGTTTGGAGGATGGCATCTGGAGAGAAGAGGAGCTACTCCTCGATCAAATTCCAAGCGGCGCCTATCATCACGGGGGAAGGCTGAAAATCGGGCCTGATGAGAAGCT
>JBJEFP010000115.1:3860-14703 GCA_051874195.1 Lysinibacillus sp. | reverse complement strand
GGAAAAGAGAGGCCCATTCTATTCATATAAAGCCCCTAATTGAACATACAGTAAAAAGGCACCATGCAATCTATAGGAAATCCCTCCAAAATTAACAGAAGAAAAAACTATTTATAGAAAAATAAAAGAATTGTGAAAATTTTAGTTTACTATTCCAAAATCATATGTTTATAATGAATGTAAATTTACTTGAGGGAGGTATTTCATGCATAAAGCAGAAAAAACAATACACGAAATTGTGGGCGAAATGCAAGACGGCGCGACAATCTTGGTCGGTGGGTTCGGGCTTTGTGGCATTCCAGAAACGGCAATCGAAGTCATCCGCCAGAAGGGAGTGAAAGACCTGACTGTCGTCAGCAATAACTGTGGCATCGACGATTGGGGTCTTGGCCTGCTGCTGACGAACAAGCAAATCAAGAAGATGATTGCCTCGTATGTTGGGGAAAACAAAATCTTCGAGCAACAGTTTTTAAGTGGCGAGCTTGAAGTGGAACTGACGCCGCAGGGAACCCTTGCAGAGCGAATCCGTGCAGGTGGGGCTGGAATTCCGGCGTTCTATACAGCGACCGGTGTAGGAACGCCGATTGCAGAAGGAAAACCTGTGAAGGAATTCGATGGCAAGGAATATATCGAGGAACGCGGGATTGTAGGCGATTATGCATTCGTCAAGGCATGGAAGGCGGATAAGCTGGGAAATCTGGTATACCGCAAGACGGCGCGAAACTTTAATCCGATTATGGCGACGGCGGGAAAAATCACGATTGCAGAGGTAGAGGAAATCGTCGAAGTCGGCGAACTGGACCCGGATGAAATCCATACGCCGGCAGTATTCGTGCAGCATGTAATTCTTGGAGAGGCGTATGAGAAGAGAATCGAAAAGCGGATGACACGAGCAGAGGAGGCGATTGGATGACGACAGTGAAGGAAAGGATTGTCAAGCGCGCAGTGCAGGAAATTGGAAATGGCATGAATGTCAATCTTGGTATCGGCATGCCGACGCTTGTGGCGAATGAAATCCCAAGTGATTATCAGGTGCTTTTACAATCGGAAAACGGCTTGCTCGGCATCGGTCCCTATCCGGTGGAGAACGAGGTGGATCCGGACCTTATTAATGCAGGCAAGGAGACGGTGACGGCTGTACCTGGAGCTTCATTCTTTGACAGTGCAGACAGCTTTGCGATGATTCGCGGCGGCCATATCGATGTTGCCATCTTGGGTGGCATGGAAGTATCACAGGAAGGGGATTTGGCGAACTGGATGATTCCTGGGAAGATGGTCAAGGGAATGGGCGGTGCAATGGACCTTGTACAGGGGGCAAAGCGCGTTGTTGTAATCATGGAGCATGTGTCGAAATACGGTGAGTCTAAAATCAAGAAGGAATGTACACTGCCGCTCACAGGGAAGAAGGTCGTTCATCGGCTCATTACTGATTTAGCGGTCTTCGATTTCTCAGATAAGGGCATGATGCTGGTGGAGACAGCTCCCGACGTCACGGTGGAGGAGATTCGCGAAAAGACGGAGGCCGATTTTGTCATTGCGGAAAAGCTGAAAAGTTATACGTGAAGTAGTTAAAATTTACTTTTTCGACAATTTTTATATATATTTTCTAGACTAGTAAATTAGTGGATGATATAGTTAGAGATGATAGATGACGACGCGAAAGAGAAAATAACGTCATTTGCGACACTAAAAAAGGCATCACGAATAAGGAGGGGGTCTATGGAGGGCGGTGAAGCAGTGGTTGCACAATCATTGAAGGAGCGGATTATTGAAACGGCTCTGGATCTTTTCCGGCACAAGGGCTACCACGGAGTATCGGTCGATGAAATTGTAGAGACGGCCGGCACCTCGAAGGGCGGATTCTATCACAAGTTCAAGTCGAAGGATGCGCTGCTATATGAGATACATGACGTCTTCATCTCTCGGGTGCTGAAGGAGACGAAAAAAGCTTACGATCAGCATGAGACGCCGATTGATAAAGTATGCGCCATGCTGTATGCGTTTACGAATGTGTTCGATGTCTATCAGCGGCACATCACCGTTTTCTACGACGAAAGCGCTTACCTGCCGCCGGAATACAAAAGCATCATCAAGGAAAAGCGTACGGAATACCGTAAGCTGATTGAACAAGTGATCGAGGATGGGAAGGAAGGCGGCCATTTCCGGCCTGACATTTCTACGACCATAACGACGATGGCCATTATCGGACTCGTCAACTGGACCTATAAATGGTACCGGCAGAATGGCAGCCTGTCGATGGCGCAGATTACAGTCCATTTTAACGATCTTATTCTCCGGGGAATCATGACGGAAAAAGGCTATGAAGAGGCAAACATGAAAAAATACTTGATGTAACAGGAATCAATCAACCAGCCGGCATCTGGTTTTTTTAAAAGGGGATACAAACCGACCAGTCGGTACCGGTTGAGTTATCGGAAAATTGAAGGGGGCAGATGGGATGAATTTTGAATTGACAAAGGAACAGCAGATGATTCGCGATATGGTGCGTGAGTTTGCGCAGGCGGAAATCGCACCGTACGCACGTGAACTGGATGAGAAACATGAATTCCGTAAGGAGAGCTTCGATCAAATGGCGGAGCTTGGATTGTTCGGGATTCCGTTTCCGGAAGAATACGGCGGCTCTGGGGGAGATACGATTTCCTATGCGCTGGCCGTGGAAGAAATCGGCCGTGCATGCGGAGGGACTGGTCTGAGCTATGCGGCGGCTGTCAGCTTGGGGGCGACGCCTTTCTATAACTTCGGTACAGAGGAGCAAAAACAGGAGTACCTGGTTCCGATGGCGCAAGGGAAGACGCTTGGCTCGTTCGGATTGACAGAGCCGAATGCTGGGTCGGATGCAGGCGGAACGCGGACAAAGGCCTACCTGGAAGGAGACGAATGGGTAATCAACGGCGAGAAATGCTGGATTACGAACGCCGGCTACGCACGTCAGATTATCGTTACAGCCGTTACAGGTAAGAACGAAAAAGGAAAGAACATCATCACAGCCATCATCGTGCCGACGGATACACCGGGCGTGACGATCCGTTCGGATTATCAAAAGATGGGGGTACGTGCATCCAACACATGTGAAATCATTTTGGAAAATGTCCGTGTGCCAAGGGAGAATGTACTTGGGGATGAGAAGAAGGGATTCGGCCAATTCCTTAATACATTGGATGGCGGCCGCATTTCCATCGCAGCTTTATCGGTAGGGATTGCGCAGTCGGCATTCGAGAAGGCATTGCAATATTCGAAGGAGCGCGTCCAGTTCGGCCAATCCATTTCAAAACTACAGGCAATCCAGTTCAAATTGGCGGATATGGCAATGGAAATCGAATTGGCACGCAATATGGTGATGAAAGCTGCATGGTTGAAGGATCAGGGCAAGCCGTTTAAGAAAGAGGCGGCATTCGCAAAGCTGTTTGCATCGGAAATGGGCTTCCGTACATGCAACCAGGCAATCCAAATTCACGGCGGCTACGGCTACATGGCAGAGTACGATGTGGAACGTCACCTGCGTGATATCAAATTGATGGAAATCGGGGAAGGAACATCCGAAATCCAACGTGTCGTCATTTCACGTGTGCTTGGCTGTTAGTTCTTTGACAAACGAATAAGGGGAGGAATGCGTATGGCAGAACTGGTTTATCAAACGATTGGCGAGTTGCTTGAAGAGCGGGCTTCGCTATATCCGGAACGGGAGGCGTTGGTTTATTCAGACCGTAATCTGCGGATGACCTATACCCAGTTCAACAAACACAGCGATTTGGTGGCAAAGGCGCTGATGGCAGCCGGACTGGAGAAGGGAGACAATTTCTCAGTGTGGACGACGAATGTGCCGCAATGGCCTGGACTGCAGTTCGGTTCCGGCAAGATGGGTGCCCCGCTTGTGACGGTAAACACGAATTACCGGGCAAGCGAACTGGAATATCTACTGAAGCAGTCGGATACAAGAGCACTGATCCTGATTGACAGGTACAGAGATCATTCATTCATCGATACATTAAATGAAATCTGTCCGGAATTGAAGGATTGCGAGCCTGGAAACTTGCAAAGTGTCCGCCTACCGCTTTTGAAAACCGTAGTTGTTATTAGTGATGACAAATATCCGGGGACATTCAGCTATGAGGAGTTTTTGGCGAACGGCACCGAAATCTCAGATGAACAACTAGAGCAGCGCAAACAATCCTTAACATATGATGACGTCATCAATATCCAGTATACATCAGGAACGACAGGCTTCCCTAAAGGAGTCATGCTGCGGCATTCCAACCTCATCAATAATGCCATCAATATTGCGGAATGCATGAAGCTGACTCATGAAGACCGCTTGTGCATCCCGGTTCCATTCTTCCACTGCTTTGGCTGTGTCATCGGGACATTGGCGATTGTTTCGGCGGGTGGCACCATGATACCTGTCCAGGAGTTCAACCCGGCTGAGGTGCTGCGGACAGTTGAAAAGGAAAAATGTACGGCGCTGCATGGGGTACCGACGATGTTCATCAACGAGCTGAACCTGCCTAATATAAAGGAATTTGATTTATCGACACTGAGAACAGGTGTGATGGCAGGGTCGACTTGTCCAATCGAGGTCATGAAGGACGTCATCAATATCATGGGGATGGAGGACGTGACCATCTGCTATGGCCAGACGGAATCCTCGCCGGTGCTGACGCAGACAAGAGTAGATGACCCACTTGAGTTGAAAGTAGAGACGGTCGGCCGCGCATTACCGAATGTGGAAGTGAAAATCATGAGGCCTGGTACGAATGAAGAGGTTCCGAGAGGGGAGCAAGGAGAGATTTGTGCACGTGGCTATGTCGTCATGAAGGGCTATTATAATAATCCGGATGCGACGAACGAAGCGATCGATGCGGATAACTGGCTGCATACAGGCGACCTGGGGACGATGGACGAAAACGGCTATGTCCGTGTGACAGGACGGCTGAAGGATATGATCATCCGCGGCGGAGAGAATGTGTATCCGCGTGAAATCGAGGAATTCCTTTATCAACATCCAAAGGTTCTCGATGTACAGGTGGCCGGTGTTCCGGATGAAAAGTACGGTGAGGAAGCAGCGGCATGGATCATCCTGAAGGAGGGCCAGGTCGCAACGGAGGAGGAAATCAGGGAATTCTGCCAGGGCAAGATTTCCAGACATAAAATTCCGCGTTATATCTTCTTCATTGACAGCTACCCGATGACGGCATCGGGCAAAATCCAAAAATTCAAACTGCGTGAACAGTTTGCAGGCTTTGCAAAAACTTTGCAGTAGGGAGGTTTCATCATGTTCAAAAAAGTACTGATCGCCAACCGGGGCGAAATTGCACGCCGCATCATCCGTACATGCAAAAAAATGGGGATTGACACAGTGGCAGTCTACTCGGAGGCAGATGTGAATAGTTTACATGTGAAAGAAGCAACGGAAAGTTATTGCATCGGGAAACCGCCAGTAGCACAAAGCTACTTGAATATAGACGCCATTCTCGATGTGGCACAGCAATCAGGGGCTGACGCCGTTCATCCCGGTTACGGACTGCTTTCTGAAAATGCAGCCTTCGCAAGGCGGGTGGTAGAAGCGGGACTGACTTTCATCGGACCGAAAGCGGAAGTCATCCAGGCGATGGGCAGCAAGCTCGAAGCACGTAAAACGATGCAGCAGGCGGGCGTCCCGATTGTGCTGGGAGTCAATGAACCAATCGCAGATGCGGATGAGGCGGCAACCATTGCTGAAGAGATTGGCTATCCGGTCATGCTGAAGGCTTCAGCGGGCGGTGGCGGCATCGGCATGCAGCTTGTTCATAGCGAGCAAGAGCTGAAAAAAGCATTCGAAGGCAATCAAAAGCGTGCACAGAGCTTTTTCGGCGACGGCACGATGTTCATCGAAAAGTTCATCGCAGAACCGCATCATGTGGAGGTGCAGGTATTGGCCGATGCACATGGCAATGTCGTACCGGTATTTGAACGGGAATGCTCCATCCAACGACGGAATCAAAAGGTTGTGGAAGAGGCGCCTTCGCCATTCATTTCAGAAGATACACGAAAGAAAATGCTTGATGCAGCAGTTGATGCAGCAAAGCATATCGGCTATACAAATGCAGGGACCATCGAATTTTTGGTGGATTGTGACCAAAACTTCTACTTCCTTGAGATGAATACACGTCTGCAGGTAGAGCATCCGGTGACAGAGGAAATCACAGGTCTGGACCTGGTCGAACAGCAGCTCAAAGTAGCAAACGGCGAGAAGCTGGGTTTCACAAGGGACGACATCCAGAAGAAGGGCCATGCGATTGAAGTAAGAATCTATGCCGAAAATCCGGTGACGTTCTTCCCGTCGCCAGGAAAAATTACGAAGCTTGTCCTGCCGGAAGGGGAAGGAATCAGGCATGAAATTGCGGTGGAGGCAGACAGCGATGTAACGCCATTTTATGATCCGATGATTGCAAAGCTGGTGGTGTTCGGAGAGACAAGAGCAGAGGCCTGTGCAAGGCTGGCGGACGCACTGCGCAACTATGTAGTCGAAGGGATTCAGACGAACATCCCGATGCTGCTGGAAACAGTGACGCACGAGCAGTTCCTGTCAGGGGTGACAACAACGAAGTTTGTGGAGGAATATTATTTACCGAAAGCAACAGCAGCAAGTAAATAAAGCGAGAAGAGGCGCGAAAGATTGAACTTTGGCGAGAACACATCTGTTACGTGCCGCTTCTCTATCATCTATTTTACGTGGAGGGATAATATATGACAATAGTAAAAGCAAGTATGGCGGGAACAGTTTGGAAAGTATTAGTGACAGAAGGGGAAGAAGTGACAGCTGGCCAGGATGTAGTCATCTTGGAATCAATGAAAATGGAGATTCCGATTGCGGCCGAGGAGACAGGTACGGTGAAGCGAGTCATCGCTGCAGAGGGCGACTTCATCAACGTAGACGACGATTTAGTGGAAATCGAGTAGGGGGAGCATAGCCGATGCAGCTACCGAAGCGAGTACTAATCAAAGAAGTAGGTCCACGGGATGGGCTACAGAATGAAAGCGCCTTTATCCCGACCGAGGAGAAGATCCAGCTGATTAACCGGCTAAGTGAAACGGGGCTCGGCTATATCGAGGTGACGAGCTTCGTTCATCCCAAATGGATTCCCCAGCTGGCGGATGCAGTGGATGTGCTGAAGGCGATTAAACGTAACAATAACATTACGTATGCGGCGCTCGTGCCGAATAGCAAGGGCTTGGAAAGAGCGCTTGAAGCAGGTGTCGATGAAGTAAGTGTCTTTATGTCTGCGAGTGAGGGTCACAATAAATCGAACATCAATAAGTCGATCGACGAGACGTTCCCTGTATTGAAGGAAGTGGTAGATGGCGCACTGGCTGCGGGCAAGACAGTGCGCGGCTACATCTCCACCGTCATTGCCTGCCCGTTCGACGGCTATACAAAGCCGGAGCAGGTAGTGCGGGTGGCAGAAAAGCTGTTCGATATGGGCATCACGGAACTGTCACTTGGAGACACAATCGGCGTTGGGGTGCCGACACAGGTCGATGCATTGCTGACGGAAATGCTACAGCATTTCCCGGCTGAAAAGCTTGCCATGCATTTCCATGATACGCGAGGCACCGCCCTGGCGAATGTAGTAACGAGTCTCGGCCATGGCATCATGAAATTCGACAGCGCTATCGGAGGGCTCGGCGGCTGCCCTTATGCAAAGGGAGCCACGGGCAATGTTGCGACGGAAGATTTATTGTATTTATTGCATGCAATGGGCATTGAAACAGGCGTCGATTTACAGAAGGTCCAGCAAACGGCCCTTTCACTCGAAAGAATGTTAGGAAAGAGGCTGTTGTCGAAGCTGACAGCCATTGCGCGAGGGGAGGAAGAATCATGGCAGATTTCGTAAAGGTGGAAGTGCATGACGGCGTAGCGCTCATGACGTTCATGCGGGCAGAAGCGGCAAATGCACTTTCTGTCCAGATGCTACACGATATAGGCGATGCCCTTGAAGCAATCCACTATGACCGTTCCATCCGTGCGGTCATTGTTACAGGGGATGGGGAAAAGGCGTTCTGTGCAGGGGCGGATTTGAAGGAGCGCAAAGGGATGAATGAAGAGCAGACGCGTCAAACGATTGCCTTGATCGGCAAAACAGTCAATCATTTCGAATCGCTGGCCCAGCCGGTCATTGCGGCCATCAACGGCGTGGCGTTCGGCGGAGGTCTTGAGCTTGCGCTTGCCTGTGATATCCGGATAGCCAGCAACACAGCGAAGCTTGGGCTGACAGAAACCGCACTCGGCATCATCCCGGGGGCTGGTGGAACCCAACGGCTGCCGCGCCTGATCGGGATGGGTAAGGCAAAGGAACTCATCTATACAGCACGTCGTCTCACGGCTGATGAAGCGCATTCATACGGGATTGTAGAGCATGTCACAAAGTCCGAAAGTCTGCTTGAAACAGCGAGGGAGCTTGCGTTGGAGATGGCAAAAAATGCACCGCTTTCCCTCATCCAGGCGAAGACGGCAATCAACCAGGGGATGCAAACGGATATCGCAACCGGCCTGCAAATCGAGTCATTGGCCTATAGCCGGCTACTCACAACGGAAGACCGGATGGAGGGCTTGAAGGCATTTCAGGAAAAACGATCACCGGTCTATAGCGGCAAATAAAAGGGGGATGGAAGAAATGACAAAATTGACAGCTGACACGAAGCATCAGGAAATGAAGGATACCGTGCTACAAGGTGGCCATGAAAAATACCATGAAAAGAACAAAGAACAGGGGAAATTATTTGTCCGCGAGCGGCTGGAATTGCTGTTTGATGAAGGGCTACAGGCGGAAGATGGAACGTTTGCCAATGTACTTGCAGGCGACCTACCTGCAGACGGCGTCGTAACGGGTATCGGGAAAATCCACGGGCGCACTGTATGTGTGATGGCAAATGATTCAACGGTCAAGGCGGGCTCATGGGGGAAGCGGACGGTCGAAAAAATCATCCGTATTCAAGAAACGGCTGAAAAGCTCGGTGTTCCCCTTCTTTATCTAGTGGACTCTGCCGGTGCCCGTATTACGGACCAGCTGGAAATGTTCCCTGGCCGACGCGGTGCAGGGCGCATCTTCTACAATCAGGTAAAGTTGTCGGGCCGCATTCCGCAGATCTGCCTGTTATTCGGTCCATCCGCTGCAGGCGGGGCCTATATTCCGGCGTTCTGTGACGTTGTTGTCATGGTAGAGGGCAATGCCTCGATGTATTTAGGTTCGCCGCGTATGGCTGAAATGGTCATCGGGGAGAAGGTGGATCTGGAAACAATGGGCGGTGCGAAGATGCACTGTTCGATTTCAGGCTGCGGGGATGTGCTGGCAAAGACGGAAGAAGAGGCGATTGCCTATGCGAGACAATACATCAGCTACTTCCCGGACAACTTTAAGAACAAGCCGAAAGTGGAGGAGCCGAAGCTGCCGGCGACATTTGAAAAGTCCCTTGAGGACATCATCCCTGCCAATCAGAATGCGGCGTTCAACATGTACGACCTGATTGACCGCATCATTGATGAAGGCTCGTTCTGCGAGGTGAAGAAGCTGTTCGCGGCTGAAATCATTACCGGCTTTGGACGCATCAACGGCCAGTCTGTCGGCATCATCGCCAACCAGCCACGTGTGAAGGGCGGTGTACTGTTCCATGATTCGGCGGACAAGGCGTCGAAATTCATCAGCCTGTGCGATGCATTCCACATTCCACTCATTTTCCTGGCAGACGTACCGGGCTTCATGATTGGCACGCAGGTGGAAAAGATGGGCATCATCCGCCATGGGGCCAAGATGATTTTCGCCATGAGCGAAGCGACTGTACCGAAAATTACGGTCATCGTCCGCAAGGCATACGGTGCAGGGCTTTATGCGATGGCCGGTCCGGCGTTCGAACCGGATGTCTGCATTGCCTTGACAGGTGCGCAAATTGCCGTAATGGGTCCGGAAGCGGCGGTGAATGCGGTATATGCAAACAAGATTGCGGCATTGCCGAAAGAGGAGCAGGCAGCATTCATCGAGCAACAGCGTGAGGAATATCGCAAGGAAATCGATGTCTATCGTCTTGCGTCCGAGCTCATCATTGATGATGTCATTGAACCGAATGAGCTGCGCAGAACGCTGGAGCTGCGCCTGGATGCATACAAATCGAAGGAATTGACGTTTACAGAGCGCAAGCATGGCGTCAGTCCGGTCTGATTAGCTTGCATGTAAACATCAGCACAGCTTTCTGATATGGTTTTTCTAGGCTGGATCAGGCATTATGCCGGATCCAGCCTATTTACAGACCCGTTGTAGAGAATGAAGAAATCAAAACCGAAAAAAAAGGCAGGCCCAGCGATGCGGACCTGCCTCCTTGCCTTGCCTTCCCAGTGCCTAGACTACAGAAATGAATTGTGTATAAACGACGACACCTGTTGCGATTCCGAATACTACACCCATTCCAGCCATCGCTAAATGGTACCATTTCATCATTTCTACATCATTCCCTTCTTCTAATTAAAGAATTTTGTATTATTCTCATTCCCTGCCCTCCATTTTAAAAACCTTTCATTTACAAAGCAGGATACGAGATACTTTTCGTTGGGAATTGTCATTGCATTTATAGATAAATGAAGTATTTTAAGGTAGAATAATACAGATAAGGTAATTGTATATAAGTGGTGATCCTGCATAAGAATTGCCCAATCATTCTATGTGTAGATAGCCATAGACGGAACTATACATAATGAAAGAAGGGATTCTAGTGACAGAGTTAAAGAGAATGACGATTCACCGTGCATTAACGGAGCTGAAAATGCTGCATAAACGAATTGAAGAAGCGAATCGTG
>JBJEFP010000115.1:0-3760 GCA_051874195.1 Lysinibacillus sp. | reverse complement strand
GCGAAGAATAATGATGAATTGCCGGAGAAGCTGGAGACATACCTCATCAACATCCTTGGAAATAAAGAGAAGCAGACGCCTGAAGAGGTTGAGCTTCATACAGAGACATTCATGAAGCGAAATGAATATGAACTGCTGGATCCATTAAAGGTGAAAAAGGTGATCGAAACAATGGAGGAGAGCGTCAATGAGTTTGAATCGGAAGTGGACGCAGTGCTTTCTGAATCCAATGCGACTACCTTCATTGAAGTGATGCAATAGAAATATTGCATGGCCTGGCGAAAACAAAAAACGATCAGTCGCTCGTTTTCGGCGTTGACGAGTTGAAATAAGAGACGCCTACCATACAACTACTAAATCAATTTTTACACGTTTGAAAGTTCAAGGCTGAAGGCTCAAAACTGAAAGCTCACGTTTCAAAGCTCTTATAACCTTAAAGTTCAAAGTGTAAAGTTCAAGGCTCTTTCAAATCCTGGAGTCATGGTTGAGGCATCGACTGATCATGGCCGTTTGTCATCCACCAGGCAGCCTGCGCTGTGCAACTACATATCATTGTTACATAAGGAGCTGTGCGGAAAGTTCATACTTTCCGTCCAGCTCTATTTTTATTGGAAGGTATTCCGCATTGATTATTATTTATGTAGCGGTCGCCAGAAAGGCAAGAATATCGATTAATTGAGAAAAGGAATGGTGGGCGTTCAGCCATGTAGCCTAACTGGATGGGAGAGAGGCATTTTTGTTCTGAAATGAAAACAAAAGCGGTCTTTTAAAAAGATGTGTTTCGGGGAATGGTGAAAGAAGGGAAGCACTATCAAAAAGGCAATCATAGTCATGCTAGGAGGGAATACTATGCCGATATCCTATATGATAGGGACTATCTTTTTCTTCATCCTCTTCGTAGTCGGGATGATTAATGCCAGTCAGTCGACCTGGATGCTAGTACTCGGGATTGTTGGATTAATAGGGACAGCCTATTTCATCATCCGTATTGTTTCCGACGTGCTACGGGAAATGCACCGCAGAAATACGGAAAAAGATTGATGGTTTTATTGAAAGGGTCTTTAAGCAGGAAATTGCTTAGGGACCTTTTTGTTTTTAGAAGCACAATAAAATGTAAAAATTTAGTTGACTATTGTAATTTTTATGCATATTATATATCAAGATGATATATCAAATTGATATATAGGGGGTGTACTATGTCAATCGAACATTCACTACTGGCCATATTAAGCTTTTGGCCGAGCACAGGATATGATATCAAAGCGGAGTTTGAGCATAAGGCTGCCGGGCTTTATTGGGGCATGAGCTACGGAAGCATCTATCCGAAATTAAAAAAGCTCGAGGAAGAAGGGCTGATTTATCCGATTGAAGAGAAGGAAGACGGGCGGAAAAAAAAGCAATATGAACTGACGCCAAAAGGGTGGAAGGAATTTGAGAGATGGCTCAGTCTCCCACCGGCCTATCCGGTTGTCAGGGATGAATTGATGATGAAGTTGTCCACATGGCATGAAGATATGGACGATGGGGTGCTGATTGGGCATTTGCTGCAAAGGAAGGAGAAAACAGAAGATTTACTTGAGTTTGTAGAGAATTGGCCAACAAATGGAATTTCCTATGTTACGGATTATGGCATGCTTGCAATCCGTTATGGGAAAATCCGCTTAGAAGCAGAATTAAAGTGGATTGAAGAAACAATCCATATTCTTAGTAATCGTCAGCTACCAAAAGGCCAGGATCCGAACGGTAACAAAGGAAAGATGCTTGCAAGACGCCGTGTAGCCATTCATGAAGATGGGGAGAATTAGCCGATGAATGCGGGTATTTTCAAGCCTTTAAAAAACCGTTCCTTTCGATCTCTATTCGGTGCGCAAATATTTTCAGATTTGGGCAACTGGCTGGACTTCCTGGCCATTCAGGTGATTGTCGCCTACCAGTGGGGACTGGACGAAACAGCCATCGCTGCCGTGATTGTTGTCATCGGGTTGCCATGGGTGATCATCGGACCGTTTGCCAGTGTGTTTGTAGACCGCCTTCCTAAAAAGCAAATGATGCTAATCTGTCTAGTGCTGAGGATTCTGTTTGTCATAGGTCTATTTTTCGCACCGAACCTTTATATTTTACTGATTTTCGTATTCTTAAAGGGGACGGTGGCAGCCATCTATGATCCGGCACGTCAAAGTGCCATTAGACATACCGTTCCGGAAGAACAGCTTCCCGAGGCAGTGACGCTGAGCCAGCTTTCACTGAATACGATGAAAATCGTCGGCCCGGCCCTTGGTGGAGGAATCATCTTTTTATTTGGGGCAAAAAGTCCCTTTCTATTTGAAGCGGCTGGATTTTTCATTGCCATCCTCTTTTTGCTGACAATGCCCGCCATTGATGAGAAGGTGGAGGCGGTCGGTGCTTTTGAAAAGGACCAAGCGGAGGGGAAAAAGTCTTTTTGGCGTGAATTATTAAGTGGAATACGTCACATTTCCCAAACACCATTGTTGAAACTATCAGTCGTCCTATCATCCATCGCTTTCTTCATTATTTTTCTATATGATGGACTATTCGTTTTTGTGGCACAAAAGCTTGGCTTCAGTGAAGGGGATTTTGGCTTGTTGGTCAGCGCGGTCGGGCTCGGTAGCGTTGTAGGCTCCCTTCTTATGGGCAGCTGGACAGAGTGGAAACGCAAACCGATTCATTTTATGGCAGGTGCTGCCGTTTTTAGTGGTTTCCTTATCATCCTGATGGGGCTAGGGAGTATGAATGTGATTACGCTGCCGCATGTTGGCTGGTTGGTCGGGGCCTTTCTATTAGGACTGCTTGGCTCAGGTGAATCGGTGCCTTACGGATTCATCCTGCAGTCTGAGACACCAAAGGAAATGATGGGCAGGGTTTCAGCCGTTGCTACATCTGTACAGACGTTCTCCATGTTAATCGCTCCGATAACCGGCGCACTTCTAGCCAAGTGGGTAGGGGTTTCGGCTGTTCTGGCGGGGGCAGGGAGTGCGACTTGTCTGCTTGGCATTGTCATCTTGCTCTTCATCGTTCGGAGGATAGGCATGCAAAAGGGGCAGGGGAAGAAGCAGTTTCAGGGGTGAAATTCTTTCACAGAAATGGGATTATACAAAACCGCATCTCTGGATGAAATAGCTATTTAAAACGAAACATAATGCATTTCCCATAAATTTATTATGTAAACTAAAAGTGCTGACAAGTATTTGATTATACAAAAAACGCAGAGAACACGTTCCCTGCGTTTTACTTTGTAAAGATGAAAGGCTATAGCCATTTGGAAAGGGGAGGCGGTTATGAATAGAAAACCTTCTCCGTGTTGTATTTTGCACGTAGTGTATTGATCGCATATGTTTCGTAGATTTCACGTTCCATCGGATCCTCGATTTCATACACCTCGATTTTAAAGATTTCATCACGGTGGTTTTTCATTGGAGATACGTTATCTTCAAAGTGCTTTTTAATGCGTTGACGGATTTTGCGGGCTTTACCGACAAAAAGAAGCTCATTTTTTTCATTGTAGAAAAAGAAGATCCCGCCTTTGTCACGCGTGATTTTATGGAAGTCGATGAATCCGAAGTATGGTGTGATCGGTACATCGCCGGGTTTCAAAACTTGCTCGCGCTGGCGGATGACAAGGTCTGGTTTTGGTAGTTCAATTTTAATCAAGATAGTCACGTCCTTATACGTAGTAAAAGCTAATTATAACATATATATACGAGAATGCCTATTTTCAAACAAATGATGAATGGAAATTAAC
>JBJEFP010000114.1:0-67832 GCA_051874195.1 Lysinibacillus sp. | reverse complement strand
ACTATCTGAAATCCATTAGAAAAACCAGCGTGACTTGCCACGCTGGTTTTTCTAATGGAAAGCAACTATTCGAAGTAGGGCTTTTGAAGAGGAAGTCATCCCGAATGCCCCTATCCGTGCGGCAGCGAATATGGCCGGCCTGAAACCTATGGGATGAAAAGTAACATAAAAGCTGAACAAATTATACCACGGTGTAATGGAAAAGACCGCTAAACGGGTAATAAGGAGGAAGGAACGGGCCTTGTCCGGGCATTCGTTCCAAGGGCGACGAGGCAACATCCTGCAGACGCCCCTCATTTGTCATCAATAGGTTTGCGATACATACTTTGGGCATCAAAAGGATAGGGCGACTTCCTCTCTTGGAGGCTCTCATTCTATACATAAATGATAGGGTGGCGGCGTACGTAATAGGAATGCCTATATTTTTAATTTGTGCTTATGCGAAAGTCCACGTATAATGGGGATAAGTGGTTGCTGTTCGGGATATTTTTCTGTTATAGAAAATGATGAATTATTAGTTTAAGTAATGTCTAGGCATTCGCGCTGTCTATTGGTAGATACGGAAGAGGGAGGAAATCCAGGCGTCCTTTATGTGAAGAATCATAAAGACCGGGCCGGCTTTTTACGGCGATGGGAAATTGTCATGGATCCTCCTGCGGCCTTGCTATAGGTGAACGTGTGCGCCGAATGCTTTTCATAGGAGGAAATAAAGTGAATAAAAAGAAAAATGAATTAATTCGCATCATCCCTCTCGGAGGAGTGGGGGAAATCGGTAAAGCCATGTATGTAGTGGAAATCGATGAGGAAATATTTGTCGTAGATAGCGGGTTGATGTTCCCGGAGGATGAAATGCTGGGTATCGACATCGTCATTCCCGATATTACGTATCTAGAGGAAAATAAGGAGCGTGTGAAAGGGATTTTCCTGACACATGGCCATGAAGATGCAATTGGCTCCATTGCCTATGTATTGCAAAAGATTAAAGCACCTGTATATGGTTCGAAATTGACGATTGCCCTGGCAAAGGAGCATATGAAGGAGCTGCCTGCACCACATCAAGTGAAGTTCTTCGAAGTGACGAATAAAAGCCGTATGAACTTTAATTCGACATATGTGACGTTCTTCCATACAACCCACTCGATTCCTGATTCGCTTGGTGTTGTCTTCCATACTTCGGAAGGGGCAATCGTGCATACAGGGGAGTTCAAATTCGACCAGTCCGCACAAGGCAAGTTCCGTCCGGATTTGGCGAAAATGGCACAGCTTGGCGAGGAAGGGGTATTCATTCTTCTTTCAGAATCAACAGAGGCGGAGCGCCCGGGCTATACAACGAGCGAAACGGTTATTGCAGAACGCTTGGCGAAAACATTCCATGCATCTCCAGGGCGTATTCTAGTCTCCGTTTACGCATCGAACTTCATCCGCATCCAACAGGTGTTTACACAGGCCCAGGCATCATACCGCAAAGTCGCGATTGTGGGCAAATCGTTGGAGAAGGTAGTGAATATTGGTATGAACCTTGGCTATCTGACAGTTGATGAAGATACACTGATTCCTGTGAATGATATCCATAAGTACCACGATGATGAAATTGTCATCATTGCGACAGGCAACCAGGGCGAGCCACTTGATGTTTTGGATAAAATCGTCCGCAAGCACCACCGTGACATCAAAATCAAAGATACGGACACAGTGCTTATTACATTTACACCGTCTCCAGGGATGGAAGTGCAAATGTACAATACAATGAACCAGATCGCCAAGGCGGGTGCGAATGTCTTAACGGCAGATAAGAAGGTGCATGTATCGGGCCATGGTAGCCAGGAAGATTTGAAACTCATGCTGAACCTGATGCGTCCGAAATATTTCGTTCCTATCCAGGGTGAATACCGCATGCTGATTGCCCACTCAAAACTGGCACAGTCGGTCGGTATGAAGAAGTCACAGGTGTTCATCGCCGACAAAGGTGATATTGTTGAATACAAAAATGGAAAAATGCGCATGAGCGGCCGTGTACAGGCAGGAAATGTACTAATTGACGGCATTGGTGTAGGAGATGTCGGGAATATCGTCCTCCGCGACCGGAAGCTTCTATCGCAGGACGGCATCTTCATTGTGGTGGTCACGTTGAATCGTGCACAGAAGAAAATTGCATCTGGTCCTGAAATTTTATCCCGCGGATTCGTTTATGTGCGTGAATCGGAAGAGCTTATGGTTGAGGCAGCGGACATCGCGCGTACCGTTATTGAAAAGTATGTAAATAAAGACACGTTTGAATGGACAAATATTAAACAAGAAATACGTGACGAGTTAAATACTTACTTATTCCAAAAAACGAAACGCCGCCCAATGATCATCCCAATTATCATGGAATATTAGGACTAAAGGATTTTCTTTCGCTCGCGTAGCTGAAAGAAGGTCCTTTTTTAATTGGTTTGGCACCCCGCCACTGCCTGGGATTGATTTTTGAATGAGGCAAAAACGATATGAATGGAGAGCGGCGGCTCCTGCGGGATGAATTGAAGCTGGATTGATGGAAGGCATCGACAAGAAATGGCTTGAATTTCACCTCGCGTTACCGGAAAGAGGTGTGAGGAAGTTATTGGATTTTAGTGGAGAGATAGTTTTTCACTGTAATGAGACGGAAGCTTTCATTGTGGCTCACACTTTCCTGGGGCACGGCTCCGACCGATTGTTTCAAGGGATTGCCGAAAGGATGGATGTTTTACATACATCTCTTCTGTTCCATAACTTTATTAAGTGGAATTTATCATCCTTTATTTCGGATGATGAGTGGGATATTAAATTTCATTAGGAAAATATACGTCCCTTACCAAAAGAAAGCAGGTGTTTTGAGTGGCTGAGAAGAAGAATAAAAAGAGAGAAAAAGGACAAACGAAGGCAAAGAACAAAGGGAGCAAGGAGCTGCATCCGCTGGCATATGAAATCATCGGCATCCTGCTGATTGCATTCGCCATGATTTCGTTTTTCGAGATGGGCGTCGTAGGCAGGACTGTACAGACAATCTCCATGTTCTTCCTTGGGAATTTGCATTTCTTTGTACCATTTCTTTGTGTCTTTGTTGCAGGCATGCTGATGGTGAGAAGGCGCGGTGTCCGGCTGACGAACCGTATGGTGATCGGCCTGCTGTGCATAGTGGCGAGCTTCACGGTGTTCAGCCATTCCATTCTTTTTGAACAGATGCATACGGCGAATCTCTTGTTGACCGATTCTGTACTCCGTGAAACATGGCGCATGCTGATCGAGTCGGAAGGGATTGCGAATCGAGGAAGCTCATTGGGAGGGGGGATGGTCGGTGCGCTTCTGTTCAGTATGTTCCATGTTCTATTTGATGCAACAGGTGCTAAAATCGCTGCGCTCGTCCTCTTGCTGATCGGGGCCATCCTGATTTCCGGCAAGGCGCTCGTCCCCTTATTAATCGAAAAGGGCCCAAGCATGCAGTTCAAGCTGAAGCGGCGTAAAGGGAAAAAACCCACCGCACGCCCCAAACAAACAAGAGCAAGAGCCCGGCGAGAACCGGAGGAGACGGCCGCGACGGTAGAGGAAGAAAGGGCGGAACATTATGAACCTGTTATTTCCGCCTTTACGGAAAATGTCGCACCGCGTAGCGAGAAGGAGAGCAAGCCGCAGGTCGATGAGGAAATGACAGGGGATATGGTTGTTGCGATGGAAAGCAGTACTGAAAATACCCTTTATACGCTGCCTCCATTGCATATTTTAAATTCTCCCCCCGAGCATGACCAAAGTGGGGAATACAGCGTCATCCAGGCAAATGCCAAGAAGCTTGAACAGACATTCCATAGCTTTGGCGTCAAGGCGCGGGTGATGCAGGTGCACCTTGGCCCTGCCGTCACAAAATATGAAATCCTTCCTGATGTAGGAGTGAAAGTGAGTAAGATTGTCGGACTGCAGGATGATTTGGCCTTGGCACTAGCTGCAAAGGATATCCGAATCGAGGCGCCCATCCCGGGTAAATCGGCTATTGGAATTGAAGTGCCGAATAGTGAAGTGGCCATCGTTACCTTGCGTGAAGTGCTGGAGGCAAAGGAAAATAACCGGCCTGATGCCAAGCTTCTAATCGGCTTTGGCCGTGATATTACAGGACAAGCCAAATTAGCCGAACTTAACAAAATGCCGCACTTGCTTGTCGCTGGTTCGACAGGCAGTGGGAAATCCGTATGTATCAATGGGATTATTGTGTCACTTTTGATGCGGGCGGCGCCGCATGAAGTGAAGATGATGATGATTGACCCGAAAATGGTGGAATTGAATGTCTATAACGGCATTCCACATCTTCTTGCCCCGGTTGTGACGGACCCGCGGAAGGCGGCGCAGGCCCTGCAGAAGGTAGTGTCGGAAATGGAACGCCGCTATGACCTGTTCTCCCATACGGGCACAAGGAATATAGAAGGCTATAATGAGCATGTCGACCTTCATAACCAGGAAAATGAAGATAAGCAGCCGAAGCTTCCCTACATTGTCGTCATCGTGGATGAGCTTGCTGATTTGATGATGGTGGCACCTGGAGAAGTGGAGGATGCCATCACTCGTCTGGCCCAGATGGCGCGGGCTGCTGGCATTCATTTGATTTTGGCGACACAGCGTCCATCAGTGGATGTCATCACGGGAATCATCAAAGCCAATATTCCCTCGCGGATTGCATTTGCCGTATCAAGCGCTATCGACTCCCGTACCATTCTTGATATGGGTGGGGCGGAGCGGCTGCTTGGTCGCGGGGACATGCTCTTCCTTCCTGCCGGAGCTTCCAAACCGACACGTGTACAGGGCGCATTCTTATCTGATGCGGAAGTGCAGACTGTTGTCGACTATGTGATTGCGCAGCAAAAGGCGCAGTACGAGGAGGCGATGATTCCGACGGACGAGCCCCTGCAGGAAGTATCGGATGATAAGGATGAGCTGTATGACGAGGCGGTACAGCTTGTCATCGAGATGCAAAGCGCATCCGTTTCGATGCTGCAGCGGAAGTTTCGCGTCGGCTATGCCAGGGCGGCCCGAATCATGGACCAAATGGAGATGAGGGGGGTTGTCAGTCCACCTGATGGCAGCAGGCCAAGACAAGTCCTTGTAACTAAATCAATGATAGAATAATCACAAAATAGTTAGAAAAAGTAGTATGATTTAATTGTGTCGGATTTTGGCCGGTTAGAAGAAAAGTAGGATGTTCCATATAATTTTTTTTTGAAAATATGTTTGCATAATGAAATAAAAGTGTTATATTAATCAACGAATTAGTAGGGATTGTTGTACATCAGATGTCTGATCTCTAATTTTGGTGGTGGTGTAAGTGACAATTAAAACTGATCATCGTCATCTATACTTGCAGGTGATTGACCGTTTGAAGTCGGATATTGAAAAAGGGGTTTATCAGGAAAATGAAAAGCTCCCATCCGAGTTCGAGCTATCTAAATCACTTGGAGTAAGCCGGGCGACTCTGCGTGAGGCGCTAAGGCTATTGGAAGAGGAAAACGTGATTGTGCGCCGTCATGGGGTAGGTACGTTCGTAAATCCAAAGCCAGTTTTTACATCGGGCATCGAGCACCTTTCGAGTGTCTCCTCCATGATTGAAAAAGCCGGCATGGAGCCTGGAACAATCTTCATGAGTGCAAAGGAAGACGAGCCTACTGAAGACGACCTGAATCGATTCCAAACCGACATTGATGACAAGATAATCACAATTGAACGTGTAAGAACGGCAGATGGCGAACCGGTTGTCTATTGCATCGATAAAGTGCCGTCAAGCTATCTGCCGCAGCAATTTTTGAAGAATGAAGATTTATCGATCTTCTCGGCCCTTGAAAAATCGGGCAACCTCCGGGTGGCGTATGCAATAACATATATCGATCCGATAGGCTATCATGAAACGGTCTCACCTATCTTAAAATGTGGACCTGAAACGGCATTGCTCGTGCTGAAGCAACTTCACTATGATGACAATGACCGAGTAGTACTGTATTCAAAGAACTATTTCCGAGCTGATAAATTCAGTTTCCATGTAGTTCGAAAACGGGTGTAGAACAAATCATCTTTCCTGCTAATTAAAACATTTTCTTTGGGGGGACTCACTAATGAAAAAACGTAAATTTGGTCTATTAATCTCATCTGTAGTAGCAGCAGGTGCTATCTTGGCAGCGTGCGGCAGTGATGACGAAAAGGATACTTCAAACAACGATACAACTGGTGATAATGGTAAAGAAGAGGAAGCTGCTGGCGGAGACTTATCGATTGCCATGGTAACAGATGTTGGCGGTGTAGATGATAAATCATTCAACCAATCTGCTTGGGAAGGCGTACAAAAGTGGGGCGCTGACAATGGATTAGAAAAAGGCAACGGTGGATATGACTACCTGCAATCCGCGTCGGATGCAGACTACAACACTAACTTGAATGCATTATTACGTCGTGATTTCGACCTAGTATTCGGTGTAGGGTACTTAATGAACGATGCAATTCTTGAAATTGCTAAACAGCAACCAGATAAAATGCTGGCAATCATTGATTCTTCAGTAGATGCACCAAATGTAGCTTCAATCCTATTCAAAGAGCAGGAAGGTGCGTTCCTTGCGGGTGTCGTAGCAGCGACAATGTCTGAAACAGGAAAAATCGGCTTCGTCGGTGGACAATCCATCCCTGTAATTACGCGCTTCCATGCAGGCTATGTAGCTGGTGCAAAGGCAGTAAACCCTGATATCGAAATCGATGTATACTATGCAGAAGCATTCGATAAAGCGGAATTAGGAAAAACAGCTGCTAACCGTATGTACTCTTCAGGTGTGGACATCATCTTCCATGCTGCAGGCGGTACTGGTAACGGTGTATTCACAGAAGCAAAAGAGCGTAAAGAAAAAGATCCAAATGCAAACGTATGGGTAATCGGTGTGGATGCTGACCAATACGAGGAAGGCAAAGTCGGCGAGCATAACGTAACGCTAACTTCTATGCTAAAAGGTGTAGGGAATGCGGTAATCGATATTGCTGACCGTGCAAAAGCAGGCAAGTTCCCAGGCGGCGAAACAATCACTTATGGTTTAGCAGAAGATGGCGTCGGCCTAGCTGACTCCCGCGGTGCAATCCCTCAAGAGGTAATGGATGTAGTAGAAGAATATAAAGCAAAAATCGTTTCTGGCGAAATTACAGTTCCAGAAGAAGTAGAAAAGTAATTGATTTGAATCATCATAGAGATTCTGCGTAATCTCTATGATGATTTTAAGGTAAAGAGATTCGTTTTTAAAATTTCGTTAATTCAAAATGTAAGCGTTCTATTATTGTTTAAATTAATAGATGAAAGAGTAGAAGGTCGCTTATAGCTAGAGACAATAGGTTACCTAGGCATATATGCCGGATGATGGCACATATCCTTTTCTGTTCTTTCTTGTATTAATTTTTATATTTTTATATAAATGTGCCTAAAGGAGTGAATCAAGTGGAATATGTGATCGAAATGCTCGGCATCCGTAAAGAATTTGGCGGTTTCGTAGCAAATAATAATATCACGCTCCAGCTTAAAAAAGGCGAAATACATGCACTGCTTGGGGAAAATGGTGCGGGTAAATCGACTTTAATGAACGTACTTTTCGGTCTTTACCAGCCGGAAGCTGGTGAAATAAAGGTACGTGGGAAATCGGTGAAGATTACGGACCCGAATGTGGCAAATGATTTAGGGATTGGAATGGTCCACCAACACTTTATGTTGGTAGAAAATTTCACTGTCACTGAAAATATTATTCTAGGAAGCGAGCCTACAAAAGTAGGTGTCGTTAATATCAAGGATGCGGCAAAGGACATTGCTGCTTTGTCTGAAAAATATGGCTTGGACGTGGATCCGTATGCAAAAATCGAAGATATCTCAGTAGGGATGCAACAGCGCGTTGAAATTTTAAAAACATTGTATCGCGGCGCGGAAATCCTCATTTTCGATGAACCGACAGCTTCACTGACGCCACAGGAAATTACTGAATTAATCCAGATTATGAAGCGGCTCATTGCGGAAGGGAAATCCATCATCCTCATTACACACAAATTAAAGGAAATCATGGAAGTATCCGATCGCGTGACAATTATCCGTAAGGGTGAAGGAATCGGTACGGTAGTAACAGAGGAAACGAATCCAGACCAGCTTGCCGAATTAATGGTCGGACGTCAAGTGACTTTCAAAACAGAAAAAGGCGCTGCAAATCCTACAGAGGAAGTCTTAAACGTACGCGATTTAGTAGTTGTTGATTATCGAGGGATAGATAAGGTAAAGGGATTGAACCTTTCCGTACGAAAAGGGGAAATCGTAGGGATTGCAGGAATCGATGGAAACGGGCAATCCGAGCTCATCGAAGCGATTACAGGTCTCCGCAAGGTAAAGAGCGGACATGTCATGATGAATGGTGTGGATGTCACAAACAAAAAGCCGCGTGAAATTACGGAAACGGGCCTTGGCCATATTCCGCAGGACCGTCATAAGCACGGGCTGGTATTGGATTTCACAATCGGTCACAATATGGCGCTGCAGACTTATTATACAAATGAATTTTCAAAATTCGGGGTCATTGACTATAAGAAAATCTCGAAAAAAGCAAATCAAATCATTGAGGAATTCGATGTTCGGACAGGACATGGTGAATCAACTCCGGCACGCGCCCTTTCAGGGGGGAACCAGCAGAAAGCGATTATAGGCCGTGAAGTGGACCGTAACCCGGACTTGCTCATTGCAGCATTGCCAACTCGTGGCCTTGATGTAGGAGCAATCGAATTCATTCACCGCCGCCTGATTGAGCAGCGTGATAACGGAAAGGCCGTATTGCTAATTTCGTTCGAATTGGATGAAGTAATGAATGTGTCTGACCGGATTGCCGTTATTTATGATGGACAAATCGTCGATACATTGGATCCACGCGAAACGACAGAACAGGAGCTTGGACTGCTAATGGCAGGGCAATCTCGTCGAGCGCAGAAAGGGGACGAATAATCTATGTCAAATCGTGTCATCAACATTCTCGTTCCTGTCATTTCAGTTATTCTAGGCTTGATTGTCGGAGCGATTGTCATGCTCGCTTCCGGTTATAGTCCGGTTGACGGCTATATTGCCTTGTGGAACGGTATTTTTGGAGATGTCTATACAATCGGTGAAACAATCCGACAAATTACACCATACATTTTAGCGGGTCTTGCGGTAGCATTCGCCTTCCGCACAGGTCTATTCAATATCGGGGTTGAAGGCCAGCTGATCATGGGCTGGGTGGCCGCGACGTATGTCGGCTTCGCAATCGAAGGGTTGCCGAAATTCATCCACTTGCCACTAACATTACTTGCAGCGGCGGCCGCAGGGGCATTCTGGGCATTCATCGCTGGTGTACTGAAGGCGCGCTTCAGCGTCCATGAAGTAATTGCGACGATTATGCTGAACTATATAGCCCTCCATGTGACGAATGCATTTATCCGCTATTTGTCAGATGGCGGCGACCGGACGGAAAAGATTCAGGATACTGCATCGCTCCGTTCGCCTTGGTTGGAGCAAATGACGGAATACTCCCGCCTCCACTGGGGTGTCATCGTAGCATTGATTATGGTAGTTGTGATGTGGTTCATTTTGGAACGTACAACACGGGGCTTCGAGTTGAAAGCGGTAGGGTTCAATCAGCACGCTGCCGAGTATTCAGGAATGAATGTGAAAAAGAATATTATTTTAGCGATGACGATTTCAGGCGTATTTGCCGGTCTTGCCGGTGCTATGGAAGCGCTGGGTACATTCGGGTATGCATCCATTAAAGGCGGGTTCACAGGAATCGGCTTTGACGGAATTGCCGTAGCCCTGCTCGGTGCGAACACACCACTGGGGGTTGTATTCGGTGCATCACTATTCGGTTCCCTGAAATTTGGTGCGTTAAACATGCCGAATGAGGCTGGCATTCCAGTTGAGCTTGTAGAAATCATCATTGCATTAATCATCTTCTTCGTAGCATGTGGCTACGTGATTCGCGTATTACTCGAAAAGTTCGGTAGCAAAAAGGAGGGCAAATAATATGAGCTTTTTAGAAGTATTATATTTCATCGTCCCTTCTGCTATTTTCTACGCAGCTCCATTGATTTTCGGCGCAATCGGCGGCGTATTCTCTGAGCGTTCAGGTGTAGTAAACATCGGGATAGAAGGGATCATGGTTATTGGTGCCTTCGTAGGGATTGTATTCAACCTATTTACAGCAGATATGCTTGGCGACTACACACCTTGGGTAGCATTAGTTGCTGCGATGGCAGTAGGTGCGATATTCTCGTTGTTCCTTGCTGTAGCGGCCGTTTCCTTCCGTGCCGATCAGACGGTGACAGGGGTAGCACTTAATCTATTAGGCATTGCCGTTGCGTTGTTCTTGGTGAAATTGATTTTTGACGGAAAAGGCCAAACAGACTTTATCACTGAACGATTTGCTCGTTTTGACATTCCGTTATTATCGGATATTCCATTCTTAGGACCGCTGTTGTTCCAGGATGTATATGGAACTTCCATTTTAGCGATCGCCCTTGCTTTTGCCGCTTGGTTTGTCATTTACAAAACACCATTCGGCCTTCGCCTGCGTGCAGTTGGGGAGCATCCGATGGCGGCGGATACAATGGGGATCAATGTAACAAAAATGCGCTATATTGCCGTCATGATTTCAGGAGCCATGGCAGGAATCGGCGGTGCGATTTATGCCCAGACTATTACCAACGATTTTGGCCATGCGACGATTAATGGACAAGGGTTCATGGCGATTGCGGCGATGATTTTTGGTAAATGGCATCCAGTAGGTGCGATGGGAGCAGCGCTGTTCTTCGGTTTAGCGCAAGCGTTGGCGATTGCAGGTGGAAGTATTCCGCTTATCGAAAATATTCCATCGGTAATCTTAACAATCCTGCCTTATGTACTAACAATTTTAGCGTTAGCCGGGTTCATTGGTAAGGCGACAGCTCCAAAGGCTTCAGGTGTGCCTTATATTAAAGGGAAGCGTTGATTTCTTTCGTTTCCTCGTATCCCACTATGGCGAAACGCATGAAACAACCTGTGTATATGAGGAAGGCCGCTTCGTTTTGAGGCGGCCTTTTTCTATGCCGGCAGCGTTTTCCAGAAAGTCGTATAATAACTTTGCATTATGCACATATTCACCTGTATAGTAATAGGGAATAGAACTGTATTTAATAGGTAGTCAGGAGGAGTTCTTTTGTTTTCAACGACACAATTAGCGAAAGGCGTTTCGCTGCATATTCGACAAACGACCCAGTTCAAAACGGTCAATTTCTCGATTAAATGGAGACGCCCGCTTACAGAGAAAGATGCAGCAGAGCGAACGGTATTAACGAATGTGCTACAGCATTCGAATGAAAGGTTTAAAACATCGGCAGCATTCCGTAGCTATTTGGATGACCTATTTGGCACGATTTTATATTTCGATACAGCCAAGCGCGGGAATGAACATACGGTTTTGATGAATGTGGAAACGGTCAATGACAATTATTTAGCAGATTCGAATGTGCTGAATGAGGTCCTTGAACTGCTTCATACAGCCATCTTCAAACCAAACCTGGAAAACGGCGCATTTGTACCAGCCATTGTCGAGCGTGAGAAGGCCATGGTAAAGCAGCGCATCCAGTCCATTTTTGATGACAAGTCGCGCTATGCCCAGTACCGTCTCCTGCAAATCCTTCGCCCGAACCATCCTGCCTCTATTTCCGCAAACGGCACGATAGAAGAGGTGGAGGCGGTGACACCTGAGTCCCTGAAGCAGGCATATGACTCGATGCTGGAGAACGATACGATCGACATCTATGTTGTAGGGGATATCGATGTAGAAGAAATGAAGAAAAAACTGAGCGAAGCGCTCCCATTCGGGGACCGCGAATTGCATGAAAAGCAGGCGCCGGTCGAGGTCGATACGAAACCGGAGCCTTATACAAGAGAGCGTCAGGATACAAAACAAGGCAAACTGCATATCGGCTTTTCGACACCTGTTTATTTCGGACATGAAGATTTTGCGAAAATGCAAATCTTCAATGGCATATTCGGGGGCTATGCACATTCGAAGCTGTTCATGAATGTGCGCGAGCGCGAAAGTCTCGCTTATTATGCATCAAGCTCCTACGCTTCCCAGTACGGCCTTGTGTATGTCGTTTCGGGCATCGAGCCTTCCAATGAGAAAAAGGCCATTGATGTAATCAATGAGCAGCTGAAAGCAATGCAGAACGGTGAGATTTCAGAAAAGGAATTAACGCAGACGAAGGCAATGCTGACGAACCAGTTGAAGGAGGCGTTGGATTCTGCGCGAGGCCAGATTGAAATTTATGACCAATACAAAGATTTAAACGAAGCATTCACGGTTGACACATGGGCGGCACGCTGGCAGGACGTGACAAAGGAAGATGTGCAAAAGATGGCGCAGCAAGTCAATCAGGAAGCGGTTTATTTCTTAAGTGGTAAGGAGGACTAATTTTGCAGACAATTGAATTTCAACAGCTAGGTGAAACATTATACTATAAACAGCTGGAAAATGGACTGGATGTTTATATCCTGCCGAAAAAAGGGTTTTCCAAAACATTTGTAACGTTCACGACGAAGTACGGCTCCATCGACCGTACATTTGTGCCGATCGGTGAAGAAGAACCAATCACAGTACCGGACGGGATTGCCCACTTTTTAGAGCATAAAATGTTCGAAAAAGAAGAAGGGGATGTCTTCCAAAAGTTCAGCGAGGTGGGGGCGCAGGCAAATGCCTTCACATCCTTTACACGTACTGCCTATCTGTTCTCTGCAACAAACCACATCTACAAAAGTACGGAGACACTGCTGGATTTTGTACAGCAGCCCTACTTTACAGAAGAGACGGTGAATAAGGAAAAGGGCATCATCGGCCAGGAGATTAGGATGTATGATGATCAGCCTGACTGGCGCATGTACTTTGGAGCCATTGAAAACATGTACCACAATCATCCGGTAAAAATCGACATTGCTGGTACAATTGAATCCATTGATAAAATTACAGCAGAGCACCTCTATACATGCTACAATACATTTTATCACCCTTCCAACATGCTACTGTTTGTCATCGGGGCAGTCGATCCGACGGAGATGATGGCTTTCATTGAGGATCATCAAAATAAAAAAGAGTTCCCAGAGCCGACACCAATAACGCGTATCTTTGAAGACGAGCCGACGGAAGTGGCGGTCAAAGAGCGGGAAATGAAGATGGATGTGCAGCAGCCGAAAGTATATATGGGTCTGAAGGCGAAAGATGTGAACTTGTCAGGTGATGCCATGATGAAGCATGAATTGGCGATGTCTATTGCGCTTGAATGCCTGTTTGGCCGTGCTTCTGATTTCTATACGAACCTATATGAAAATGGCTTGATTGATGAATCGTATGCATTTGACTTTACATTGGAGAAAGGCTACGGCTTTTCACTGATTGGTTCGGACACGTCAAAACCGGATGAGCTTGTACAGGCGATTAAAGGACGATTGGCTGAAGCGGAGGATGAATCCATCTTCAAACAAGAAGATGTGGAGCGCATCAAGCGTAAGAAGATCGGCTACTTCCTGCGTGTATTGAACTCCCTGGAATTTATCGCAAACCAATTTACGCGCTATAAATTTAACGACATGAATTTGTTCGATGCAGTACCGACAATTGAAAAGCTGACGATTGAAGATGTGAAGGAAGCTTTCAAATCGCTTCAAGGTGAGGAGCAGCAAACTGTATTCAAGATCATGCCTGTGAATGAGCGACAAAAATGAAGAAATTTGCATTAATATGCGGGGCTTCCGGTGCAATCGGCCGAGCGATATGCGATGAATTGGCTGCAGATGGCTGGTCGCTTTATCTTCATTATAATCTTGGGGAAGAGCGCGCTCTGAAGATGGCGGCGTCTTATACAGACGCCTACCCGTCCCAGGAGTTCATTCCCGTGCAGGCGGATTTTGCCCATACGAACGGGGCAGACCTGCTGGCTGGACAGATTTTTTCGCTGCATGCCGTTGTCTTTGCGAATGGACATGCCTATACACAGCTGCTTGAGGACACACCGTGTGAAGAGATGGAAAAGCTTTGGCGGGTCCATGTACAAAACCCGATGAGACTGCTTGCCTGTGTGTCGCAGAAGCTTCGATCGAACCAAAAAAGCTATGTACTTTTTATTGGTTCGATTTGGGGTGCTGTAGGTGCAGCGGGAGAGGTGGTTTACTCTTCTGTTAAAGGAGCGCAGCATGCTTTTGTAAAAGCGTATGCGCAGGAAGTTGCCTATAATGGCATTCGTGTCAACGCCATCGCACCGGGCTTTATCAATACGCAGATGAATGGCCATCTGAGTGAAGAGGAAAAGCAGGACATCATACAAGAAATACCATTGCGGCAGCTAGGGACTGTAGAGGACGTCTCAAAGCTGACGTGCTTTTATTTGAGCGGCGCTGCCGATTATGTTACAGGGCAGATCCTCCATGTTAATGGTGGCTGGTACATATAATCGTTTACCTCGGACATACTATCGTCGAGAGGAGGCGAGAACATGGGTTTACTTGAAAGCTGGAAGCAATGGACGCACTTTTTAGGCGAAAAAGTGGAAGATGCGAAAGAGAGTGGCGTTTCATCAAAAATGATCGACCAAGCAGCTCTTCAAATCGGGGAATATTTAGCGAAAAATGTTGAACCTCAAAATGAACAAGAGCGTGTCTTGGCCGACTTATGGTCAGTAGCGTCGCCGGATGAAAAGAAAGCACTTGCAAGCTGCGTTGTTAAATTAGTGGAACATAAAGTTTCGTAAGTGCTATAAAAAGTATTGAAAAGGGAGCCTTTTTAGGTTTCCCTTTTGATTTTCTGGTGAATAAGTAGGGAGGATTACATTTCGTTAGCCTATTTTTTATTATTGTAGTAAAAAACAATGGTTTCGAACTTTTCATTACATATAAAATCCGCTATCATGGAACTTATAGACGTTTTGGGCGTTTCTAAATAGAGGGGACGGATACATTCATGGGCGAATGGTATTTCGAATATGAGATTCAGGTAAATCGACCGGGACTGCTAGGTGATATCGCTTCCCTGCTGGGGATGCTGCGCGTAAATATCGTAACGATTAATGGCGTCGATGAAGTCAGGCGGGGCATGCTCGTCAAGGCTGAAAAGGATGAATCAATCGAGCGTTTCATTTCCATCGTCGAGACGATGGAACATATCAACGTCACGAAGTTTCGGGAGCCGAAGCTGCGCGATCGACTGGCCGTTCGGCATGGCCGCTATATCCCTAAAGATGCGGATGAGAAAAATACATTCCGTTTCGTACGTAATGAGCTCGGGATTTTGGTCGACTTCATGGCGGAGCTTTTCAAAAAAGATGGCAATAAGCTGATTGGCATACGGGGTATGCCGCGCGTCGGGAAGACGGAGTCAGTTGTGGCGGCAAGCGTCTGTGCCAATAAAAGATGGATATTCCTGTCCTCTACGATGATCAAGCAGACGGTCCGCAGCTCACTGATTGGTGACGAGTTCAATGGGAATAACATCTTCATTTTGGACGGCGCTGTAACGCGGCGGTCGAATGATGAGCGCCATCAACAGCTGGTGCGTGAGATGATGCATATGGATACAATTAAAGTAATTGAACATCCAGATATTTTCGTACAACATTCCGAATATAAAATAGAGGACTTCGATTATATTATAGAGCTGCGTAATCATGCGGATGAGGTAATTACGTATGAACTGATCGAGAAAAATGATAGGATGTCTTCAGTGAATGATTTCGGAGGCTTTGGCGGATTCAATTTTTAAATAAAAAGTAGGTGTTAGTGTTGACAGAGTTAGGAGCTCGCTTAAAGGAAGCGAGATTAGCGAAAGGATATAGCTTAGAAGATTTACAAGAAATCACCAAGATTCAGAAACGCTATTTGGTGGGAATTGAAGAGGGAAACTATTCAATCATGCCCGGATCCTTCTATGTACGGGCGTTCATCAAGCAGTATGCAGAGGCTGTGGGTCTGGATCCGGAGGAACTGCTCGACCAGTTTAAGAAAGATGTACCTGGGACACAGAAAGAAGAGGTAGTGGAATCATACAAGCAGAGCCCGAGCCGCCGGAAGCTTGCGAGCCGGTCTTCCAACAAAACGATGGAAGCGATGCCGAAAATCATTGTGGCCTTATTCATCATCGTGATTATCGCCGTTATTTCGATTTTATATTGGGCAAAAACGAAAGAAACCCCTCCTATTGGCGAAGAGGAATCACCAGCTGTAGAGTATGTAAAACCTACAAAGGATGATAGTCAGGAAGGCTCTCCAGACGGTGCTTCTGGTGAAGATGCGGAAGAGTCTGTCGGGGAAGATGAGCAGGTGGAAAATGAGGAACCTGTCAAAACACAGTCTATCTCTGCAGGTGCTGTAAACGGTGAAGATGTGAACTTCGAAGTTTCTGGTGCGGATGAATTGAAGGTCCGTGTTGAAATTGTAAACAGTGCGAGCTGGGTCGCCTTCCGTAATACGCAGGGTGTAGATAACCTTGGGAAGATGTACAATCCTGGAGAAACGGTCGAATATGATGCTACTGCTGATGGATATGTGCGTATCCGTTTAGGCAGCGCGGTCAGCGCAAAGGTCTTCGTGAATGACGAAGAGGTGACTTCTCCATCGAATGGCGTAACGCAAAACTTCATCATTCGATTAGTTCAAGAACAACAAGCTCAGTAGTCATCTTTTAGATGGCTACTTTGTTTCAAATGAAAGGTGTTAGCTAATGAATATTCCAAATAAGATTACAGTCTCTCGTATTTGTTTAATCCCATTTTTCGTGATTGTAATTATGTTCGATTTTGGCTGGGGGGAGATGGAGCTGTTCGGAGCAGAGATGCCCGTCAACCATTTCGTCGGTGCCTTGATTTTTATCATCGCATCTGTAACCGACTGGGTGGACGGCTATTATGCTCGGAAATACAATCTCGTTACAAATCTAGGGAAGTTCCTGGATCCGTTGGCGGACAAGCTGCTTGTGTCTGCGGCACTCATTTTGCTGGTGGAAATCGGCCTGGCGCCTGCCTGGATTGTAATTATTATTATTTCCCGGGAATTTGCTGTAACGGGTCTTCGCCTGATCTTGGCGGGAGAAGGTGAAGTAGTGGCAGCAAACCAACTAGGGAAAATCAAGACTTGGGCCCAAATTGTTGCAATTTCGGCATTGTTTCTACACAATACCATCTTTACAATGATGGGCATTCCATTTGATGATATTGCGCTTTATGTAGCGCTGTTCTTCACCATTTGGTCTGGTTGGGATTATTTCTATTTAAATCGCCGCGTATTATTAGACTCCAGATAAGTGAGGTTGATTTATGAAGGCAGAGATTATTGCAGTAGGTTCAGAATTACTTTTAGGGCAGATCGCTAATACAAATGCCAAATTCATTTCACGTCAGCTTTCCGAGCTGGGCATTGATGTCTACTACCATACAGTGGTGGGGGATAATGCCCTGCGTCTGGAAGAGGCGATTCGTATAGCAGAAGAACGGGCGGACTGCCTCATCTTTTCTGGAGGGTTAGGACCGACAAAGGATGACTTGACGAAGGAAACGATTGCACAGTACTTAGGGGTAGAGTTGGTTTTCGATGACAAGGCGCTTTCTTTTGTGGAAGAGTACTTTGCCAAACATGGACGTGAAATGACGGAGAATAACCGCAAGCAGGCATTGGTTTTTAAGGGAAGCCATGTATTGGCCAACAATAGCGGAATGGCGCCCGGTATGCTTTTTGAACGTGGGGAGCATACATATATCCTGCTTCCGGGACCTCCAAAAGAGCTGGAGCCGATGTTTCAGCATGAAGCAAAGCCGTATCTGGCCAAAAAAATGGCGAAAGGCTCGAAAATCATTTCCCATGTCCTGCGTTTTTATGGCATAGGAGAGGCGGAGCTTGAAGTCCGTCTACAGGACATTCTCGACCGGCAGACAAACCCTACCATTGCGCCGCTAGCTGCAGACGGGGAAGTGACGCTGCGCATCACTGCCAAGGCAGATACAGAAGAAGCGGCATGGGCGATGATCGAGGAGAAGAAACAAGAAGTTTTGGCGGTTGTCGGTGAATATTGCTACGGTGTGGATGAAGATTCGCTGGCATCGAAGCTGGTGGAAATGCTGCTGAAAAACAATTTAACGATTGCTGCAGCTGAAAGTTTGACTGCGGGTCTGTTCCAGGCGGAGCTGGCTGAAATTCCGGGGGTAGGCGCTGCTCTTGCCGGTGGAATCGTCACTTATACGGAACAGGCGAAAATCGAACAACTTGGCATATCCGTCGATATCATCAAGGAACATAGTGTGGTGAGCAGTGAATGCGCTGCGGATATGGCCTTCAATGTACGCGAAAAATTCGGCACGGAAATCGGCATAGGATTGACAGGGGCTGCCGGACCGGATGCTCACGGTAATGAACCAGCCGGCACTGTCTGGATCGGCATCAGCATCGGGCAGGAGCCGCCGCTGACATATCGTCTGCAGCTGTTGGGCTCACGTAATATGAACCGCATGCGAACCGTGAAGTTTACGTGCAGTTATCTCATGCGCAACCTGATTGAAAGAGGCTATAAACAATAGGTTAAATGAAAAATTTGGGTATAGTAATTATACCCAAATTTTTATTTTCGCTAAAAAACGAAAATATGTTCGCTTTTTTCTTGTGGTTTGTCTCAACAACAAGTATAATAGAGACATAACGAAAAGAGTTCGTATTCAAAGGAGGAAAACATACGTGAGTGATCGTAAAGCCGCATTAGATATGGCATTAAAACAAATTGAAAAGCAATTCGGTAAAGGCTCCATTATGAAGCTTGGAGAGACGACGGACCGTAAAATCGAAACATCTTCAAGTGGTTCATTAGCCCTTGATGCAGCACTAGGGGTAGGTGGGTACCCACGCGGCCGTATTATCGAAATCTATGGACCTGAGTCTTCAGGTAAAACGACTGTAGCACTTCATGCCATTGCAGAAATACAGGCAAAGGGTGGACAAGCCGCCTTCATCGATGCGGAGCACGCGCTAGACCCTGTATACGCCCAAAAATTAGGCGTTAACATCGATGAATTACTACTTTCACAGCCGGATACAGGGGAGCAGGCGCTGGAAATCGCGGAAGCATTAGTACGAAGCGGCGCCGTCGATATCCTGATCATCGACTCTGTAGCAGCATTAGTGCCGAAAGCGGAGATCGAGGGCGAGATGGGTGACTCGCATATGGGTCTTCAAGCACGTTTGATGTCCCAGGCATTGCGGAAGCTGTCCGGTGCTATCAATAAATCCAAAACATTGGCTATCTTCATCAACCAGGTACGTGAAAAAATCGGCGTCATGTTTGGTAACCCAGAGACAACACCGGGTGGACGTGCGCTTAAATTCTACTCGTCTGTTCGTCTGGAAGTCCGGAGAGCTGAAGCAATCAAGCAAGGTACTGACATCATCGGTAACAAAACAAAAATTAAAATCGTGAAAAACAAGGTGGCACCGCCATTCCGTACAGCGGAAGTCGATATCATGTATGGCGAAGGGATTTCCAAAGAAGGGGAAATCGTCGATATAGGGGCAGAGCTGGATATCGTTCAGAAATCAGGTTCTTGGTATTCTTACGGTGATGAAAGAATTGGACAAGGACGGGAAAATGCGAAGCAGTTCCTGAAGGAAAATCCTGCTGTCCGTGATGAAATTGCCGAGAAGATTCGTGACGCCTATGGTATCGGTAAGGGTGCCGCACATATAATCGATCCCCAGGATGAAGAGGAAGAAATGGACGAGGCACTATTGCTCGATCTTGGTGAAGAATAAGAAGGTTGGCAAATACGCATTAATTTGCTTCAAAACCATTGGGAAAATATCTTGCCCCAATGGTTTTTTGCCATATAATGGAGAGGTGGGACCACCCTCTACGACGGCTGCTATAGGAGAATTTACTATCTCTATATGGGACAAACACGGCCATGGATAGCGGGAATCCTTGACAGACCTAGTATGGAGCTTTACAATTAATCATGTATAATTTCTTACATTTTGAAATGAAAGAGGCCATTATTAGAATCTTCTAATATTCGCCGACTGGAACATCAGACGTAATGAGCAAGTAGGAGGGGTTACATGATGGAAATGATTATCCCTGCTTTGCTTGGATTCGCTGTCGGTGTCGCTGTTATCTATTTCTACATGAAACAAGTGAATGAATCAAAAGTGACTGGTGCAAAACATCAGGCCGCTGCCATTGTCGACGAGGCAAAGCGCGAAGCTGATGCACTGAAAAAGGAAGCACTGCTTGAAGCAAAAGATGAAACTCACAAATTTCGTACTGAAGCTGAAAATGACATTCGTGAACGTCGCTTGGAACTTCAGAAACAAGAGAACCGTTTATTGCAAAGAGAAGAGAATCTTGATCGCAAGGATGATGCTCTGAACAAAAGAGAAACAGGCCTGGAGCGTAAAGAAGAAGCTCTGGCCGACAGACAACAGCATATTGAACAGATGGAAAGCAAAGTGGAAGAACTTGTTGCGGCTCAAAAGTCGGAACTTGAACGGATTGCCGCATTAACACGTGAAGAGGCGAAAGGCTTCATTCTGAAGGAAGTAGAGAATGAACTTTCGACGGATATTGCCGTCATGACAAAAGAGGCGGAAACACGTGCGAAAGAGGACTCCGACAAAAAGGCACGTGAAATTTTATCACTTGCACTACAGCGCTTTGCTGCAGACCATGTAGCCGAGACGACTGTATCGGTCGTGAATTTACCGAACGATGAAATGAAGGGCCGCATTATCGGCCGTGAAGGACGCAACATCCGTACGCTTGAAACGCTTACGGGCATCGACTTAATCATCGATGATACACCGGAAGCGGTCATTCTTTCCGGCTTCGACCCTATCCGTCGTGAAACGGCGCGACTTGCATTGGAAAAACTGGTGCAGGATGGACGAATCCACCCGGCTCGTATCGAAGAAATGGTGGAGAAATCACGCCGTGAAGTGGACGAGCAAATCCGTGAAACGGGTGAACAGACGACATTTGAAGTCGGCATCCACAATCTGCATCCAGATTTAATGAAAATTTTAGGCCGTATGAAGTATCGTACAAGCTATGGCCAAAATGTACTGAAGCACTCTGTAGAAGTGGCGCATTTAGCCGGTCTTCTGGCAGCCGAACTTGGCGAGGATGTAACGTTGGCGAAACGTGCCGGTCTACTCCATGATATCGGTAAGGCGATTGACCATGAGGTGGAAGGAAGCCACGTCGAAATCGGTGTGGAGCTTGCGACAAAATACAAGGAGCATCCTGTTGTCATCAACAGTATCGCTTCCCATCACGGGGACACGGAGCCTACTTCCGTTATTGCCATATTGGTGGCGGCGGCAGACGCTTTATCGGCAGCCCGACCAGGCGCACGCAGTGAAACGCTTGAAAACTATATCCGTCGTCTAGAAAAGCTTGAGGAAATCTCCGAGAGCTATGACGGTGTAGAGAAATCATATGCCATCCAGGCAGGCCGTGAAATACGCATCATCGTCCAACCGGATAAAATCGACGACCTTGCCTCTCACCGTCTAGCGAGGGACATTCGTAAACGGATTGAAGAGGAACTTGATTATCCAGGACATATAAAGGTTACGGTCATCCGTGAAACACGTGCTGTAGAGTACGCGAAATAAAAAAAGCGGCATCCTTCGGGGTGCCGCTTTTTTACATGGATCATGAGGGTATTCTAAAATATATAGAGAGAAGGTGTCGCCTCCGTGAGGAATTTGCTTGCCTTCTCTCCCATACGTATCTCATTGAGAAGAATCTTCAAAGAGCTTAGGTCCTCAATGAGCCGTTCCGCTTTTCAGAATCTTTTTTGAAATGAGGAAGGTGAACGGAATAGCGATGACTGATGCAAGCAGTGGGGAAATCGTCTCGTTCAATCCAAAGATATCGACCAATAGATAGATGCTTGCAGTCGTCACAGAAATATTTACTACATAGGTCAGCGGGAACTGTATAAACTTCTTCCAGGTAGGTTTTGTTTTGTATGTGAAATACGAATTCAGGAAAAAGGAACCGACCATGCTAATCAAAAAAGCAACGATGTGGGAAATCATATAATTCCACCCGAAAATATGTAGGAACAACAGGTACAGAATATAATAGTTGCCGGTATTCATGAAACCGACAAGAACGAAGCGAAGCACCTCGCCGTTAATAAACCTTTTCACAATGTTTCTCCTTTTCGAAATTGGCCGTCTTTGCGACGATATAGTGTGGCCTTCTCTTCACTTCGTAATAGATTCGGCCGATATACTCGCCGATGATTCCCATAAAGAACAGCTGCAGACCGCCAATGAGCAGAATGGCTGCAATGGTCGTGAAATAGCCTGGAACATCGATGCCTCTGACGGTAATCTGTACGAGTATGAACAGTACATACAGAATATCGAGAATCGTCACTGTCAGCCCGAGGTAAATGGCGATACGCAACGGTTTGTTATTAAAGGAAATGACGCCGTCGATGCCGTAGTTCAGCAAGCTCGCAAAGGACCACCTACTGTCTCCTTCTTCTCGGATGATGTTGTCATATTCAATGACCGTCTCATTAAAGCCAATCCAGGAAAACAGGCCCTTTGAAAAGCGGTTATACTCTTTTAAGGAGAGAAGTGCATCGACTGCCTGCCTGCTCAACATGCGAAAATCCCCAACACCGTTTTCCAACTGGACATCGACAAGGGAATTGATGAGCTTATAATAAAATTTTGTCACCAAGGATCGAGTGCGTTTTTCACCCATGCGGTTCCGCTTCGCAATCACCTGGTCGTAGCCTTCCTTAGCCTTATCTAGCATCAAAGGGATGAGTGATGGGGGGTGTTGAAGGTCTGCATCCATGATTAGGACATAGTCCCCGGTAGCATAGGAAAGGCCTGCCAGCATGGCCGACTCTTTTCCGAAATTCTTACTGAACGATACGAAGCGTATCAGCTCATCTTGTCCTGCAAACTGTTCCAAGATTTTCTGGGTCCCGTCCCTGCTCCCATCATTAATGAAGACTACTTCATAAGAGATGTTCAATTGCGCCATCGTAGCCTTGATGGCTTCATAGAACTTAGGTAAAACTGATTCTTCGTTATAACAAGGTACGACTATAGATAATTTCATATTACACCTGCAGTATATTTTTATTATTTTCTTCACATTCTATTTTATCGCTTTGAGGAAATAATGCAAATCAACCGCTATAATAGAGAAGGAGGTGCATCATGAGAAAAACTATTCTTGGTTTTACAACACTATTTATAAGCTCCATTTGCTTACATATCTATTTTCTGGTGACAAAATTACCGCTCACACCACGCGGAACAGATGCAACGACGCAAATGTTGTTTTATCGCTATTTATTGACGGATGAATATCGTGATTTGAACTTCTTCTGGTCCTGGTCGTATGGACTCGGAGGAGATTTATTTGCACAATTCAATTACTATTATTCAGCTTCTATCTTCTTTCTATTCTCGACGCTGTTTGATGTAGGGACGATTGAAGATGTGGTGGCACTCAATCTGCCGCTGTCGATTGCAAAAGTGCTTTTTGCGATGTTCTTCATGTTCTTGCTTCTTCAATATGAGAAGCGTAGCTTTACAGCGTCGATGATCGGCGGGCTGCTTTACGGAGGGGCGGCGACATTCGCAATTTATAATTTTATCTTCGACTTTATGGTAGATGCGTTTGTATGGCTCCCATTGCTCATCTTGTCGTTCCATCATTATCTGAAGACGAAAAGGCCGCTGTTCTTCATTTTGACATTCGCTTTCATTGTGGCGTCGAATTTTTATTTTGCCTTTATTGCGACTGTCTACTTCATGATTTATGCCGTCTATAAATATACGGAGCTCCATGAACCGAAAAGCATCCGGCATTTCGGTGTGTACACATTGCGGCTGGCGGCATGCTATACGGCAAGCATCGGGATTGCGGCATTCAGCTTCCTTCCGGCTGTGTACCAGTTTTTAAGCAGCGACCGTCTGGCAAAGGACTATGATATACCGCTCGCCTTTGCAGAAACCTTCTATGAAAAGGTGCCGCAGCTTTTTTTCATGTCCTACGATAGTACATATACGATTGGAATGGCGGTGCTGACGTTCGTACTCCTAGTGTGTGGATGGAGCCTGCGGAACAAGGAATTGCTGCCAAAGAAGATATTTGTCCTGATTGTCATGTGCTTTTATCTCATCCCGTTCATGTACTCGCTGTTCAACGGGTTATCGGCGATGCAAAATCGCTGGTATTATTTGATTGCCTTTACATGCAGCTTCATGGCAGGGTATTTCTTCGATGAGGTTGTGGAAAGGAAGAAGATATGGATTCCAGCCATATTATCCCTTGTTGCCCTTACAGGATACATGCTCTGGCGCTGGCCGCATCGTCCTGAAGCTTCGGTTGATTTTGACCGACAACTGTTGCTGTTAGGGACGGTAGGCGTAGCAGGCATTATTATCTATGCGCTCGCACAGAAAAAATGGCGGCCGCTTGCGAGTGCGCTCATCATCGTCAGTCTCGTTTGGACGGGGTCTGTCCAGTATTATGCGTATTATTCAAAGATGAACGAGGATGTGACGGAAGGGCAGCAGCAGTTCCATGACTTCTTCGATACAGTCGGTTACGGCCACTATGAAGGTTTGCAAGTATCGAATAAAATCAAACAGCTGGAGGAGGAATTTGGACGGACCATTTGGGATTCACCAAGAATGCAGTACAATTCCGGCATGTACTATGGCCTGAAGACGCATAGTGCGTACCACAGCCTTATTCCGCGTAATATTCACCAGCTGTATAAGGAAAAGTACAACGTTCGTCAGACGAGCACTGTGAGCCTGTACCACAACTATGACAACCGACTCTACCTCGAGACGGCGCTAGGCAATGAGTTCTATGTGAGCGAGGCGAAGACGTGGTATGAGCCATATGGATACGAGTCGGTCTATACGACGACCAACTGGCATGTGCGGCGTAATGAAAACAAGCTGCCGGTCGGATTTGCCTACCCAGCAGACGCATGGATGTCAGAAGAGACATTCGAATCGCTATCTACACCTGAAAAGGACCAAGCAATCCTATCGGCGGTGACGGTGAAGGACGGGGAACTGCAGCAAACACCGTCCACATTTGACCGTAATCAGCTGGAGGTCGAGACGTTATTCATGGGAATGGATAAAGCCCGCCTTGTAAATATGGAGCAGCTAGATGGACAGACCTATGTCGTGGAAGAAGAGGGCTATATTGAAATCCCGTACAGAAAAACAGGTACCACGGGAGAGCTTATCGTGGAGCTGGACATAAAGCCGACCACGGATAAGGATTTCACCATTTCGATTCAGGATAAGGCCATGCTGCAGTATGCAGATAAGTGGACATGGTCCTACCCGAAGGAAACCTTTACAATAAACCTCGGCTGGCAATATGAAAAGCCAACGATTCAAATCAACCTTACGCCTGGCACGTATGAAATCGGTGATGTACGGGTGTATCGGAACAGCTATGAACCGCTCAAGGAACGGACGGAAATGCTGGCGCAGCAAGGGCTCGAAAATGTATCATACAGCCGCAATCAGCTTTCTGGAAACGTCACGATTCGTGAGGACGGCATCTTCTTCCTGTCCATCCCTTACAGTAGAGGCTGGACGGTCAAAGTGGACGGGCAGAAGCAGGACATTTATGAGGTGAACCATGCATTCATCGGCTTCCCGATTTCACCAGGGGATCATAATATTGAGATGACCTATATTTCACCATTCTTCAAAGAGGGCGTTGTCATTTCTATTCTTACACTTCTGTCGGTAATCTTTTATGCATGGAGAAGAAGAAAGGCAGACGGCAAGTAATGAAAGTTATTTTTGTAACAGAAACAATGATATAAAAATAGTTATATAAACAAATTGATATTGTAATTAAGGGAATATTACAAATTTTCCTTTTTGAAATATAATTGTTAAGTGATTGGCATCTTACGGACGGAAGAATAGGGTATTGTAGTAATATCTTTTGGATTATGGAGGGATATACCAATGAATCAGAAAAAAATTATTGCATTAGCCACTACAGCCTCTCTCATGACAGCTTCCATCGTCGTGCCGATAAGCGCAGATGCCCATATGGGAGGGAAAAAGCAAGGCGGTCACAAATTTAAAGATGTGAATGACAGACACAGTCACCATGCCAGTATTTATAAGCTGGCGGACCGACAAGTTATCAAAGGCTATAAGGATGGTACATTCCGTCCGAACCAGCAGGTGACACGTGGTCAGGTTGCGAGCATCATCGCCAATGTCCTGGATCTTAATACGGCAAATGTTCCAGACCCGGGCTTCCTTGATGTAACACCGGACAACTCCCACTATCGAGGCATTGCAGCATTGGTAGAGGCAGGCATCATCAATGGCTATGGAGATGGCACATTCCGTCCGAACGCCCCACTGACACGTGCCCAGATGGCAAAAATTCTCGTGAAGGCTTTCCAATTCCAACAGACAGGCAATGCAGATACACCATTCATCGATGTGAACAGCTCCGAGTATATCGATTTCATCATTACCTTGTACGAGCTTGGCATCACAAAAGGGACATCCCGCTCGACATTCAGCCCGAACGACCCGGTCACACGCGGCCAGCTGGCATCCTTCGTGCTGCGCTGTGAGGAAATCTATAAAAGATAATCGTCAAAGAGGCCATAGCCCCGCATAAAGGACACTTTAAAAGGTGTACTGGTGCGGGGTTTTGACTATGAAGAAAAAGTTTAATCGATATGCGTTGGACATGATAATAAATGGATACATTTTGTGGGAGTGTACGCAGTATCGGGTTGGACAGCAAGTTCATTCAAAGGCTAAAGAACGTGTTGGATAGTCCACATATCAGAAGATGGGTAAGGGGGATTCACGGTAGAAAGCTGTGTTAAGAAAGGATTGGTAGGGCATCATAACAGCGTTTCTTCATTAGTAAATGTACAGGAAAATTAGTATGCATAAGAAGAAGCGCTAGCGTAATTTGCTTGCATGATTAATTTACATAGCCATTATTGCGACAGGCAGAAGGGGCCCTGTACTGTAGAAGTTGCACCACTAATGGCAGCTCCCGCCACACGAGAAGATATTATGGAAATGATTGCGCCCTCCCCATCATGTGAAGAAAGAAAATGGAGCGGTACATGCCTGCAGAAACATTTGGACATGTAAAGGGAAAGCTGGGGGGCGTATTTTTTGCTGCTATCATCATTCGTATCACATCTAGATAGTTAACTGGCATTTGCCTTCTAAATCAAGACAGTGCTAAAATAAAGGGTATTTGAAAGAAAGTGTGGTCGGAAAAATGAAAGTATTATTTATTGGCGATATCGTAGGTTCGATTGGCCGAGATGCAGTTGCAAAATATTTGCCCCGCCTGAAGAGGAAGTATGCGGTGGACGTAGTCATTGCAAATGGAGAGAATGCAGCGGCAGGCCGCGGAATTACCCGTAGCATTTATAATGACCTATTGCAGATGGGGGTCGACGTCATCACGATGGGCAACCATACGTGGGACAACAAGGATATTTTCGATTTCATCGATGATGCGGACTACCTTATCCGTCCGGCGAACTTTTCGAAGGACGCCCCGGGTAAAGGAATGCTGCAAATCGAGAAGAACGGTGTGACACTCAGTGTCATCAATCTGCATGGGCGTGTATTCCTGCCTCCACATGAAGATCCGTTTGCAATGGCAGACGAATTGGTGGCGGAGGCTAAGAAGGTATCCCCCCTTGTCTTTGTTGACTTCCATGCGGAGGCCACGAGTGAAAAGATTGCACTTGGCTGGCATCTGGACGGGCGAGCGTCTGCTGTCGTCGGAACGCATACCCATGTACAAACAGCGGATGCCCGTATTTATCCTGGCGGGACTGCCTATATTACCGATGTCGGGATGACAGGACCATACGATGAAATCCTGGGTATGACAAAGGAAAGTGTCATCTATAAATTTCAGACAAATATGCCGGCACGTTTCGAAGTTCCGAAAAAAGGGCGAGATGTCCTAAGTGGTTTTTTTGTCGAAATAGATGATAAAACCGGGAAAGCACGGCGTCAGGAAAGAATTTACATCAACGAAGATTACCCTTTTGAAGGGTAAAAAGAAAAAAACGAGCCCACGAAAAATGGGCTCGTTTTTCTTATTTGTCGAGCGGAAAAGTTGGGTAGAATTCACCGGTTTATATTTTTATAGAATAGTAAGGTGAGTAATATAGACTATTTTTAGAGTAGGGAAAAAGGGTTAAATAAAAAATATTTGAGCCCAACGTAATGATTGTAATGGTTTTTTAACAAAAATACGCTAAACTTTCCAGTTTTATAATGCTATACTCAAGCATGTATTTATAAATTTTAAAGGGAGGGAGCTAACAAGTATGAAACATAAAAAAGCATTTAATATTGCATTGGCTTCAGCAGTGGCTTCAGCGGGAGTGGTTGCCGTCGTGCCAACTCAATCAGAGGCAGCAATAACGTTCAAGGATGTAGACAGCACAAACAGTCATGCATGGGCCATTTCGGAATTGGCGGAACGAGGAGTAATAAAGGGTTATTCAGATGGCACCTTCAGATGGGCGGCTGCATTGACACGCGGCCAGGCGGCGAAAATTATCGCGAATGTTCTGGAATTGGATACGGAAAATGTTGCCGACCCAGGGTTTTCGGATGTGAAGAAAACGGATGAATATTACGGAGCAATCGCTGCATTAAAAGCTGAAGGAATCATTTCGGGCCGCCCTGACGGCACTTATGGACAGCATGATGCCATTACGCGCGGTCAGATGGCGAAAGTCATCGTCGAGGCATTCGACCTGACAGGCTATCTGGAAACGCCTTTCAAAGATTTAAAAGGAGCCGAGAGTTTCATCAATTATATCGGAATTCTTTATGCCAATGGTGTGACAACGGGGACTACTGCACATACATACAGCCCATTGGCCCCGATTAAGAGAGGACAATTTGCTTCACTTGTCGTCCGCGCTGAAAAAGTAGTAGGCAAACCGAACCCGGGTGAAGGTGAGAACCCGGATACGGGGGTAGATCCGGATGTCGGTATCAATCCTGATCCAGGAGATACACCAACACCGCCAACGGAACCGGGCGGAGGAGATACACCAACGCCGCCAACACCGCCGACAGACCCGGGTGAGGGAGGCACACCTAGTCCTCAACCTGCACCGATTAAAGAGGCACTGGATGCCGCTATTGAAAACTTGATAGAAGCCTTTGGAGATGAAGCGGCATCGGTCGCCACTCTTGAATTAGAAGATGACAATACGGTTCGCGTTTCATTCATTTCAGATGATTTAGAGCTTGTCGAAATTCGCCACATTTTACGAGAGGTACAGGAAGGAATGAATTTCTTCGATTTAATTGAAGAAATTCCTGCACCTTCTGCTGCTCTACTATTTGATTCGCTAGAAACTATAACAGTAAGAGCGGGTGACCATTCTCAAGAATTCCAGCGTGCTGATTACTTTGATGATACGACATTCGACATCAATCGTAATGCTGTCATTGAAAATACGGACCGTTTTATCGATGAAGCCCATCGTGAAAACGGGCTTGTGAGGACTGTAGGGGAGCTTCGAGAGAAATATAATAACGGCATCACGATTACAGTTGCAGGTGTAACATATACGGTTGAATTTGAATAATGATTTTTCTCCCTAAAGCAGAAATGCTTTAGGGAGTTCATTCAAGGACCTCACCTTACACAACAGGAAGAAGGCGAAATTGTCAAAAATGAGAATACTCAAATGGTTATTACTATCTCTTGGAGTCGTCATTTTACTCGGTGGCAGCTATGTTCTTTATGAATTCAAATTCAAAACGTATGACATAGCGGATGAAGAAGTGGATGGCATTGTAGAAGAAGGGTATGAAATCGAGCTACCTGATGGCACTACGATGAAGATTGGGAAAGATGGAAAAATCATAGAAGAAAACAATGAGGCAACTGCTAAAGCAGAGGAAGCCGAAGTTGAAGCAGTGGCGAAAGCTGAGACGGAGAAAAAGGACGAAAATAATGTACCTGTAGCGAATGCCGCTCCAAAGGAATCGACAACAAGTCCTGCAAATACAGTCCCTCCGGCTAAAGAAGAGCAAACGGAAACGGTTGTAAAAGAGGAGGAGCCTGTGAAAAAAGAGGCGGCGCCAGCCAAACCGGCAAATCCGCAGCCTAGTAACAACCCTCCTGCTGCCAAGCCGGCTCCCGTAACAGCGGAATCCATAAGGGAAAAATACCGCGGTACATTTGTTTCGCTAGAGGAACAAGCGGAGGCACGCGTCAACAATTTAGTAGCTGCTGCGAAAAAGGAATATACACAGAAAAAAGCAAATGGCGAAAAAGTCAGTGCCGGGTACTTCTACACGAAGTATATGAATTCCTCCAGTGCTCTGGAAGAATCAACGGACGCAGCCTTTGAAAATCTGATGAAGGTAGTCGAGGCTGACCTTGTAGCCAACGGGTTCAACAAATCAGAGTCCAAAAGCTTCCGTACTGAATATGAACAGGCGAAAGAACAACGGCGTTCCGCGCTCATGAAAAAGGCTTTGGAGGAAATCAAATAAGAAAATTTAGGTAGATCACCATGAATCTAGTGGAAATACCACCACCTCATTTCTTGCAAGCAGGAAGGCCTTTGCAAGAAGGCTGGTAGCTGTTGTATTTCGTTGTTAACAATCCATGCTGCATGATGATGGAGCAAATGGCGGCAGCCATTCGAAAAGGGTCTCCTGAAGCAAGGGTGGACAGGATGATTACATGGAGTAAAAAAGATAAATGATTGATCACTACTAGAAGTTTCCTAGGTAAGAAGGCTGAGCCGGCAGGGGGTGGACGAAGTAGGTGAGAGAACTTGCATCAGTGTTCGACAACATTTGCAGAGGTAAAGGGGCTAAAAAATGTCCAAAAAACGTCTATTGGTAATAAGTCAGAATTTTTATCCTGAAATAGGAAGTGCAGGGAACCGTATTAAAAATATTTATCAGCTTTTAAATAAGCAATATGAAGTCCACGTCCTGACAACGGAGGCTTCTTATCCGAACAAAAAATTATATGTAGAAAAGCAATTTTGGCATGACAGGGAGCTCAATGAAGATGAACAGATTCATCGTGTGAAGGTGGCGAACCGGAAATATACGAGAAACATGTTCAATCGACTGCTTTATTATTTGGAAATGATGTGTCGGATGATTTGGATGATTTTATTTTCTAAAAGCAGATATGATGCAGTGCTTGTCACCAGCCCCCCGATTTTTCTTGGTGTGGTTGGCGTATTGGCAAAATTTCGATTTAAAGCAAAATTGATTTTGGATGTTCGGGATTTGTGGCCGGATTCTTTAAGAGGTGTAGGTGTTTTTAATTATAAATGGATTATTTCGTTATTCAAATTGATGGAAAAGTATTTATACAACAGGGCCGATTCCATTGTCATCAATAGCAGGGGGTTTCACAGTCACATCAAGTCGCGCTTGAAGAAAGAAAAGCCCATCTATTTCATCCCGAATTCTATCCGTAAAGAGGAATTGGTCTTCAAACGGCAGGAAAAGGGGGAATTTGCAGTTGTGTATTCCGGCAATATCGGACTTGCACAGGATGTGGAATTTCTCAAGGGGCTTTCAATAGCCCTTCACGAGGAGGGCATTCGCTTGAATGTAGTGGGCTTCGGATTGAAAAAGGTCGAGCTGCAGCGGTTTGTAAAGGAGCGCCATCTCAATAACGTGCATTTCATACGGGCGATGACGAGAAAAGGGTGCCTAGAACTGATTAAGCAGAATCATGTCGGCGTCCTCTGTTTAAAGGATGAGGAGGTATTTGAAACGGTCTTGCCCGGTAAGCTGATCGACTATATTGCATGCGGGCTGCCGATTGCGGCTGGGGCGTCTGGCTATATCAAGTCGCTGATTGAAGAAAAAGGAATCGGCTATGTATCGGAAACTCGAAATGTGGATGAAATTGTCCGTTTCATCATCCACCTGAAGAACCAACAAGATGTTGCGGAAGAAATTGCCCTGAATAACCAAAAAGTCATTCAACAGGATTTCCTGTGGGAGTCGAATATCCAAACACTGATTGATGCAATCGAAAATGAAGATGCTGTGCAGAACGTCTGCAAGCTGGAACCAAAAAAAGAAATGATGAATATGGACAGCAAGGTTAACTGAAATGGAAAAGAAAATATGTATGTTCGTATGGAACCACTTTACAAATGATGCGCGTGTCATGCGAGAGTGCACCGCATTATCCGAGGAAGGGTACCATGTCGATTTGATATGCATCCATGACCCGAATGACAGGACGATGCCTTTTGAGGAGAAGCTGAATGAACGCTTCACCGTACAGAGGGTGCGTCGTTATCCGGTGCTCCTTGTGTGGATGCAGGGGCTCATCCGTGCGGTGAAAGAAAATAAGGCGCTGGCTGCCGCGCTTGTAGCAGGCTGGCTCATCTCACTGTGGGCATGGCCGCTCATGACGGTCGTCCTTTCCATCCTGATCTTCGCCCTGCTCAAGACAAAGGTGAAAAAGGTAGTGATCAACCTTTGCATCATCGGCCGGATGATTTGGAGGGGCAGGCAAAAGCGGTATGACATCTACCATTCGAATGATTTGAATACACTGCCGCAAGGATATATGTGCGCAAAGCTTAGATTTCTTCCTAAAAAGCTCGTCTATGATTCGCATGAGGTGCAAACGAGTCGTACAGGCTATGGCCGTATCCATGGGATGTTGGAAAGCTATTTCGTCAAGAAGGCGGATGTCATGATTGTTGAAAATCATACCCGCGCCGCGTATAACGAGGAATTATACGGCTTTTATCCCCATGTCGTTCATAATTACCCGTTTACTGCTAATGTGCAAACCCAAAACGTAGTAAATTTACATGATTTATTAGGCATACAAGAAAAAGAGAAAATATTGCTCTATCAGGGAGGCATACAAACCGGCCGCGGCTTGGACAAATTGATTGAGGCCGTTCCGTTGTTTAAAGAAGGGGTCGTCGTGCTGATAGGAGATGGCAAGATCAAGGGAGAGCTCATGCAGAAGGTACGTGACATGCAATTGGAAGAGCGGGTGAAATTCCTGCCGAAAGTACCGTTGCAGGACCTGCCCGCCTATACGGCCAACGCCTATTTAGGGTTCCAGATCTTGAACAATGTATGCTTCAATCATTATTCGGCATCGTCTAATAAGCTGTTCGAGTACATGATGGCCGGGGTCCCTGTCGTTGCCTGCAGCTTTCCGGAAATCAGGAAGGTGGTAGAAGGGGAGGAGATTGGATTGTGCATCGATTCCCATAACCCAGCCGAAATTGCTTGGGCAGTGAACGAGCTGACGCAAAACCGTGAAAAAAGAAATGCCTTTAGTGAGAATGCCTTATCGGCAAGGCACAATTACAACTGGGAGCTAGAAAAAGAAGTATTGGTCGAACTTTATGAAAAGTTAGAGGAGGCAAACAGGAATGTATCAGTTAACCATCGATAAACAAGTCTATAAAGAAAGCGAAAAAAAATCCCTCGTCAAATATATCTTCAGTGATATGGACATCAAGTCGAGTGCAGAAAGGGCCGATGTAGACGAATTAATCTATTTGTTCAAAATCGGGAATGGGGGCGTCCTCCACAATTTCAAGTGCAGTGAGCAAATATCGATTCCTTTCATCTCAGGCAGCTTTACGATTCAGGGCATTATCGATGAGAAGAACTTGGAGAATCCGGATGTTATCTATCTATATATCAATAATAGAAAGAATTTAATGAAAATCATCAACAAGCTCATCCCTTTCCAAAGACCGATTGTGACGGCAGCGACAAATGAAGATCTGCTGAGCATCCTCCGCGTGAATAACTTCTATGAATATAAGGAGGAGCTGCTGGATGAGACAGTGTATTACCCATCCTTCTATACCGAGGCGGATCAGGACGAACTGTTTTTACGGTTAAGTGGTGTTACCGCTCCTGAACCCAAGCCCGAGGAGGCACCAGCTCAAAAATTCGAGTCGAAGGTAATTGAACTGGAAGTGTTGAAGGAGATTTCGACACTGCATAAGGAGCTTCATTCACTAAAAGGCGAGCTGGTCCAGAAGACGAGCGATACGAACATGCTCATCCAGTCCATCCCCGAGCAAATCGATTCCTTGCAGCAGGAGAAGGTGAATCTGACACAGCAGATTCACCAATTGCAGGAGCAATTGAAGAAGAAGACGGAGCTGGAAAAGGCGCTGAAAGAGCAAAACAAACAGCTTGAGGCGAAATATTTGAAGGCGGCGGCCGACCATACAGAGCTGAAGGCACAAGTCGAACAGCAGATTGTGGACAAGCTGCGCATCGTTGATGAAATGGATATCTATATCAATGAAACGACATTGCTCGTGAATGAGAACAAGTATTTCAAAAACAAGTATGAAGAAATGACCGGCAAGTTCAATGATCTGCAGGAAAGGTACCTCTTATTGGAAAGCAGGTACGACGCGCTGAAAAATTCGAAGCTAGGCAAGCTGACTTTAAAATATTGGGGATTTAAAAAGAAAAGGAGTTAATAGTGATGCAATTAATTGAAGACAAAAAACAAGAATTTCAAGAGCTGAGAAAGAAATTAGTTGAACAGCTATACACTATTAATCCAAGCTTTGACGGTTGCAAGCTGTCTGGCGTGCTGGATTTCCAGTTCGCTGCCGATAAGTTCAGCAGAAACGAGCATGTGCAAATTACGAATGAAGATAACGGCATAGCGATTAAATGCGACTACGAAGAAAAGGCATTCGGCTACTCCTATTTTGTAGACATGGACATGCTTGAACAAATTAAAAATGTATTGAAGGAGCATGAGGAGGTAGCAATCAAATTCAAGCTGTATCAAGAGGAGCAGACGAACCCGGAAATCCATCTCATTCTTTTATATGAAGATGGGGACCGGAAAAGCTATCGCCTGCTGCAGGACAACTTCAACTATTTGAAGGTGACGAATAAGGAAAAATTGACTGGCATCAAGTTCGGCATCCGAACGAGCGGAAAAGGCTACGTGTACGTACAAAATCCGTTCATGTATACAGTCAGCCGTGATTCGAATGTCAATAAGGTGAAGCGTATTGACAAGGAAATCAAGCAGTTCAATGTCATCTTTATCGGCGATGAATTCACGACAAGAAGCTTCGAGCCCGAGTTCAACCTCCTGAAAGTACAGCCGTACAAGTGGAAGGGGGAATTGAACCCGAACAACATCGACCTGTTCTTCTGCGAGTCGGCATGGGTCGGCAATGACGGCCACTGGACGAACATGGTCGGTACGAAGGGGCCGCGCAACAACACGCACTTGCTGGAGCTGGTGAGATGGTGCAAAAACCATGACATCCCGACCATCTTCTGGAACAAGGAAGACCCGTTCCATTACGATGTATTCATTGAAACGGCCAAGCACTTTGATTACGTGTTCACGACGGACTCCACGTCCATCGAGCACTATCAAAAGGACGGGTGCGAAAATGTGGATGTCTTCCCGTTTGCAGCGCAGCCGAAGCACCACAATCCGATTGAGAAATACGAACGCAAAGAAAAGGTTGTATTCGCCGGGGCGTATTACGGTGATAAATTCCCTGAACGTACAGAGGTCATGAATAATATGATTGATATTTCCGGGAAATACGGTCTTGAAATCTTTGACCGGAACTACAACAATCCGGAATCGCCGAACCAGTTCCCTGAACGTTTCAAGGACTATATCGTCGGGACGCTGCGCGGGGATGAGATCGACTATGCATACAAAGGCTATAAAATTGCCTTGAACGTTAACAGTATCGTCGATTCACCCACGATGTTCGCAAGACGGGTATTTGAAATCCTGGCATCCAACACACCGGTCGTCAGCTCCAAATCGCTCGGTATCGAAAATATGTTTGGGGATCTGGTCGTCGCATCGAACGACTTCAACAAGCTGCAGGAGCGCATTTCGAACTACTTCGAGGATAAGGAGTATTACGAGAAGGCAAAATTACTTGGCCTGCGCAAGGTATTGCAGGAGCATACGTATGAGGAGCGCATCGTACAGATGCTGGACTTCATGAAGGTCGAATACAAGCAGGCGGCAGCGGATGTGGCGGTGGTAGGCATCGTAAGGTCCATGGAAGATTATGAAAGCCTGATGGCCCAGTATGAGAGACAGGAATATGCCCATAAAAAATGCATTATTCTGCTGGACATCTTCCCAGGGTATCTTGACATCTTCAATACACACAATAAAGAGAATATCAGCACATTCCTATTGGATTACATGCACCATTACAATTCCGTCGAACAGATGGTTGGCGTGAAATATATCGCGTTCTTCAATCAGGCGCATTACTACGGAGAGAACTACCTGACGGATTTGATGCTGGCGACGAAATACGTGCCGGATGCCCACGTCATGAAGGCTGACGGAGAGCAGTACAGATTCTCCACTCGCGGCTCTCTGGACAAGGGGATCCTGAAGGTGGAAAACCTGTTTACGAAGAATCCGAACGAGCTCATGGAATGCCTGGCGCAGGACTGTGAAATCAGCAAATGGTTTACAAACGGCTCTCAATTCTTCAACATCGATGGTTTTAACTTCATTGAAAACTATCAAGCTGTTGAGAATATCGAAGCCGAAATTCAATATAAGATGGTATAGGTGAATTATGAAAAAAATAGCTTTTATAGGACATGATTTAAAATTTATCAATCATATTATCGAGTTTTTCAAAAACCATGATGGGTATGAGGTGAAGACCGACGAATGGCAGGGCCATGAAGCCCATAATGAAGCGAGGAGTATGGAAATCGCGGAATGGGCGGACATCTTCTTCTGCGAGTGGGGCCTCGGCAATGTCATCTGGTATCAGGAGCGCAAAAAGGAACATCAGAAATTGATTGTACGCCTGCACCGCTTCGAGATGGATACGAAGTATGTCAAGATGTTCGACTATGCGAAGATTGATATGTGCATCGCCATCTCCCCTTATATCTATGAAGAGTTTTATAGAGTAGCGAAAGTGCCGAGGGAAAAGATGAAGGTCATCTTCAATGCCATCGATACAAAGCGCTTCGACAAGCCGAAAAAGGCAAAGACAAACTTCAACCTGGGCATCATCGGCTATGTGCCGAAGCTCAAGCGCCTGGACCGGGCCGTTGATATTTTTGAAAAGCTCTATGCAAAGGATAACCGCTACAAGCTGTTCATCAAGGGCAAGCACCCGAAGGACTTCGGCTGGGTATGGGATAATGCCGAGCAGCGGGAGCACTATGAAGCGATTTTTGAGCGGATTGAGAAGTCAGAGTACAAAAAGAACGTCGTCTTTGAAGGATGGGGCGATGTAGCGGACTGGCTGCAGAACATTGGCTATGTCCTTTCTGTCAGTGATTACGAAAGCTTCCATATGGCCCCGATTGAAGGAATGGCTTCAGGAGCTGTTCCAATCGTGCTGAGAAGAGAAGGCGTGAATACGATCTTCCCGCAGCAATTCATCTTCGAGTCGCATGACGAGGCGGTGGAGTATATCCTGCAAGATCAATTGGTCGATGTGGGGATGCTGAAGGGCTTTGTGTCGTCGAATTATGACCTGTCAGTCGTATGCAAGGAACTGGAAGCATTGCTCTACGATGAAAATCCGAAGACAGTAGTGGGTGAAAAACATGAAAACATTACTCAAAAATGAACAAATATTTAACGGGAAACGAAAAATCAAATACTTATTCATTCCTGCCCAGCAGGAAAGCGAGCATTTGGTCGTCATGTTTTCCGGGTTCAATCCTGTAGGGGCACCGCCAGCCTACAACTACATCCGGACATTGCAGCAAGTAGATGTCAACAAGCTGTATATCCTGGATGACTACGGCGGCAGGGGCTGCTACTACCTTGGGGAAAACAGGGTGTTTGATGTGGAGGAGTCGGTCATTTCATTAATCCGGCACATCTCGTCTGAAAATGCCATCAAGGATGAAAACATTATTTGCTGCGGTTCGAGCAAGGGGGGCTACGCTGCCCTGTACTACTCCATTAAATACGGCTTCGGTCATACCATCGTCGGCGCTCCGCAGACGTACCTTGGAAGATATTTATACAATGCTGGCGAATATCCGACGCTACAGTACATAGCAGGAGGCACATCACAGGAAGATATTGCATTTTGCAATGAGCTTTTGTTCGAGCTAGTAAGAAAAGCAGAGAAGGTGCCGCAAATGGTCATCCATGTCGGACGTGGTGATCATCATTATAAAGGGCATGTCCTTCCCTTCATCGACCATCTGCAGCAGCATGGCTTTACATGTGAGCTGGATGTCGGTGAATTTGCGAACCACGGGGACGTAAGCCTCTACCAGAAGCTGCTCGTATCGCAGTTGATGGAAATCGTACCCAACGTACAGGAACCGCTGGAGATTACGTCATTTACGGTGGAGCAGGACGGTCATGAATTCCTGTTGAGCGTAGCAGGGAATCAGGAAGTTAGATATGCCTGGTACATTTTCAAGGACAAGGAGAAGGTGAAGACCTTCCCTTATACGGATAGCCACACATTACGTTTCATAGCGGTGGAATCCGGATGCTATCATTTTGTAGCATTCATTAAAGACGCCGACAATAGAATCGTCTATCAAAAATCTGCAGAACATGAAGTGAAAATCCCAGCTGGAACATTCCAGGGAATCGATGGATGAATTTGAAGAAAAGGCAGGAGGTGTGTAAGAAGAATGACGACTTTAAATATATTAGGCGGATGTACAACGAGAGATGTGCTGGAATGTGCACCCAACAACTTTGAACTGAACGAATATTTCGCCCGTACGTCCATCATCAGCATGATGTCACCTGCTGCAGACATCGATCATTCCTTGATTGACTTGTCATCAAGCTTCCAAAAAAGATGCGTGATACGTGACATTTCCAAAACCTTTTTCAGTGAACTGGAGCAGAAAAAGGGCGAATATATAGCCATTGACTTCATTTCCGAGCGGCTGAATCTGGTGAAGATTGGAGACGCCTACATCACCCGTTCGAACGAGCTGGTGAAGTCGAAGGTGCTCGACAAGCTGACAGGCTATGAGATTGCCAAAAAGCTGGATCGCGATATGCAGGAATTGTGGAAGAAGAAGGCGTTACTGTTCTTCCGGAAATTAAAGGACCATTTTGGCAACAACATCATCATCCATAAAACGAAATGGAGACATCACTTCCTCGATGTCGACGGAACGGTGAAGGAGTTTCCGAACAAAGAGGAAATCGAGATGCGGAATGAAGAGCTCGCCGGGTATTATGCATTCGTGGAGGAGAACTTCCCTGAATTCATTTTCATCGACATGACGGATGACCGGTACTACGCAAGCGCGGCCCATAAATGGGGGCTGGCTCCTTATCATTTTGAAGACGGCTACTATCATGATCTGCTGCAGAAGCTTTCCGAAGCGACCGGCACATGGGCTTCATCGACCTATGAAAAGCAAGTGAACGGCAGGACGATGCAGCTGTTTTTCAATACAAGAATCAAGCCTGACGGAAAGCCTGTGCCAACATTGTCCGGGAGAATCTTCACCGGTGGACATGAGCCTGACATAGGCGGCTGCGACTATTTTGAAGAGATGGCCGGGTTCAAGGGGACGAACGCACTCTTGCAGGGCCTGTTCACCCTATTGAACGACGCCGTGCAACAAGGACAAACCGCCAACATGCAGGAAATCGACAGACGTTTAGATGAGCTGTTCCGCCGCATGGAGGAAGAACAGGAAAACGACATATTCGGCGGTTCCTCCTATTTGATAGGGATGCTGATCACGTTCCTCATCCGCTATGATTTGACGGCAGGGAACCGGCAGCATGAAGGAATGATCCGTCAGTTGGCGGAAAGGCTCCAAACGTGCCAAAGGACGCTTCCTTACGAAGGCGGCGAAGCGTTGTATACGACGCTTTACTATAAAGAGCCGCTGTTTGACTTGCCATCGAACATCATGGCCCTGTTCGCCCTGCAGGATGCCTGGCACTATACGCAGGATGAACGGTACCGGTCCCTGTATGAAGAAGGGAAAGGCCGGTTACGGAAAGTCCTGCCCCTCTATGATTTGGGGGACATTACGGCTGAAAACCTTCACCACGTAATGGATGAAGGCACCCCGCCTGAATACAGTGCAGGCTTCCATCTATTGAATGTAGAGGTTTTATCGCTGCTTGCTTCTGTAGAGGAGGATGTGCGGCTGAAGGAGCTTTTGAACAACTGGCTATCGTACGTGGAAGGCAGTGAGGCGTACCCGCAGTTCCAAGACACGAACTTTCGCCTGATGGTAAATCGGCAGGATGTGACGGAGCAGGAGACCATCCCGATGCAGGGTGCCGCCAACCGGTTTGAAATCACCTGCAATGAGGCGTGGATGACTTCCGTACGAGTGTTCCATAACGGCCGGGCGGGCTACCCGGTGCTCGATACGTTTGAAAAGACCTTTTCATTACCATCAGATGAATCGGACTACACGCTGACGATCCAGCTTCGGGATCGGTTTAATAACCGGTTTGAAAAGTCGTTCCATCTCATGAACGGCGAGATGGAGGAAGCCAGATTCACACAGCTGCTGAAAAGCCTGGAGACCAATACGTCCGTCACGCTCAATGAGGACAATTTGAACATTGAGGTGAAGGGACCGCTCCCCGAAGCGTCCTATGCATACTATGTCATCATCAACGACGAAGTAATCCATAAGGAATGGTACAGCGGCAACACGAAATTCCAATTCCCCATGGAACAGCATAAAGAAGACATCGAGACGGCAAAATGCGTTGTCTTTGTAAAAAAAGGCGAACTTAAAAAGAATTACACACTAAATGTAACTGTATAGGAGAGATTTCACAATGAAATTATGTACAATCGGACTAGGATATATCGGACTACCAACTTCCATCATGTTTGCTAAGCACGGCGTGGAGGTAGTGGGAGTAGATATCAAGCAATCAGTAATTGATTCACTGAACAGCGGCCGCATCCATATCGAGGAGCCAGGTTTGCAGGAGGCGTTGGAGGAAGTCATCGCCAGCAGCAAGTTCAAGGCATCGATGGAACCGGAAAAAGCGGATGCCTTCATCATTTCTGTACCGACACCGAACAATGATGACCAATATAAATCATGTGACCTCACATATGTACTTGATGGGGTAAGACGCGTGCTGCCGCTTGTTGAAAAAGGAAATGTGATCATTGTGGAATCAACAATCGGGCCACGGAGTATGGATGACTACGTCAAGCCGCTTGTCGAGGAAGCGGGCTTTGTCGTAGGACAGGATATCTACCTTGTGCACTGTCCGGAGCGTGTATTGCCTGGTCAAATCCTGCATGAATTAATTTACAACAACCGTATTGTCGGAGGTATCACACCTGCTTGTACAGAGGCTGGCGCCCGCGTATATGGAACGTTTGTGAAGGGTGAAATCATCAAGACGAATGCAAAGACGGCCGAAATGTCCAAGCTGATGGAAAATACATTCCGTGATGTGAACATCGCTCTGGCGAATGAACTGGCGAAGGTATGTAATGAATTGGAAATAAATGCGCTTGAAGTCATCGAAATGGCAAACAAGCATCCGCGTGTAAACCTGCATACGCCAGGTCCGGGTGTCGGTGGACATTGCCTTGCAGTAGATCCGTACTTCATCGTGGCAAAGGCACCGGAAACGGCGAAATTAATCAACCTGTCACGTGAAATCAACGTATCGATGCCTGACTATGTCGTAGAAAAAGTGAATGAGCTGATGGAAAGCCGTGGCGGAAAAGTGGTCACAGTATTCGGTCTGACATACAAAGGAAATGTGGACGACATCCGTGAAAGTCCGGCAATGGACATTTACAACTTATTGCGCGCTGAAGGGAAGCTTGAGGTGCGTGCATATGACCCGCATGTCAACCAATCATGGGTGGAGCAGGACTTGTCGGCGGCAGTTGCTGATTCGGATCTGGTACTGGTTCTGGCAGACCACAACGAATTCAAGCAGTTTACGGCCGGGGACTTGGCAGGGATGAAGGAAAAGCTGATTTTCGATACAAAAAATATTGTGGATTCAGTTGAGGAAGGCATTGAATACTACAACTATGGCAATCTATTCGAGGCGCTTAAGAAGGAACCAGTAATGCAATGATCTCCTTATCTACAGTCATAAAGGAACAAATCAGCCACTTCAGCCTGATTTTTCGGGTAAGTGCAAATGACATCAAAAGCCGCTATCAATCCCACTATTTAGGGGGATTGTGGCAGTTTTTGAACCCTATATTGCAAATCAGCGTCTATTGGTTTGTATTTGGTCTGGGAATCAGGGGAGGGTCTCCGGTCGGGGACGTCCCTTTTTTCCTTTGGCTGATTACAGGCCTTATCCCTTGGTTGTATATAGCACCCGTATTGAATCAGGGAACGAAAAGTATTTCCAGTAAGATCGGCATCGTCTCCAAGATGAAATTCCCGGTCAGTGTGCTGCCGACCATCGCGATGCTCAACAATGTTGTTCCGTTTGTCGTCATGATGGCGATCGGCATTGTACTGGTCATGGCTGGCGGTGTGTTTTCAGGCATCTATATCCTGCAGCTTCCCTATTATCTTGTGTGCATGGCCGTGCTCGTCTACGGCGTGACGCTGCTTACTTCCACCTTGTCCATTGTAGCACGGGATATCCAGCTTCTTGTGCAGGCGGTCGTAAGGTTCATGATGTTCCTGCTGCCGATTTTATGGAACATGGAAAATCTGAATGCAGCCCTCATCGTCGTCCTGAAGCTGAACCCCTTCTTCTATATCATCGAGGGGATAAGGGCGTCGGTCATCGGCGATACATGGTTTTTCGAGGATATGACCTATACGGTTTATTTCTGGAGCATAGCGCTGTTCATCCTCGTGGTAGCCAGCCGTTTGCATGTGAAATTCAGAAATCACTTTGTTGATTTAATGTAGGAGGTTCGAAATGGAACCGAAAGTAGTGTTCGAGGATGTAAGTAAATCCTATAAAATATATAATAAGCAGTCTGATAAGTTAAAAGAGTTATTTCTGTTTAATAGGAAGAAGGCAAAGCAGTTCAATGCCCTCCGGAACATTTCCTTTGAGGTGTATGAAGGGGAAGTAGTGGGTGTTGTAGGACTAAACGGGGCGGGGAAGTCCACCCTGTCCAATCTCATCGCCCAGATCGTCCCTCCCACGGCCGGGAAAATCACGGTTAACGGAGAGCCTTCCCTCATTGCAATCGCCATCGGGCTGAATAACCAATTGAGCGGCATCGACAATATCAAAATGAAATGTCTCATGCACGGACTCACCCAGCAGGAAATCCGCCAGCTCATCCCTGATATCATCGAATTTGCCGACATCGGCGATTTCATCAATCAGCCTGTGAAAAACTACTCGAGCGGAATGAAGTCGAGGCTGGGGTTCGCCATTTCCATCCATACGAACCCGGATATTTTGATTGTCGATGAAGCGCTGTCGGTCGGGGATAAAACGTTCTACCAGAAGTGTATCGACAAGATGAATGAATTCAAGGAAAGCGGGAAGACGATTTTCTTCATCAGCCATTCCGAAAGCCAGGTCCGGAACTTCTGTGACAAGGTATTGTGGCTTGAACACGGCGAGACAAGGATGTTCGGCGAGGCGGGTCCTGTCCTGGAGGAGTATGCCCGCTATGTGAAGGAATTTAATGCATTGCCGAAGAAGGACAAAAAGGAACGCAAGGAATCCGGTCTCAAGAGGCAGTATGAGCCGCTTGAGCAGACGGGGCCAGGCAAGAAACCGGAAGGCGGAGGCTGGAAGAAGGCGGTCGAATATATGATTGCGTTCGGATTGTATGCGACAGCGGTCGTTGCCGCATTTTTGATGCTGTGGAATGTATGATGCTGATAAAGAACCCATTTTTTTCGTGAAAGCATGTCTATTTTGATTTTTCCCCGCATACATTATGCTATCGGACAACAAATTTGTTAGCCGTATATAAAGCTAATTGGGGAGGAATAGTTGTGGATTCATTAAAAGTATCGTCTCGCTCTAATCCAAATTCGGTTGCAGGTGCCTTAGTTGCTGTCATTCGGGAGCAAGGGTATGTCGAGATGCAGGCAGTCGGAGCAGGGGCATTAAACCAAGCAGTAAAAGCAGTGGCAATAGCACGCGGATTTGTCGCACCAAGTGGAACGGATTTAATTTGTGCTCCGGCATTTGCGGATATTACTATCGCAGGTGAGGACCGTACGGCATTGAAATTGGTTGTTGAAAAACGAAGCCGATAAAAATTGAAGATTTATGCTGGCTGCTTCGGCAGTCGGCTTTTTTGTTTTGGGCACGGATTACATAGCGTAGAGGATTGGCCGAGCTTTGGGCCGGTTTTATCTTGCCCTGAAAGCGTGAGGGACAGAGTGGGAATGGATTCATTTTGATGATTGCTTCGGACGTCTGTCGCCACTATTATAAATAGGAAAGAAATATTATACCGGACTACATATTCTGCCTGCTTTTTTCACACAATGGAAATGATGCTCCCAATCCTCCTACTTAGGACTGAAATTTTCGTCCAAACGGATATTTTCAATAGTACAGCTAACTCGTTCATGTTAAACTGATGAAGGAAATTCATATATAAATTGTTTTTTAAGGAGATGTTGAAATGTTACATCAGCTTTCGTGGAAAGTCGGTGGGCAGCAAGGTGAAGGGATTGAGTCGACGGGTGAAATCTTTGCAACGGCCATGAACCGTTTGGGATATCATTTATACGGCTATCGTCATTTCTCTTCTCGTATTAAAGGTGGCCATACGAATAACAAGATTACAGTACGTCCCGAAGAAGTACGCTTCATTGCGGATGATTTAGATATTTTAGTTGCATTCGACCAGGAAACAATCGACGTCAACTACAAAGAGCTGACAGAAAGCGGCATCATTTTGGCGGATGCGAAGTTCAAGCCGAAAGAGCCGGAAGACTGCAAGGCGCCTCTTTATGCAGTTCCATTTACAGAGATTGCTTCCGAGCTTGGTACGTCGCTGATGAAAAACATGGTGGCGATTGGTGCGACGGCGGCATTGATGAATTTGGATGAATCCGTGTTCCAAAATGTCGTAACGGATATCTTCGGCCGTAAAGGGGAAGAAGTCGTTGAGAAAAACATGCAGGCGATCAAGCGTGGGCAAATGGCCATTGTTGAGCAGATCGGTGACCGTGCAGGTGCCTGGGAATTGGCGCCGGCTGACGGCAAGCGCCGCATGTTCATCATCGGCAATGATGCGGTTGCATTGGGTGCCCTGGCTGCAGGAGCCCGCTTCATGGCGGCATATCCGATTACACCAGCATCGGAAATTATGGAATATATGATTAAAAAGCTTCCACTTGTCGGCGGTGCAGTCATCCAGACGGAGGATGAAATCGCAGCGGCAACAATGGCAATCGGCTCGAACTACGGTGGCGTCCGTGCCTTCACGGCGTCGGCAGGTCCTGGCCTTTCACTCATGATGGAGGCAATCGGTCTATCCGGTATGACAGAGCAGCCGCTTGTCATCATCGATACGCAGCGCGGCGGCCCATCGACTGGTCTGCCGACGAAGCAGGAGCAGTCGGATCTAATGGCGATGGTCTACGGTACACACGGGGAGATTCCGAAAGTGATTATCGCGCCTTCTACGATGGAGGAAGCGTTCTACGATACAATTCAGGCATTCAATATTGCCGAGGAGCTGCAATTGCCGGTCATTCTCTTAACAGATCTGCAATTATCTCTTGGCAAGCAATCGGTCGATCCGTTTGATTACAGCAAAATTGAAATCCGCCGCGGCAAGATTGTCACGCCGGAAGATACAGAAACGAAGGACTACTTCAAGCGTTATGAAAACACGGAAGACGGCATTTCGCCACGTGTCCTGCCAGGCAAGCTCGGTGGTATCCACCACGTAACGGGGGTAGAGCATGACGAGCAAGGGAAGCCATCCGAAGCCACGGGCAACCGTCGTACACAGATGGATAAGCGTTTCCGCAAGCTGCAGCACCTTCGCTTCGACAATCCGGTACATGTAAATGCACCACATGAAGAGGCAGATGTATTGCTTGTCGGCTTCAACTCGACACGAGGGGCGCTCGAGGAAGTGCAGGATGCATTGAACGCAGAAGGCATCAAAACAAATCATGCGCAAGTTCGTCTCATTTATCCATTCCCGGCAGAGGAAATGAGCGCATTGGTAGATAAAGCGAAAAAGGTCATCGTTGTGGAAAACAACGCAACGGGCCAATTGGCAAACATCATGAAAATGTCCATCGGCGGACATGGTAAAATCCGCAATGTATTGAAATACGACGGAACACCATTCCTGCCGCGTGAATTAACAAATCTAGTGAAGGAGGAAATCTAATGGCTACATTCAAGGATTTCCGAAACAGTGTAAAACCGAACTGGTGCCCTGGCTGCGGAGACTTCTCCGTACAGGCGGCAATCCAGCGTGCAGCAGCGAATGTCGGCTATGAACCACATGAGCTGGCCGTCATTTCAGGCATCGGCTGTTCAGGACGCATCTCCGGCTACATCAATTCCTATGGCTTCCATGGCATTCACGGCCGTGCATTGCCGATTGCACAGGGATTGAAAATGGCCAACCGTGATTTGAAAGTCATCGCTTCCGGTGGCGACGGTGACGGCTTTGCGATCGGTATGGGACATACCATCCATGCCATCCGCCGCAACATCGACATTACGTACGTCGTCATGGACAACCAAATCTACGGTTTGACTAAGGGACAAACATCTCCACGTTCTGCTGCTGGTTTCATCACGAAATCAACACCAGGCGGGGCGATCGAGCCATCATTAAAACCGTTGGAAGTGGCGCTTACTGCAGGTGCGACATTCGTGGCGCAGGGCTTCTCGACGGATATTAAAGAACTGACGGCGCTGATTGAAGCGGGTCTCAACCATAAAGGCTTCTCATTCATCAACGTATTCTCGCCTTGTGTGACATACAACAAGGTGAACACATATGACTGGTTCAAGGAAAACCTGACGAAGCTTGCTGATATCGAAGGCTACGACCACACGAACCGTGAGCTTGCAATGCAGACAGTGATGCAGCACGAAGGACTGGTGACAGGCATCGTCTACCACGACCAGGAAACAAAATCATACCAGGAAAAAGTGGTAGGCTATTCCGAGCTTCCATTGACAGACATCGACATTTCACTAAGCGAAGAACAATTCGATACGCTGGTGAAGGAATTCATGTAAGAAGGGTACGATTAAAGCCCGCTATGCCGGTTATCGGCATGGCGGGTTTTTATCATCTTGAAACATTGCCAAAATAAAATTTTCTTCTATTCTATAGCGTTTCCGTCTGTCTCTTTTTACAATGGGCAAAAAGGGGAGATGGACATGGATAGGAGACCTCCGTCCAAATTGGTTGTTGGGGAAGCGCTGGCGAGACGAGGGATACTCGCGGATGAGCAGAGAAAGGTGCTCGATGAACTGCTATGGAAGGCTGAAAGGGGCTACGAGGGAGAGCAGCGGGCGGATGCTTATTGGGGAGATTTACATATGACAGAGCCTCACGCTTTACTGCATGGCTTCGAGGCGGTAAGCAGCCTGGGACATACTCATCAGATCGACACCATCCTTGTGACGGCCCGCTTTGTGCTGGTTGTGGAGCTGAAAAATATTGCAGGCGTTCTTTCTTATGAGGAAAGGTCGCATCAGTTTCTTCGTGACTGGAATGGGGAGAGGACGAGCCTGACAAATCCGTTTGCGCAGGCAGAGCGGCATGAGGCATTCGTGAAACGGCTGCTTGATGGCATCGGAGTGAAGCTGCCGGTTTTGTCTGCCATTATTATCACAAGTTCTTCTTCGATTTTGGAAAATATGCCGGCAAGGTTTCATATATTTAAATTGGCAGGGCTGCGGTTCAAGCTGCAAGAATGGAACAATACTTATCCGGTGCAAGTTTCAGAAAGTGTGGTATCGTTAGTAAAGAGTGAAATTTTGGCACATCATCAGCCAAGGAGATGGCAGCATCCATTTGGGAAGCTGTTGATCCGTAGGGGAGCCATGTGCTTGTGCGGGGAAGTGATGCAGTACAGGCGTGGAAAGTTTGTCTGCTGCTGCGGCAATGCAGGGCGGGATGCCTTTTGTAGAGGGCTGCATGACTACAGATTGCTTGTCGATGAATGGATTACAAGCAAAGCGCTGAGGGATTTTTTCTTCATCGCAAGCAAGGACGTTGCCAATAAATTATTAATGAGGGCAAAATTTCACTATGAGGGCGATACGAAATCAAGACGGTATCTCATCCCGGAAGATGTTTGGCGAAAATAAGCAGCGATTTGGCGAAATGATTCCAAAAGCTGGCGAAATAAACAATGAATTTGGCGAAATTCAACGTTCATCTGGCGAAATTGATGTGTAAAACCATAAAAAGGGGCCGGATTCCATGACAAACATTCTACATTTTCTTCAATATAAAAATGAAAAGGAAGAAGCACATATCCAGAAGCTGTTCCAGAAGGCGCATTCGCTTGATGAACGGTTGGATGCACTGATTGAATCGAAGCATCTGCAGGTTGAGGATCATAAGCTGTTCCTTGCCTTTCTCGCCTACCTGAAGGAGGAGCAGATCGAGCCACAGCAGCTTTTCAGGGACGTCATACACCTCCCGAAATTCGAGTTTGAAGCGCGCTATCACATGAACTGGGGACAGGTCGTGCGCCTCGCTGTCACATTTCTTACAATTTTACGTAAAAATGACACACAAGGCTATCGACAATTTCTACACTAAGCTTGTCGGGGAAGAGGACTATTCGCTATAATAGTTCAATGGGCATTTGAATGAAAGGAGCTTTAGTCGATGAATGAAGAACAACGACTAGCTAGTCAGCAAGTAAATCAACCGAAGCAGGAAAAAGACTACAGCAAATATTTCGAGCGCGTGTTTACCGCGCCATCATTAAAGGATGCAAAAAAACGTGGGAAAGAGGAAGTGAAGTACCACAAGGATTTTGCGATCGATGAACAGTTTCTGGGAATGGGACAGGGGCGCAAATTCTACATCCGTACGTACGGTTGCCAGATGAATGAGCACGATACGGAAGTGATGGCCGGTATTTTCATGCAGCTTGGGTATGAGCCTACCGAGCAAGTCCAAGAGGCTGACGTCGTCTTGCTGAATACATGTGCTATTCGTGAGAACGCTGAAAACAAAGTGTTTGGAGAGCTTGGCTTTCTAGTGAAATATAAACGCCAGAACCCAGAGATGCTGATCGGTGTATGCGGCTGCATGTCGCAGGAGGAATCGGTCGTCAATAAAATTTTGAAGACCTATCAGCATGTGGACATGGTATTCGGCACGCACAACATCCATCGCCTGCCGCATATTTTGAAAGAAGCCTACATGTCGAAGGAAATGGTTGTTGAGGTTTGGTCGAAGGAAGGGGATGTCATCGAAAACCTTCCGAAGAAGCGGCTTGGCTCCATCAAGGCATGGGTGAACATCATGTACGGATGCGACAAGTTCTGCACATACTGCATCGTTCCCTACACACGGGGGAAAGAGCGTTCACGTCGTCCGGAGGAAATCATTCAAGAAGTACGGGAACTGGCTGCACAAGGGTATAAGGAGATCATGCTGCTAGGCCAGAACGTAAACGCCTATGGTAAGGACTTTACGGATATCGACTATCGCCTTGGAGACCTGATGGATGAGCTGCGCAAAATCGACATTCCACGCATCCGCTTCACGACGTCCCATCCGCGTGACTTCGACGACCACTTGATTGAAGTACTGGCGAAGAAGGGAAATCTGGTCGAGCATATCCATCTGCCGGTGCAATCCGGCTCGAACGACATCTTGAAAATCATGGCACGCAAATATACGCGTGAGCATTTCCTGGATCTTGTACGGAAAATCAAAGAAGCGATGCCTGATGTGGCGCTGACGACGGATATCATCGTGGGCTACCCAAATGAGACGGAGGAGCAATTCCAGGAAACACTTGATCTATACCGGGAAGTGGGCTTTGAAATGGCCTTCACCTACATCTACTCTCCGCGTGAGGGTACACCGGCCGCCAAAATGGTGGACAACGTACCGGAAGAGGTGAAAAGAGAGCGTCTACAACGTCTGAATGCCGTCGTAGCCGAATTCTCGACAAATGCCTTGAAGAAATATGAAGGACAAGTGGTAGAGGTGCTGGTGGAAGGAAGCAGTAAGAAACGCGACGATGTGCTGGCCGGCTATACCCGCCGCAACAAGCTCGTAAACTTCGCGGGGCCTAAAGAATTAGTTGGTCAAATTGTAAAAGTAAAAATCATGGAAGCGAAAGCTTATTCCCTACGTGGTGAATTCGTGGAAGTGGTCAATCAAACAGGGGTGCATGCATAATGACAAAGCTATATACAAAAGACGAAATCGTAGAAAAAGCAAAAGAAATCGCACATATGATCGCCAACACGGAAGAAGTGGAATTCTTCAAAAAGGCGGAGGAGCAAATCAATGAAAACCAGAAAGTGCGTGAAAAAATCGCGTCACTAAAAACATTGCAAAAGCAAGCCGTCAACTTCCAGCACCTTGGCAAGGAAAAGGCATTGAAAATGATCGAAGGCAAAATCACTGCCATCGAAGAGGAAATCGATCAAGTGCCGGTTGTTCAGCAGTTCAAGCAATCTCAAATAGAAGTGAATCAATTGCTGCAGCTGGTGTCCAACGCCATCGCCAACAACGTAACGAACGAAATCATCGAATCGACAGGCGGCGACCTGCTGCGCGGCGAAACGGGCTCCAAAGTCCGCAACAGCCAACCGGGAAGCTGCTCGTAATACAGCCGCACATTGTGGCTACTTATAAAACCCCTGCAACCTCCATGGTTGCGGGGGTTTTGCCGTTCAGGGAGCCTTTGAAGGAATCCATGCAGAAGACGCGCCATTCTATTCATTTTGAGGCATTTGATTGAGCTAAAGAGGGACCGATTATGAATCATTAACTGAAAGGGCAAATAAGGGGGAAGGTATGAGAGTAAAAAAATTCATGAAAGAAAGCTATAGAAATGAGCCATTGGTATCGAATTTTTATCATCAGTGGGATTTTGGAATCCATGTAGAGCTGGGGGGAGGCCATTATCAGCTAACTGACAAGGGCAATATAAATATGCTGATGTTTCAAAAGGCATATAGGCAGGTCTCGCAGATTCTCGCGTTATTGTTTCGAAAAACAGATGATGTCATTGTGGTGGTCCAGTCGTTTCCTCATGAAACGAAGCAAACGGTTTATCCGTACCTTTTTTTACGTTATATAAAAAATCAGAAGAAAAAGTATGAAATTCATTTACAAGAGTTCAATTGGACGGATGAGGAAGAAATTATTTTGGTACAGCAAATGGAACTTTTCTGTAAAGCTACGGATATCAAGTGGGAACCGCTCTGCAAAGCGCTAATTCATGAGGGGTTTTCTTCCCTCAGACCAAGGCTGCGAAAAAAGCATAGTCTATTTGCTCCGGATGTATTTTTGATCAACACAAGGACGAGGTGCATCTTTCATCTGTACGATGACCGGGGGTGCGAAATCATCAATGCGGATCCAACCTTGCATGAAAACTTGCTGCAGGCCATCCGGTCTTTGAAACTGTGCGCAGAGGAAGAAATCCAATCAAGGCCGTAAGCACCTAGTTTACCGTGGAAAAGTAATGGCTTGCCGCGTATTCCATATGATAAGGGTACAAGCAAGTGGCTATTTATGAAGTGAGCGGAAATGCTATTAGCCTATCCCTGTTGCCCTATAATAACTTTCCTCAACCATTCGAATATTCTACTGGATAAGCCGCCCCCCATTTGCGCTATATGGTGTGGCGGCTTTTCGGGCCTGACAATCCAAACATTGCATCTGCACTCTTGTTATTATAAAATTTGGAATATTATTGTCGAAATAAGGGAAAGGGTTTGTTATACTAATGGAACGAATGTACAACAGAGAGGGTTAGGCAGCGATGAGAGAACATGAATTTCTGATGCCCAATAGGGAACTATTATATTCTTGGCTATACAGGCTGGCTGAACGGATGGATTCAGGTGTCGCCATTTTGGATGCGGCCAACTTGACGGTGAAGCATGTGAATGACGTCTTCTCTCATATTACGGAATATAAGAAGGACGAAATTATTGGAAGAAAAATAACGGTACTGAACGGTCCGCAGACGGATCTGCAGGAAATGAAGAAGCTGGCAGCAACACTTCGCAAGGGAGAGACGGTCAAGACCCGCATCTTTCAATACAGGAAAGACAGGACCGGATTTTGGAGCGGCATTACGGCCATTCCATTATTCGCGAATGAAAAGACGGCGTCCTTCTACCTATTCGTTCTGAATGATGAAACGGATGTCGTACATATGGATACACTTGTGCAGCTGGAACGGAAGCTATATTCATCATTGGAGCAGGGCCACCACCTGCCTTATGTATTTGAACGGATTTGTGATTATGTATCTACCTCTTTTTATAAACCGAATAAATGCTGCATTTTTCTTATAGAGGATAATAAGTTACAGGTGCTGACGCAGAGTTCAATTCCGGAAGAATTCAAAAACAGCTTGAGCAATCTGGATATCAGCGGATATTTGGCAGACGAGCGAACATCCCGCTTCTTGAGGGAGGCGGTAATCGGTACGGACATACAGGAGAAAGAGGATTGGAAAGTTTTTCGCTCCATCCTAGAAAAATATGACATTGTGGCTTCGTGGAGCCAGCCGATTAAAAATCATGAAGGACAGGTTGTCGGCGTTTTCTCCATGTATTTTGAAGAGCCGACGACGCCGCGTCCGGCCGACTATCTATTTTTGGATAGACTGGCGCCCATTGTAACGCTTGCCCTCCAGTATTTCAAACAGAAAAACGAGATTTTGCAGCTGGTCTTTTATGATGAAAAGACGGGCCTGCGCAATATTACGAGCTTTGAAAAGGAAATGGAGCGTCTCAGAGAAATCAAGGGCAGTGGCGTCATCTATATTATCGAGGCGACGGAATACCAATATATCGTCGATCTATACGGCAGATCGGGCGGCGATGCCCTGTTAAAGCAAATTGCAGACCGGCTAGACGACATGCCTGTGTTCGAGGATGCCATGATTGCCCGCTACACGAGCTCCTCCCTCATCATGGCCACACCCTATGAAATCGAGAGTCAGGAAATTTTGCGCCACCATATAAATGAATTGATTTTCGAACCCTATCTGATTGAAGGGAAAAATGTCTCGATCACCTTAAAGGTCGGCACCGCCATCTTCGGAGAGGAGGTTGCCGGTGCGAATGCTATCCAGCATGCCGATACAGCGCTGTTCTCGGCCTCCAAATTACCTGGGACGGCGATATGCCTCTACGACGAATCTGAGGTGAAATCGATTGAAAAAGAGCTGGAAGTATTGACGCTCTTCACAAGCGCACTGAAAAACAGGGAGTTCTTCCCGATGCTCCAGCCGAAAGTGGATATGCAGACGAGCGAAATCGTCGGGTTTGAAGCGCTGGCACGTTGGGAGTCGGCGGAAATCGGCTTCATATCGCCGGCCGTGTTCATTCCCGTCGGTGAAAAGACCGGCAATATCCATAAGGTGGACAGGGCCATTTTAAAGTCGGTGCTCGCATGGCAGCGCGAGCGTAAAAAGAAGGGCAAGCGCTTGTTTCCGGTGTCGGTGAATATTTCAGCGAACCACTTCTATTACCCCGGCTTTGTCAGGAACATAGAGAACCTTGTAAATGACTATGGGGTGGAGCCGAAGTACTTGACGCTGGAGATCACGGAGAGCATCGAGCTTGAGAACGTGATCTATGCCAAGCGGAATATTGAGGAGCTCCGGAAAATCGGCATCGCCACATCGATGGACGATTTCGGCGTCGGTTATTCCTCGCTCGGCTATCTGCAGGAGCTGCCGTTCGAGGAAATCAAGATTGACAAGAGCTTTACCGACTACATTGCAGAACCACGGATGCACGCGGTCGTGAAGATGATCATCCAGCTGGCGTCAGACTTGGAGATGAAGTCGGTGGCAGAAGGTGTCGAAACAGAGGCCCAGCATGAGGAGCTGAAGAAAATCGGCTGCAATATCGGACAGGGCTACTATTATTACAAGCCGATGAAGCTTGAAGTTGTGGATACCCTGCTGGAACAATACGAGTGAAAAGGGGCGCCTGAAAAGTCATTGACGGCGCCCCTTTTGTGATGGGGTAGTAACAACTTGATAAGAATGCCATATGCTAAAAGGTTTTCAGCAGCTATGGACTGATTGATAAAAAAAATATGCAGTTGCCAGGGCATCCCGGCGAGCCTCTTTTTCTTTTTCACACTTTAGGCGCTTATCGCATAAGATAGGGCGAGAAACAGGAAGGGAGAGGCGTCGGTGAAAAGGCTACGTCAAATTGTGACGAAGGCAGTCGTTGCCAAGGGAAAAAAGAGAACGGAACAGGAGGAGTTTCTGAAGCCTCCTAATACACCGACAAATATACTAGGTTGCTGGGTGATCAACCATCAATACCAAGCGAAAAAAGTAGGGAATTTTGTCGATGTATCTGGGAAGTTCGATGTGAACGTCTGGTATGCATACAACAACCATTCGAAAACGGCGGTATACACGGAGACCGTTTCATACCGCGACCGCATCAAGCTGCACTATCGCGATGATGAAGTAGGAGATTCAAACGATGTGCATGCACGCGTCCTGCAACAGCCTAACTGCATTGAAGCGGTCATCGCCCCGGACGGCGAAAAAATCAAAGTATTGGTGGAGCGTGAATTTTTAGTAGAGGTTGTCGGCGAGACGAAGGTTTGCATCCATGTTCATCCGCTTGATTTCGAGGAAGAATGGACATTCAATGATGAAAGTACATCCTCAAGCTCCAGCAGCTCGAGCAGTTCGAGCAGCAATCCGATGATCGAATCATCGTCATTCGATTGACAAAAAGGGACTTCTCAAACTTTTGGGAAGTTCCTTTTCTTGTTATAATGAAGGGTACTATTAAAAGTAAAGAGGTTAGAGTATGTATACGCCAATGATGCAGCAATATTTATTGATCAAAGAAGATTACAAGGACGCCTTTCTGTTTTTCCGGCTGGGCGACTTTTATGAAATGTTTTTCGATGATGCGACAAGAGCGTCACAAATACTAGAGATTACATTGACGGGACGGGACGCGGGCGGCAAGGAGCGTATCCCGATGTGCGGCGTTCCTCACCATTCCGCGAAGAACTATATCGAAACGCTTGTATCGAAGGGATATAAGGTGGCAATCTGCGAGCAGACGGAAGATCCAAAGCAGGCGAAGGGGGTAGTCAAGCGCGAGGTCGTGCAGCTGATTACGCCTGGGACGATTACAGAAGGAAAGACGATCGACAGCAAGACGAACCATTTCCTGGCCTGTGCAGAACGAATCGATGACAACGAATTGGCCTTTGTGTACCTGGACGTTTCTACGGGCGAGGCGAATGCACAGATCATCGAGGGCGGTGCGAAGGAATGCATTCAGCAGCTGCAGAGTTTGGCCATTCGTGAAGTGATCGTGACGGATGCGCTCCATCTTGAACTGGCCGAGCTTGCCGGCGCGACAGGCATCGTCCTGTCGGTTGAACAGCAGGAGCTGGACGTGCATAAGGTTGCTGACTATCTTATGAATCTACCGGAACAGGTGAAGCCTGCAGCGCTCCGTCTGCTGCAATACGTCGAGCGGACACAGATGCGCTCGCTGTCCCATCTGCAGGCGTTTACGTATACGGAAACGCGGCAGTACTTACGCATCGATACAAATTCGAAGCGCAACCTGGAGCTGATCCAATCCATCCGTGGTGGCGATCAGAAGGGGACGCTGCTATGGCTGCTCGATGAAACCGTGACGGCTATGGGGGGACGCAGGCTGAAGCAATGGTTGCACCAGCCGCTTGCAACCCGTAGTGCAATCGAGGCCCGCCTTGCCATCGTGACGGATTTGCTGGAGGAGTTTTTCTTGCGTGGGGAGCTGCGCGAACTGTTGAAGAGCGTATACGATTTGGAGCGCCTTGCCGGCCGTGTCGCTTTCGGAAATGTAGGGGGACGTGACTTGGCGCAGCTGCGCGAATCTCTTCGCCAAGTGCCGATAATCAAGGCACAGCTGCTTGAGAGCGGCAAGGAGACGCTGGTGGGACTAGGTCAGGCGCTCGATACGTGCGAAGATGTCGAGGCGCTGCTGGCAAGCGCGATTACGGACCATCCACCGATTGCCATCAAGGAAGGGGATGTCATCCGTGACGGCTATAACGAACGGCTGGATGAGCTTCGCTATGCGGCGCGCAACGGGAAGGACTGGATCATGCAACTGGAGCAGAAGGAGCGCCAGCTGACAGGAATCAATAATTTGAAAATCGGCTACAACCGGATATTCGGCTATTATATCGAAATAACAAAATCACATATTGCAAAGGCAGACCTGACGCGCTATGAACGGAAGCAGACGCTTGCCAACTGCGAGCGCTACATCACCGAGGAGCTGAAAGAGAAAGAGGCGCTGATTCTGAATGCCGAGGAGGAAAGCCTGGCGCTTGAATATGAATTGTTCGTGAAGCTGCGGGAAGAGCTGAAGGCGTACATTCCGCGTGTACAGGCGCTCGCATCATCCATCAGCGAGCTGGACGTCTTCATGAGCTTTGCCGCCGTCACGGAGAAATACCGCTTCACACGGCCTGTCTTCCATGAGGGGCGTGCTTTGAAAATCGTGGACGGACGGCATCCGGTCGTGGAAAAGATGCTGGGTAAGCAGATGTATGTGCCGAACGACTGCATCCTGACGGAAGAGAAGAACATGATGCTCATTACAGGACCGAACATGTCTGGTAAGAGTACGTATATGCGCCAGGTCGCACTGATTGTCATCCTTGCACAGATGGGATGCTATGTACCGGCAGCGGAGGCAGAGCTGCCGATTACCGACCAGATTTTCACACGCATCGGGGCGGCGGATGACCTGGCTGCCGGACAATCGACATTCATGGTGGAAATGATGGAATCGCAGCACGCCATTACACATGCAACGAAGAACAGCCTGCTGCTGTTTGATGAAATCGGGCGCGGGACATCGACCTATGACGGCATGAGCCTTGCCCAGGCGATGATGGAATATATCCATACCGAGATTGGGGCGAATACGCTGTTTTCCACGCACTATCACGAATTGACGGAGCTGGAGCAGCAGCTCGAGCGCCTGAAGAACGTCCATGTGTCGGCGACGGAGCAGAACGGGCGTGTCGTGTTCCTGCATAAGGTGAAGGACGGGGCGGCGGACAAGAGCTACGGTGTCCATGTGGCGGAATTGGCAGAAATGCCCGCACCAATCATTGAACGTGCCCGGACCCTGCTCGAGCAGTTCGAGGCACAGGACAAGCCATCTGCACTGGCTACTGCAGAAGCGTCCGCATCACCAGCATCCGCAGGCGTGCCGACTTCGGCATCGGCTGTGAACATAGAGCCTGCAAAACAGCAGGCACCACAGGAAGAGAATCTGCAATTGTCCCTGTTTGCACCGGTCGAGGAGATTTCAGCAGAGGAAAAGGAAGTGCTTGAAGCGCTTGAGAAGTGCAATGTCATGGGGACGACGCCGTTGCAGGCGATGACTCTGCTGTATGAGCTGCAACAGAAATTAGTTAGCAAAAAATAGGGAGATGTTCGCATGGGTACAATCCAGATCATGGATGAAGTATTATCGAATAAAATCGCGGCCGGGGAAGTGGTGGAACGCCCTGCCTCGGTCGTGAAGGAGCTTGTAGAGAATGCCATCGACGCAGGCAGCACCATCATTGAGGTGTTTTTGGAAGAAGCCGGTCTGACGAGCATTCAAGTTGTCGATAATGGAAGTGGCATGGATGAGGAGGATGCACTGAAATCCTTCTCCCGCCATGCGACATCCAAAATCGAAAAGGAGCAGGACCTGTTCCGCATCCGTACGCTCGGTTTCCGTGGGGAGGCGCTGGCGTCCATCGCCTCCGTCTCCAAGGTGACACTGAAGACGTCCGATGGGACAAACAGCGGAATCGAGCTGTATTTGGAGGGAGGTCATGTCAGGGAGCACAAGCCTACCGCGTTTCGCAAAGGAACGGACATGACGGTAGCGCAGCTCTTCTACAATACCCCAGCCCGCTTGAAATATTTGAAGACGATTCAGACGGAGCTTGGGCATACAATTGATCTGATCAATAGGCTGGCGCTCGGCTATCCGTCGATTTCCTTCAAGCTTGTGCATAATGGTCAGACGCTGCTCCATACGAACGGGCGCGGCAATGTCCAGCAGGTGCTGGCGGCCATCTACGGGGCGCACAACGCGAAAAAGATGATGGCCTTTGAGGGGCAGTCGAATGACTATCGGGTATACGGATATGCCACGCTCCCCGAGGTGACGCGCGCTTCGAAAAACTACATGTCCCTCTTTGTGAATGGACGCTGGGTGAAGCATTACCTCGTGCAAAAGGCCATTGTCGATGCCTATCACACGTATCTGCCAATCGGACGCTATCCAATCGTCGTCCTCTATATCGAAGGGGACCCGCAGCTCACCGATGTCAATGTCCATCCGGCAAAGCATCAGGTAAGACTGAGCAAGGAGCCGGAGCTGCTGCGCCTGATAGAAGACGCGTTAAAAGATGCCATACGAGGAGGAATCCACGTCCCGCAGGTAGAGCGGAAGGAAAAGCCCGTCAAGCTGCCGTCCGAGCAGATGAATATATGGAAGCAACCTTCATTCGATACGAAGAAAATGGATGAACTCGTCCATCGATTGAATGAAGACAAGGGCCTGGTGCGGGAGACGGCATATGAAGTGCCTGCAGAGCCGGTTCCATCCTATGAACCGCCCATTGCTGTGGAGGAGCCGGTTGACACAGCCCCGCCATTCCCAGAGGAAGAGACCGCCCTTCCTTCGGTATCTGCTGCACAGCCAGCACCGAAGAAGGAGCCGTTCCCGCAGCTGGAGGTGGTAGGACAGATTCACGGCACATATATTGTCGCGCAGATGGAGGACGGCTTTTATCTGATCGACCAGCACGCCGCCCAGGAACGCATCAAGTATGAATACTTCCGGGAAAAAGTGGGGGATGTGGATCCGAACGAACGCCAGGCGCTGCTGCTGCCGCTGACCTTCCACTATTCGGCGGATGAAGCGTTGATCCTCAAGGAGCATGCGGAAGCTTTGGAGCAGATCGGCGTATTTTTGGAGGAGTTCGGTTACGGCTCCTTTATCGTACGGGAACACCCTGCCTGGTTTCCGAAAGGATTTGAACAGGAAATTATTGAAGAATTGATTGAACAGGTACTGACGACGAAAAAAGCGGATGTGAAGAAGCTCCGGGAAGAGGCCGCCATCATGATGAGCTGTAAAAAGTCCATCAAGGCGAACTATTATTTGACGAAGGAGCAGATGGTCCGGCTATTGGACGACCTGCGTGCGGCGGAGAACCCGTTCACCTGCCCGCATGGACGTCCTGTGCTTGTCCATTTCTCAACGTATGAAGTGGAAAAAATGTTTAAGCGTGTCATGTAGAGGAGGACGTGAATGGAAAGACATGAGGAATTTTTCAAAATGAGCGACGGACAGGAAGTGTTTGTTGCGGTATATGAGCCGGAGTGCACACCGGCGCGCGGGCATGTGCATATTCTGCACGGCATGGCCGAGCACTGCGGACGTTATGGTGCATATGCAGAGGCGCTGGCGGAAAACGGCTACTTCGTCTCCATGCATGACCACCGCGGCCATGGGAAAACGGTCGACAGGGGCGGTCAGCTCGGCTTTTTTGCCGAGCACAAGGGCTTTGAGCGTGTCGTGAGGGATGTATTTGAAGTCACGCAGCTCGTTCGCAAGGGCCGTAGCCTGCCGCCGATGGTTCTATTCGGCCATTCGATGGGGTCGTTCATCGCCCGGCGGTATGCACAGCTTTTCAGCTTGACGATGAAGGCGCTCATCCTATGCGGAACGGGTACCGCTACACACATGCACGCAATCGGCAACAAGGTGTCCAATATGCTGGCGTTGACGCAGGGGAAGACGGTGCCGAGTGAATTCATGATGGACATGAGCTTCGGCAGCTTCAACAAATCCATCCTGAACCCCAATACAGCGTTCGACTGGATGACCCGTGATCCAAATGCCGTCCGAACTTATATCGAGGACCCGAAATGCGGCTTTATTGCGACGCACCAGTTTTTTGCCGACCTGACATACGGCATGCATCTAATTGGGAAAAGAGCGGAAAACGCCCGCATACGCCACGATTTGCCCATCCTCCTGATCAGCGGCAGTGCAGATCCTGTAGGCAACTACGGGAAAGGGGTATTCAAGGTGGCCGAGCAGCTTCGGGAAGCCGGGGTGGAAAATGTATGTGTCCATATATTCGAGGGTCTGCGCCATGAAATTCTGAACGAAACGAACAAAGAACAAGTATACGATGTAATCAAACGGTGGTTAAAATATGAACAGACAATATGACGTAGTAGCCATCATCGGCCCTACAGCGTCCGGCAAGACGGCTTTGAGCATCGAGCTGGCGTCTTGGCTGGACGGGGAAATCATCAACGGGGATGCCATGCAGGTGTATAAGCGGCTCGACATCGGAACGGCAAAGATCACCGAGCCGGAAATGCAGGGCATCCCCCATCATCTGCTGGATATAAAGGAGCCGACGGACAATTTTTCCGTAGCCGAGTACCAGCAGCTCGTCCGCGCCAAAATCGAGGAAATAAAGGCGCGCGGTAAAATGCCTATCATCGTCGGTGGTACAGGGCTCTATGTCCAGTCGGTCCTTTACGACTTCCATTTTACGCAGGAAGAAATAGATGAAGAGGCAAGAAAGGCCTATTATGAAGAGCTGGAGAAGATAGGGCCGGAAGCGATGCATGCACGGCTCCATGCCCTTGACCCGAAAACGGCGGAAACGATTCATCCGAACAATACGCGCCGTGTCATCCGGGCCTTGGAGATGGTCGAGCTGAGCGGCACATCGAAGGCGAATGAAGAGCACAACCGCGGCGATGTTCCGCTGTACAACCATTTGATCCTCGGTCTGGATATAGACCGGGAGAAGCTGTACGAGCGCATCAACCTGCGCGTGGACATCATGATGGAAAAGGGGCTGCTTGAGGAGGCGAAGGCGCTCTACGATGAAGGCATCCGCGATACCCAGGCGGTGAAGGCGATCGGCTACAAGGAGCTGTTCGCCTACTTCGAAGGAAGATGCGACCTGGCGGATGCGGTGGAGGCCATCAAGCAGAATTCCAGACGCTACGCGAAGCGGCAATTGACATACTTCAGAAATAAGATGGATGTCCAGTGGGTGACAGGCGATATCCAGGAAGTGAAAAAATATTTCTAATTTTTACTTGAAAATGAAGGAATATCTATCTGGATGCCGAATAGTACAGGTTATAGAAACAGAAATGATCAGGGGGAGCTCACGTGAAATCAATTAACTTACAGGACACATTTTTAAATCATTTGAGAAAAAACAATGTTTTCGTAACAGTTTTCCTTTTGAATGGCTTCCAGCTTAAAGGCCTCATTAAATCATATGATAACTTTACTGTGCTGTTGGAATCGGAGGGCAAGCAGAACCTCATCTACAAGCATGCCATCTCCACATTTGCCCCTGCGAAGCAAGTGGTGTTGAATGCAGAAGAGGAGTAAATTCATCGCAAGACTAGCAACCTCCCTTTGTATCCCTTATAATGACAAGGAATACTGATAGAGGAGGCCAAATCATGAAATCAATGACAACAGATGAATTATTAAACTTATTGGATGCAAATGAAGATTTGAATGTAATCGATGTGCGGGAAGACTTCGAGGTGGAGCAGGGGGTAATCCCCGGCGCGAAGCATATTCCGCTTGGCGACATTCCGGCGCGCGCTGATGAGCTCGATAAATCGAAGGCATATATCCTTGTATGCAAGGGCGGCGTACGCAGTGCCAATGCATGTGAATACTTGGAAGAGCAGGGATTCGATGTGACGAACCTGGAGGGCGGCATGACGGCGTACGACGGGGAATTGGAATTCAAATAACAAACAAGAGGGCGCCCCGGCATAGCGTTAGGGGCGCCCTCTTCGCGATTCCCGCTGGAGCGCTGCTTCCGAGCGGATGATCATCAGGAAAAACGGGCTGTTCAGAAAGGTTCTGCTTTCTGGACGGCCTTTTGTGCCTCCTTCTCGTAAAGGGGCGGTTGCTTTTCCTACTTCTCTATATACAGCTTTTTACGAGGCAGCTGCCACTTCCGTGAATAGGACATGTAGCGGAAGAAGATCACGAATGCAAACAGTACATACAACAGCCAGTCGCTGGTCATCAGCTGCAATCCGATGACCAGCCCGGCAATGGATGCCCATAAGGCATAGATTTCGTCCCGCAGTACAATCGGCTTCCTGCCGGCAAGCAGGTCGCGGAGAATTCCGCCGCCGCAGCCGGTCAGTACGGCCGCCGTGATGACCGCACTGAGCGGCATCTCCAATCTGACCGCATGCATCGCCCCCTGGATGGAGAAGGCGGCAAGGCCAATCGCATCCGTGAAGTTGCCCCAGCGGTTCCAATGCTTGATCAGATGATGGGGCATCAGGAAGAACAGCAGGATGGCCACCAGAGTAATCTGGAACAGCATCTCCTGGTTCCATAACGTAGAAACAGGCAGGCCGATCAATAAGTTTCGGATTGCCCCTCCACCAAAGGCGGTCACAATCCCCAATATATAGACACCGAATAGATCGTATTCCTCTTCCATCGCAACAATGGCACCCGACAAGGCAAAGGCGATCGTCCCGATGACACTAAAAAAAGTCCAAGCCACAAAGCATCCTCCTAAAATATCTCTGAACTTTGAGAATAGCAGGTTTTATCCATCCCAGCAATATGAAATGGTTGACGCATCTCCCTGAATTGATAAGATGGTAGAGGAGTATGAATAGATAGGAGAATCATCATGGCATTTCAGACCATATTAACAAACGATACATTGGCACTGGCGGAAAAAGTGGAGGCGCTTGTCCGTCCGCAGCATAAGAAGGCGGATGATATGGCGTTCTTCAATCAGCAGAAGGTGCTCTCAGCTTTCCGCAAGCACCAGGTGAGCGACTACCATCTGCATCCATCGAGCGGCTACGGCTATGACGATGAGGGGCGTGACAATCTGGAACGGGTGTATGCCGAAGTGTTCGGTGCCGAGGCGGCAATCGTCCGCCCGCAAATCATTTCAGGCACGCACGCCATCACCCTCAGCCTGTTCGGCGTGCTGCGGCCGGGAGACGGGCTCGTCTACATTACAGGCAAGCCGTACGATACGTTGCAGTCGATTGTAGACGGCGGGGACAAGGATACGGGCTCGCTGAAGGATTTCGGCATCCGCTACAGCCATGTCGACTTACTGGAGAATAAAGAAATCGATTGGGAAGGCGTCAAACAGGCGGTGGATGCACAGACGAAAATGGTGGCAATCCAGCGTTCGAAGGGCTATGCGACGCGCCCGTCATTCACGGTGGAACAAATTGCCGGCATGGTGGAGCGCATCCGGGAAATCGCTCCCCAGGCCGTCATCTTCGTCGACAACTGCTATGGCGAATTTGTAGAAGCAATGGAGCCGACAGAGGTGGGCGCCGACTTAATGGCGGGCTCCCTCATCAAGAATCCGGGCGGCGGGCTGGCGAAAATCGGCGGATACATCGCAGGACGGGCTGCACTCGTTGAGAAATGCGCCTACCGCATGACCTCGCCTGGCATCGGGGCGGAAGCGGGTGCGTCATTGAATGCGCTGGCCGACTTCTACCAGGGCTTCTTCATGGCGCCGCATACAGTGGCGCAAGCCTTGAAGGGTGCCATTTTCACATCGGCCATGCTGGAGGAAGCAGGAATGAAGACCGCCCCCCACTATACAGATCAGCGTACCGACCTGATTCAATCCGTATCGTTCCAGACGGCGGAACAGATGGTGGCATTCTGCAGACAGATCCAGGCGGCCTCCCCGATCAATGCACATTTCGCCCCCGAGCCTGCCTACATGCCGGGCTATGCGGATGACGTCATCATGGCGGCGGGCACATTCGTCCAGGGCTCCAGCATCGAGCTGACGGCTGACGGCCCAATCCGCCCACCGTACACGGCATTCATCCAGGGCGGCTTGACATATGAGCACGTAAAATATGCCATCTGCTGTGCCGTACAGGCATTGAAATAGTGTTCACGTAAACTTCACAACTGCACCTCCCCCACATGCTATGCTTATGGGGGAGGTGTTTACTATTGAAGAAATGGATAGGCGTGGCAGTCATCGCGCTATTGATTGGTATAGCATTATGGAACGGCATGAAGGAGCCCGCTTCAGAATTCGGTATAACGGACGAGGGGACGGGACTCGATAAAGGAGACACGCCACCCCAATTTACGCTTGAAACACTTGACGGGGAACCCATCAGTCTCGAGGACGTAAGAGGGAAGAAGGTCATCCTGAATTTCTGGGCGACATGGTGTGACCCATGCAGGGAGGAAATGCCTGTATTCGAAGCCTATGATGCTGCACATGAGGACGTCGTCGTGCTGGCGGTCAATATGACGAACAAGGATGGAAAGCCCGAGAAGATTTCGTCCTTTGTCGATGAGTACAGCTTGACGTTCCCTATACCACTTGATCAAACGGGCGATGTCTCAACTGCATATAAGGTCATCAATATTCCAAGCACCTATTTGCTGGATGAGGACGGCATCATCCAGTTGAAGGTCGAGGGAGCTGTTGATGAAGAAATGCTCGATTTATACATGAAAAAAATGTAATTTGAAACTTTTTCTTCCTGTATCCGTATACCCTAGTAAAGGGGGTATTACGATGATTGTAGGGGTCAGTCCGAGGACGAAGTTTATCTTATTTGCATTATTAGTATTGATTATGGCACCATTTGTCATTTTCCTTGTGCCGCTCGCCTATTTTGAAACGGTGTATGTACAGGTGGAAAGCTGGCAAATGCTCATACCGAAGCAGAACTTCATCCTGCTTGGCGCCGGATTTCTTTGCCTCATCATCATCTTGCTGCTGCTGGCATGGAAGCGCAGGGCGATTACGTATATACTTGGTGCCGTCCTGCTGGTCGGGGCAGTCCTGATTTTCTTCCAATCCCAGCGAAACTACATCGCCTTCCAGGACAGCGGTATCGAAATGCTCGTATACGGCAATGTGAAGCATTACTACTGGGAAGATATGAAGGATATTACGTACGAGGTGTATGAGCCGTATGATGACGAGGTGAACTACTATATCTTCCGAATGGAGGATGGCGAGTCATTTGAAGTGGTGGAAAATGCGCAGCTGGCGGAGAAAAAGGGGAAGATTTTACAAATCATCCGTGAATATGACATTAAATTCATCGAAAATTATCATGACTAGAGTGCCTGCTGAGGGTGCTCTTTTCTTTTTGCGCGGTAGGGGAAATCAATATATCCCATACAAATTCCGGCCTATTAAGCGTATGATTTCGCCGGTTGAATGCCTGTGCGAGAATGATTTTACTGCAAATATGGTCGGGTACCGCTTGGCATGACACCGTTTTTGGACGCAGAAAGGGTGATTTGGCGGAAATGATATACGACATATTCATAAATAAATGCCAAAGAGCGAATCTGACGCTTAATTTTAATTAAGTTGTATATCAAAATCGATAAATGACGATTTTAGGTCTTCAAAAGAGCAGCGATATTTTTTTGATAAAGTAAAAGCAACATGGCCATAGAAAAATTTTTTTCGTCCCGGACTGGAATGTAAAATGAATTTCAATAGATAGGAAAGTAATGGGGCAATGGTCTGTCGGAGGCTGCTACAACCAAGAGCAAGCCCATTGACTATGCAGTGCCCGACATGACGGCATCCTATGTGACAACTACAACAGTTTCAAGCCTCAAAGCGGCATACTTTCACAGGTAGAATGGTACTTCTATCCATCCATAATAATCCATATTGCGGTACGGAGAGAAATGTCCGCTGAGCGGGAGATTGGGAAGGAAATGACCATCTCCATGTTTAAATTATATGGCGATAAGGAATAAGCCATATAGCTTAAACATTTTAGGAGTGAAGATTTTGAGTAAATATACAAAAGAAGATATTAAACGTCTCGTGCAAGAAGAAAAAGTGAAATTCATCCGTTTGCAGTTTACGGATATTCAGGGGACGATCAAAAATGTTGAGATTCCCGTGAGCCAGCTTGATACAGCGCTGGACAACCAGATGATGTTCGACGGTTCTTCCATCGAGGGATTTGTACGTATCGAAGAATCCGATATGTATTTGCACCCCGATTACGATACATTCATGATTTTTCCGTGGACGGCTGAAAAAGGGAAAGTGGCACGTTTCATCTGTGACATCGTCTGTCCGGACGGCACCCCTTTTACGGGTGACCCACGTTCCAACTTAAAACGCTTACTGAAGGAGATGGAGGAGCTGGGGTTCACAAAGTTCAACTTGGGGCCTGAGCCGGAATTCTTCCTGTTCAAACTGGACCAAAAAGGTGAGCCGACTTTGGAAGTGAACGACCAAGGGGGCTATTTTGACCTGGCACCGATTGACCTTGGAGAAAACTGCCGCCGCGATATCGTGCTGGAGCTGGAGGAAATGGGCTTTGAAATCGAGGCATCCCACCATGAGGTAGCACCTGGCCAGCACGAAATCGACTTCAAATATGCGGATGCTGTCACTGCCTGCGACAACATCCAGACATTCAAGCTTGTCGTCAAAACAATTGCACGTAAGCACGGCCTGCATGCAACCTTCATGCCAAAACCACTAGGCGGCGAAGCGGGATCCGGCATGCACTTCAACGTGTCGTTATTCAAGGGCAAGGAAAATGCATTCTACGATGAGTCTACAGAGCTCGGCCTGTCTGAAACAGCGATGCAATTCATGGCCGGGATTCTTGAGCATGTAAAAGGCTTTACGGCCATCACCAACCCGACAATCAACTCCTACAAACGTTTAGTGCCAGGCTACGAGGCGCCGTGCTACATTGCATGGTCCGCACAAAACCGTTCGCCATTGATCCGCATCCCGTCTTCACGCGGCGTGGGGACGCGCGTCGAGGTGCGTTCCGTAGACCCATCAGCCAACCCGTACTTGGCAATGGCGGTTATTTTAGAGGCCGGTCTGGAAGGCATCCGCAAAAAAATGACGCCGCCACAAGGAATCGACCGCAATATTTATATGATGAACGAACAGGAACGTGAATCGAGCGGCATCGACAATCTGCCAGCTACACTTGACGAGGCACTGGAACTGCTTGCAGAGGATGAAGTAGCGAAGAAGGCACTTGGAGACCACATCCACGAACACTTCCTGGAGGCAAAAGAAATCGAAACGGAGATGTTCAATACGACCGTACACCAATGGGAACGTGACATGTACCTGAAAATGTACTAAACAAGCAAAAGCGTTGAGGCGAAGAGGCTTCAACGCTTTTTTTCCATGATGGCGGAATGCCGGATACAGCAAGACGAGCGTTGCTATCATGGATTTTCCGAGAGTCTATTGTTTCCCTCGTTAATTGGTAAAACGGATGTATAGTCAAAAGCTAGGGCTTGCAGGCGAAATCTAGGTTTTGTATAGCTGCTTGTAAAGGAAATATTCCTTCCTGCGTCATGGGAAGGAATATTGTGGGCTTGTAGGATCTAGTAGAGAAAAGCCCCGTGAAGCTGACTGTAGAAAGGGGCAAGCCAGCCGTGCCGGGGCGGGCGTAAATCGATTTATTCTTCCTGTTTGCCGTAATA
>JBJEFP010000113.1:0-1839 GCA_051874195.1 Lysinibacillus sp. | reverse complement strand
GTTTGCCCAGCCGAAGCATGAACGGACACAACGGTTTTTGAATCAGATATTATAAGCTGGGGCATCTACCTTCCGTTTTATCGGGAGGTAGATGTTTTCTTTTTTCCATCGGGTAGGTTGCAGTGAACCTTAGTATAAATAGAAGGGAAAAAGGTCAGCGGCTGCCCGTCGCCCTTTTTGTCACTTGATTCATTCCGGGGACCCCTCATCGTCATGCGGATCAATGTGCACCGGATTAGTATCTAGTATGATATCTGTGCAGAAAGCTTCCCCTGCAGGGCGACTGCCATCCCCGGCAAAGGAAAGCTGCACACATTCATCGCCCCATCTACTGCACGAGGTCAACCGCTCTTCTTCGCTTATTCCGCTGAAACATGGCATAATAGATAAATAAAATGATAGTAAGGATGACTAAATGAGACAGTTAGTAGAAATACAAGTGAAGCCGGCAGCGATTAAGGATCTGACGAACGGCTATCCGCTGATATTAAAAGAAGCGATCGAGATGCCGGAAGTGACGGTAGAGGAAGGAAGCCTGCTGCATCTGGTCGATAAAAATGGCGGCTATATTGCAACGGGCTATTACGGAATACAGAATAAGGGCATCGGCTGGATATTGACACGTAAAGAAAAGGAAAAGATCGATAGGAAGTTCTTCGCGAAGAAATTGAGGGAGGCGGCGGAGAAGCGTGCGGGCTTCTATGCATCGGAAGATACGACGGCCTTCCGCGTATTTAATGGTGAGGGAGACGGCATCGGCGGGCTGACGATCGACTTCTTCAACGGCTTCTATATGGTGAGCTGGTACAGCGAGGGCATCTATTCGTTCCGTGAGGACATCTATGCGGCACTGGGCGAAGTAGTAAATACGCGCGGTGTTTATGAAAAGCTGCGCTTCCAGGCAAATGGACAATATGTCGAGCAGGATGACTACGTATCGGGTGAGAAGGGCGAGTTTCCGCTGATTGTTTTGGAAAATGGCATGAGCTATGCAGTCGATCTTAATGACGGGGCCATGACGGGGATTTTCCTCGATCAGCGCAACGTCCGAAAAGCATTGCGCGACCGCTATGCAGAAGGTAAGACGGTACTGAACACCTTTTCCTATACAGGCGCGTTTTCCGTAGCAGCCGCCCTGGGTGGTGCAGCAGGAACGACGAGTGTGGACCTGGCGAAGCGCAGCCTGCCGAAGACAATCGAGCAGTTCGCGGTCAACGGCATTGACTACGAGTCGCAGGACATCAAGGTGATGAATGTCTTCGACTACTTCAGCTACGCGGCTCGTCATGGTTTGAAGTTTGACGTTGTCGTCCTGGATCCACCGAGCTTTGCACGGACGAAGAAGATGACATTCAGCACGGCGAAGGACTATCCGAAGCTGCTGAAGGATGCGCTGAACATTACGAATGATGGCGGCATCATCATCGCCTCGACCAATAATGCAAGCTTCAACATGAAAAAGTTCAAAACGTTCATCGAGAAAGCATTCAAGGAGACGAACAGACGCTACAAAATTCTAGAAGAGCATCAGCTACCGGAGGATTTTACCGTTCCGCATAATTTCCCTGAATTCAACTATTTGAAGGTCGTATTTATCCAAGTGATGGACGAGGGGGTTGCACGATGAAATACAACAAGACGGTCATGACGAAACTCATCAACCAGCACCGTGAGCTGCATGATGAGCTGAAGAAAATCAAGGTGGAAATGGGCCTTGAGAAGAACCTGGCAATCAAGGCATTGTACCATTCAGCGGTAGCCGATAACGGCCCGTACATGCAGGACTATCAGGATCTAGAACGTATGAGATAAGAGAAACGCCTTGCTGCGAAGTAGGGC
>JBJEFP010000112.1:0-14935 GCA_051874195.1 Lysinibacillus sp. | reverse complement strand
ACGATCTTCAACCGCTTGTAATCGATCAAACATGGTTTCACCTCTTCATATTGTTGGATTTATTATTTGCCGGCAGTCAAGGCTCCTCGTCCGCCCGTCGCACCAGCCCCCATGTCTTCTGGGGCGGGATAGGCAAACAAATAACAAATTTCGTCTCTTCTCAATCTACCTACATTAGTATAATGAATTCACACGCTTCGTGCTAGCATTATTCATAAGAAAGGCACTTGCATGCCAAAATAGGAGGGGCCTATTTCTCCCCTACAACGGTGGATTACCGTGGCATTTGCGGCAGACGGGGTAGTATGTATCATTTCCCCCGATTTGGATCTGGTCACCCGTATATACCGGCTTTTTATTTTCATCGACACGCAGGTTCATCGTCGCCTTCTTGTGGCAGAACCAGCAGATCGTTTTCATTTCCTCAATTTTGTCTGCATAAATCAGCATGTAGCGGCTGCCCTCGAACAATTCGTTCTGGAAGTCATTTTTCAACCCGAAGCCCATGACCGGGATGCCCAGTTCATCCACGATGCGCGTCAGCTGGATGACGTGCTCCTTCTTCAGGAACTGTACTTCATCGACAAGGATGCAATAGAGCTTTTCCGGATGAGCCTTCACCGTCTCGAACAGATTGGTGTCATCGAAGACAGGGATTGCGTCGCGCCGCAGTCCAACCCGGCTCGAAATCATCCCTACCTCATCGCGTGTATCGATACCCGAAGTGAAAATCATCACCGGCTTGTTCTGCTCCTCGTAGTTATGTGCAACTTTTAAGATTTCAATAGATTTCCCGCTGTTCATTGCCCCATGCTTGAAAAATAACTGTGCCATACAACTATACCTCTTTCCTAAGATGCTCTTCCTTCACTCTTTTTATCCATATGTAAAGGTATCCCCTCCATCAGATGGCCTCACCTTTATGGCTAAAAGAATAAAAGCACATTCGCTCATCTCCAGCTGCGACTAAGCACTGAAGAAAGACCCGCAAATTTTCAGCAGCCGTGCGAATGCCTGGATGCGGACCACATTTCCCCATCTCTAACAATGAAAAAACCCTGAGTTGGTCTCAAGGCCGTCATTCTTTCATTCAAAATCCTACTGTCTATTATAGTATAACTCACTACCGGACGTATACTTATTGAAACCTTCTTTTCCCGTCGACCGCCAAACAAAATAACACCCCACGCAACTCGGCGTGAGGTGTTAGGTACGGAACAATTATTTGTTAAGACCGTATTTTTTGTTGAAACGATCAACACGTCCGTCAGCAGACGCGAATTTTTGACGGCCAGTATAGAATGGGTGGCATTCGTTGCAAAACTCTACAGTGATGCTTTCTTTTACTGAACCAGTTTGGAATGAGTTACCGCAAGAGCAAGTTACTGTTGCAGTTTTGTAATCTGGGTGAATTCCTTGTTTCATATTCGTTTTCTCCTCTCGCCCTGAACCATCCGGAACAGAGTATTATTCGAACTGCACCTTACATAGCCCGAATATGATCACCACAGGAACCCGTAGTGAAAGCGGTAAAGCCAGCTACATATGTGCACGTTGCATACTTTAAGAGGATAACATACCCTTGCCATGAAATGCAAGCATGAAATTTCGGCGGGCTGCTACAGGAGACCTTTCCCCTTCGTCGCCTTCTTCATATCTTCATTCAGCTTTTCAAAGAATTCCTCATTCGTCTTTGTCGTCCGGAGCTTGCGCAGGAATTTTTCTGCAAAGTCCGGCGAATCACTGAACGTCTTGCGGATGGCCCATAGTTTTTCGAGCTGTTCAGGCTCCAACAGAAGCTCTTCCTTCCGAGTGCCTGAGCGGCGGATATCAAGCGCCGGGAAGATACGGCGTTCTGCCAGATGGCGGTCCAGATGCAGCTCCAGGTTGCCTGTCCCTTTAAATTCCTCGTAGATGACTTCATCCATACGGGAGCCTGTATCGATGAGGGCTGTTGCCAGAATCGTCAGGCTGCCGCCTTCCTCGATATTGCGCGCCGAACCGAAGAAGCGCTTCGGACGGTGAAATGCCGCCGGATCGATACCACCGGATAATGTACGTCCACTTGGCGGAATGACCAGGTTGTACGCACGGGCAAGACGTGTAATCGAATCCATCAGGATAATGACGTCACGCTTATGCTCCACAAGACGGCGGGCGCGCTCCAGTACGATTTCGGCCACCTTGACATGGTTTTCCGGTACTTCATCGAAAGTGGAGGAGACGACATCGGCCTTTACGGAACGCTCGATGTCCGTCACCTCTTCCGGGCGTTCATCAATCAGCAGGACGATCAGTTCCGCTTCCGGGTAATTCGTTGTGATGGCGTTGGCAATTTCCTTCAACAGGGATGTCTTCCCTGCCTTTGGAGGCGCAACAATCAGGCCGCGTTGGCCGAATCCCACAGGTGCTACCAGATCCATGATGCGCGTCGATAGCTTATTCGGTTCTGTCTCGAGCTTGATTTGTCGGTCTGGATATAATGGCGTCAGTGCCGGGAAGTGGACACGTTCCTTTGCAACTTCCGGATCTTCTCCGTTCACTGCCTGTACTTGAAGAAGCCCGTAATAGCGTTCATTTTCCTTTGGAGGGCGCACCTTTCCTGTCACCTTGTCCCCGTTTCGCAGGTCAAAGCGGCGGATTTGCGATGCCGAAATGTAGATGTCCTCTTTCGAAGGCGAGTAGTTGATCGGGCGAAGGAATCCAAATCCCTCCTGCGACACGATTTCCAGTACGCCTTCCATAAAGAAGTACCCTTCTAGCTCTGATTGTGCCTTTAAAATGGAATAAATCAGTTCTTTTTTGTTGAGCTTGCTATAATAAGAAATTTTAAATTCACGCGCGTGGGCATATAACTCCTTCAGCGTCATATTTTCCAGCTGCGCAATGGTAAGAGCTGTCATTAACATTTCTCCTATCTATTTATTTTTGTTTAGTCTCGGAATATCTTGAATTTGGAGAACTTTCATTGCTAGAAGAGCCCGGCGAAGCATGCCGGGCAAGTAGATTGTGAAGTTATTTATTAATGGATGCTTTTTTCTCAAAACTGTGGCGCCCTTCGATAAAGCGCACTGTGCCTGTTTTGGCGCGCATGACGACGGAGTGTGTCAATGCATAGCCACCTTTATATTGGACACCTTTTAAAAGCTCACTATCCGTTACGGCTGTGGCAGCGAAGATGGCATCATCGCCTTTTACCAAGTCGTCCAGATAAAGTACTTTCTCTACATCAATGCCCATTTTTTTACAACGGGCGAGTTGCTCTTCATCCTCCGGTACAAGTTTCGCCTGGAAGTCTCCACCTAGACATTTTAATGCTACAGCAGAGATGACGCCTTCAGGAGCGCCGCCCATACCGAACATGATATCAATGCCGGTTTCGTCGAATGCCGTGTTGATTGCAGCACCTACGTCACCATCCTGGATGAACTTGATACGGGCACCAGCTTCTCGGATTTCATCTACGATGGCCTGGTGTCGTGGGCGGTCGAGCAATGTCGCTACAACATCTGAAATGTCCTTGTTCTTCGCCTTGGCCACTTGAAGCAGGTTGTATGTGACGGAAGCATTGATATCCACTTTTCCAGCCGCTTCAGGACCGACAGCGATTTTTTCCATATACATATCAGGTGCATTCAGCAGATTGCCTCGATCCGCAATGGCCAGCACCGTCATGGCACCATTCGTTCCTTTGGCGACGATGTTCGTCCCCTCCAATGGATCCACCGCGATATCCACTTCCGGTCCGCCATTACGCAGACCAAGCTCTTCACCGATGTAGAGCATCGGTGCTTCGTCCATTTCGCCTTCCCCAATCACGACTGTTGCATGCATCGGGATTGTATCAAACATTTGGCGCATTGCTGTTGTTGCTGCATCATCTGCTTCATTCTTCAGTCCGCGCCCCATCCATTTTGCTGAAGCGATGGCTGCACTTTCTGTTACACGTACGACTTCCATTGATAAACTACGTTCCATTGTAAATTTGCCTCCTGTTTTCGGCTAGCTTAGAAAAGCACATTTGCACCGGTCAGGCCGATGCAAATGTCTAGACAGCTATACACTTGCCTAAACCAAAACCTTAACTTGAATTTCACTGCTTACTATCATTGTAACATATTCATAGCCCTGTCAACCTAGACAGTCTTATCAGATGTGAGAATCGTTTCCCGACGAATATCCGCTCCAAGCGCGCAAAGCTTTTCAATCAGTGAGCTATAGCCCCGCTCGATATGATAAATATCGTGGATTTCCGTTTCTCCCTTTGCCAGGATGCCTGCAAGCACCAATGCCGCCCCGGCCCGCAAATCGGTCGCGGTGACGACTGATCCCTCAAGCTGTGTAGGCCCCTCAATGATTGCCGTATTGCCCTCCACCCGCGCTTTTGCATTCATACGACGCAATTCGTCGATGTGCTTGAAGCGGGCCGAGTAGATGGTATCCGTCACTTTCGATGCGCCCACCGCCTGCGTCATGAGGACCGACAGCGGCTGCTGTACATCCGTAGGAAACCCGGGATATACAAGCGTTTTGACATCGACCGCCTGCAGCGTCCCCTGTTTCGGGATGAAGATGCTTTCTTCATCCTCCTCCACCACGACGCCCATCTCCCGAAGTTTTGCCGTAACGGAGTCCAGATGGAGCGGAATGACATTATCGATTGTCACACCATCCCCGATGGCAGCCGCCATAATCATGAATGTCGACGCCTCAATCCGGTCCGGGATGATTACATGATTTGTGCCATGCAGCTCCTCTACTCCGTCGATGCGGATGACACTCGTACCGGCGCCTTTAATTTTGGCGCCCATGTTCGAAAGCAATGTCGCTACATCAATGATTTCCGGCTCTTTTGCCGCATTTTCGATAACGGTGCGCCCTTTTGCCAGCACCGCCGCAAGCATGATGTTGATTGTTGCCCCCACACTTGCCACATCCAGATAGATTTTCGCCCCGCGCAGTTCATCTGCACGAAGGTAGATGGCGCCGTGCTCATTCGTCACTTTGGCTCCGAGCGCCTCGAATCCCTTGATATGCTGGTCGATTGGACGCGGACCTAAAAAACATCCGCCCGGCAGGCCGATTACCGCTTTTTTGAACCGTCCAAGCATGGCTCCCATCAAATAATAGGAAGCGCGCAGCTTTTTCACGTTACCATTTGGAAGCGGCATTGCAATCATGTTCGCCGGATCGATGGTCATCATGCCGTCCTTAAATGACACTTCACCGCCTATTTCTTCAAGTAGCGCTTTCAATGTCCATGCATCTGAAATTTCAGGAATTCCTCCAATTGTAACGGAGGAGTTCGCCAAAATTGACGCAGGAATTAAAGCGACCGCACTATTTTTCGCACCGCTGACTTTGACAGTACCCTGCAAGCGGTGGCCCCCATTTATTTTATAAACGTCCATGAAGCGTTATCTCCTCATCACTTTAGAAAGCATATTTCCTTTATTATTGTCCTTCGCGCTTTGACCAATCCGCTAGAAATCCTTCAATCCCCTTGTCAGTTAATGGATGGTTGAATAATTGTTTTAATACCTTGAATGGCGTTGTTGAAATATGTGCCCCTGCTAATGCCGCTTCTGTAATATGCTGTGGGTGGCGGATGGATGCTGCGATGATTTCCGTCTTGATGTCGTGGATTGTGAAGATATCCGCAATTGTGGAAATCAGCTCCACGCCATTGTGGCCGATATCATCGAGACGTCCAAGGAATGGAGAAACATATGTAGCGCCTGCACGAGCGGCCATCAATGCCTGGTTAGCAGAGAAAATGAGCGTTACATTCGTTTTGATTCCTTTTTCTGCAAAGAACTTGCAAGCCTTTAACCCTTCCGGCGTCATCGGCAACTTCACTGTGATGTTCGGATGAATCGCAGCAAGCTCCAATCCTTCCTTAATCATGCCTTCTGCGTCCAAGGAGATGACCTCTCCGCTGACGGAGCCGTCGACTAATTCCGCAATTTCACGAAGACGGTCGTGGAAGGAAATGTTCGGCTCCTTTGCCACTAATGACGGGTTTGTCGTCACGCCTGATAAAATCCCCCAAGAATAGGCTTCTTTAATTTCTTCAAAATTGGCTGTATCAATAAAAAATTTCATGATTGTTTTCCTCCTAGTTCTTGCTACACAGCTATTTCCTTATCGTAAATCAGGAGAAGGTCTGAAATCAGACGCTTCTCCTGCTAACATTCATCGCTTATTACGCTTTTTGAGAGCTACCGAATTCGCGCATCTTGCCAATAACCGTAGTTTTGATGGCTTCGCGAGCAGGTGCTAAATATTTTCGTGGATCGTATACTTTTTGATCATTGTTCAGAATTTCACGGATTGCTTTCGTAGCAGCAATCTGGTTCTCCGTATTTACATTGATTTTCGCTGTACCAAGTGAAATGGCACGTTGAATATCATGCGTCGGGATGCCAGTGCCTCCATGAAGAACCAATGGAAGGTCTGCAAGCTGCGAGATTTCCTCCATTTCCTTGAAGCCCAAGTTCGGCTCGCCTTTGTAAGGACCGTGCACTGAGCCTAGAGCCGGCGCCAGGCAGTCGATGTCCGTTTGCTCGACAAGATTTTTACATTCCTGTGGATCAGCATAGTTGATGCCGCCAATGACGCCATCTTCCTCTCCGCCTACAGTACCTAGCTCAGCTTCCACTGAAACACCATGTGCGTGTGCATATTCCACTACTTGTTTTGTGATTTGTACGTTTTCTTCGAATGGGTGGTGGGAGGCATCAATCATTACGGATGTAAAGCCTGCATCAATCGCCTCTTTACATTTCTCAAATGAGGAACCGTGGTCCAAGTGAATCGCTACAGGAACAGTGATATTATAGCTTTCGATCAAGCCTTTCACCATATGCACGACCGCTACGAAGCCGCCCATATATTTGCCGGCACCTTCCGAGACACCTAGGATGACAGGTGAGTTCTCCTCTTGTGCTGCCTGTAGGATTGCCTGTGTAAACTCCAGGTTATTGATGTTGAATTGACCCACTGCATATTTTTCAGCCTTTGCTTTAATTAACATTTCTTTCATTGAAACTAATGCCATGATGAAAGTCCTCCTTAAGGATGCTAAATATTTTACGAGAAAACATTCTACCCTATCATAACAAAAACAGGCAGTATTCGCCACTGCCTGCGTAGGGCACACTATTATTTTTCACAATTTTAGCAAGTATTTAAACCTTCAAAATGCCATTTACTTCTTCCAGCACTTCAAAAATATTGAACGGCTTTGTGAAGTAATGGGAAGCGCCCAGCCCCATCGCCTCATCTATCAACTCCTGCTCCCCATAGGCAGTCATCATGATAACCGGCATTCGTTCATTCTTCGCCTTCAAATGCTGGAGAATTTCAAGACCATTCATCCCCGGAATCTTCATATCCAGCAGTACGCAGTCGACCGTCTCCTCCTCGGCGATTTTCAGGGCCTCCCTGCCGTTTGCGGCTAACAGCGGTGCATACCCTTCTTTCTTAAATACTTCATTTAATAAAAGTCTAATGCCTGGTTGATCATCGATAATCAAGATTTTTCTCATATTTGATTTTCTCCTCGGCCTAGTTTACAGTAATATATTCTTTGCCATTTCTGTAATTCCTGCAAGAATACTAGCAATTTTCTCGTTTTGCAATTTAAATATCCTAAAACTATAATAAAGTGGAGGTGGAACTATGTCGAAAATTTTAACTACTCAGATGACTGGATTGCTGCAGCGCATCCAAACGAGCGAAGAAGAGGCAATAGAAGATACAGCACGGCTGCTCGCCCAGGCCGGTATCGGTCAAGGCAACGTGTACTTTGCCTGCTTCGGGGAAATGAGAGGAATAGAGATGAATGCCTTGGACGGAGCTGCACCGTTCATCAAGGCGACGCCGTGGTCTCCGGAGGCCGACATTACCGAAGCAGACCGCGTCATTATCTTCACACGCAGCTGCAAGGATGAAGAGGCATTGTCCCTCGCACAGAGGCTGTATGATGAATTCATCCCATTCGCCGCCGTCGCCAGTGAACCGGCAGGCGATGACAATGAATTGAGCGAACTCGCCTATACCTATATCAGCATGAAAATTCGCGGAGGCATTCTTCCCCATCCATCAAAGCTCGGGGAACGTATCGTATTCCCCCATATGATGGCTGCATTATTCATTTATGAAGCGATTAAAATGGAATACGATGAAATGGTGTCTGGTGACGAGGAAGATGAGGAGCCGCCCGCTTCGCCATTTGCCTAGGAACGCCCTGTATTTATAGCCATGGAGGCTGAAGGAAACCACTTTTGGGGATGAAACCTCCATCTTAAAGTATTTGGACTGGGTCCAAATACTTTTTTTAACTCTATAAACGTGTACTTCCTATTATGTGTAGAATAAGCAGTTGGATGGAGGCTGAAAGATGAGGAAATGGTTTCAGACAATCACCTTTAAAATGATTTCATTAATCAGTGTATTGATTATCTTTATTTGCGGGACATTCTTATATTTGCTGCAGGACCATATCCGTGACATGACGGAAGACCAGGTGGCTACGCGGGCGCTGAACATCGCTTCGACCATCGCCTCCATGACGGAAATAACAGATGCTTTTTCTTCTGCTGATCCAAGCGCGGTGATCCAGCCCATCGCTATGGAAATACAAAAGGAAATCGGTGCTGCCTTTATTGTAATCGGCAATAAGGAGGGAATCCGCTATTCGCATCCCGATCCTGAGAAGATTGGCATGCAAATGGTCGGCGGAGACAATGATGCCGCCCTGCTGGATGGGAAATCGTATGTGTCAAAAACAAAAGGCTCTCTTGGATTATCGATCCGTGGAAAGGTCCCGATTATAAAGGATGACGAAATCATCGGTGTTGTGTCGGTTGGATTTCTAGCGGAAAATATCGATCATATGATTCAAGTTTCCTTTAAAAAATGGCTTGCCTATGCCAGTCTGCTGTTCAGTCTAGGAATTGCAGGCGCGTTTCTTATTTCCTTTTACATAAAAAGATTGCTCTTTAATATGGAGCCCTTACAGATTGCAAAATTATATCAGCAGCATAAAATGATTTTGGAAACGACCGAGGAGGGGATTTTGGCTGTCGGTCCTGACAGCCATATCACGACTATCAATGCCAGTGCGTATGAAATGATCGATCCTCATAAAAGCACTCCCCTCTCCGACTGGATGGGCCTGGATATCAAGCATATTTTCACACAAGAGATTGCTCGTCAGGATACCATCCGGAATCTAGAGCTTTCCTTGGATGACTCGATTGTCATCCTCAACAAGGCACCGTTACTCGAAAAGAATAAACGAATCGGCTCGCTATATACGATGCGTAAAAAGACAGACATTCAGAAGATTGCGGAGGAATTGAAGCAGGCAAAGCAACGCGCCAATATGCAGCGTGCCCAGACCCATGAATATGCAAACAAGCTCCATATCATTTTAGGATTGCTTGTCCATAAGAAATACGGAGAAGCCATCCATTTTATCAAGCGGGAGAAAAACATCCAGGGGCAGGCTAAAAAGATATTGAACAGCAATTCGAAGAACCCTCTGTTATTTGCTTTGATTCAGGGAAAGATCACCGAAGCTGCCGAATTAGGTATTACGATGGAGCTTAAGGAATGCACCTTGTCCACTGCCTTAAATGACAAGCAGGAGGATGCCCTCCTGACGGCCCTTGGAAATGTGCTGCAAAATGCCATCGAGGCTGTCCGGAGCTCGGATCATCCGTCCAAAGCAATTCAAATAACCATCGATGAATATAAGGACCGCATCCTATTTGAAATCCAGGATAGCGGAAATGGCGTCAGCGAAGAACTGTATACTACCTTGTTTACACGGGGCATTTCTACGAAAGGCGGCACAGACCGGGGGCATGGGCTGGCCATCAGCAGGCAGGCACTGCAATCCGTCGGTGGAGAAATCCTACTCGATGAGGGCGACTTGCCTGGCGCTTGTTTCTTGATTATTTTACCTAAACAGGAGGAAAGGCCATGACGAAAACAGTAGGCGTATGGATTGTGGAGGATGATTTTCGTGTAGCTCGGATACATGCAGATTACGTGAAGGACATCGATTCCTGTATTGTATCGGAGAGTCTTCGCAGTGGAAATGAAACGTTGAGGAAATTAAAAGAAACAGCTAATTTACCGGATATCATACTGCTTGATTTATATATCCCGGATGTAGAGGGATACTCACTTATCAAAGAAATCCGCTCCCTCTATCCGGCTATCAAAATCATCGTTATTTCCGCTGCATCGGAAGTGGAGCATGTACAGGATATCATAAGCCTCGGTGTTTTCGACTATATCATCAAGCCATTTGAGGTTCAGCGACTCATCCAATCGATCCAGCGCTATCTATACATTGAAAAGCTATTCTTTGCTAAAGAGCACCTATCTCAAAAGGAGGTGGATGAATTATTTTTACAGCCTTTCAAGGAAGGACAGCATGAGCCTCTTACTAAAGGAATTGACCTTCATACGTTACAATCCGTGAAATCGTTGTTCGAGGAAAATATTTTTGCAGAAATGACCGCTACCACACTCAGTGAGGAAATTGGGACAAGCCGCTCGACCGCCCGGCGCTACCTGGAATATTTAGTGGCCGAGCAATTTCTCGAAACGAAATTGATTTACGGTTCGGTCGGTCGCCCGGAACGGAAATATATGTATCGTGAAACTTATGAACAAAATCAAAATTATTAACTTTATATAGAATATAGACCTATTATTCTCTCCTTATCATAAATGTGTTATTTTTAGAAAAATCACAAAAAAGAGAAAATAAGGGGAGAAATGAAATGAGCTTAAGTATAATCGGATTTTTAACCATTCTAGTAATCGTAGTCCTTCTGATCAGCGGCCGCGTATCTCCATTGGTAGCTATGGTCATCCCGCCAATCATCGGTGCCTTGATTGCAGGATTTAGCCTGTTCGACATCGGAGAATTCTTCGAAGGGGGCATTAGCTCGGTTATCAACGTCGCCGTCATGTTCATTTTCGCTATCATATTCTTCGGCATCATGCAGGACGTAGGGTTGTTCGAACCACTCATCAACAAAATGATTGCGCTTTCAAAAGGGAATATTATTGTAGTAGCCATTATCACTGTCCTGATTGCTACTGTGGCACAGCTTGATGGATCGGGCGCTTCAACCTTCCTGATTACCATTCCAGCATTACTACCGCTCTATCTCCGTCTTCGGATGAATCCATATCTATTGCTGTTATTGGTCGCTGGTGCTGCTGCAATCGTCAACATGGTGCCTTGGGGCGGTCCGCTGGGGCGTGTAGCATCCGTATTGGAAACCGATGTTACGGAGCTTTGGTACCCACTGATTCCTTTACAAATCATCGGAATCATACTTATGCTACTGCTGGCCGTTTTCTTTGGTATTCGGGAGAAGAGGCGTATAGCCAAACAGTTCGGTACGACAGCGGTTGCCGATGAAGGCGAATCCGTCTCTATGGGGGTTGTTTCATCAGAAGTGGACAAGAGTCTGCAACGGCCAAAATTGCTATGGGTCAATGCTATCCTTGCCATTCTGGTAATCGGTTCTTTAGTAGCTGGCATCATACCGGCAGGACTCGCCTTCCTGATAGGTGTCGCTCTTGCATTGCCGATCAACTATCGTTCCACGAAGGATCAGATGGAGCGCATCCGTGCACATGCGCCGAATGCTCTGACGATGGCCTCCATCATTATTGCGGCCGGTCTATTTTTAGGTATCCTGAACGGTACAGGCATGCTAACTGCAATCGCTAATGATGCAGTGCAAATTCTGCCTTCCTTCATGTCTTCCTACCTTCATATCATCATAGGAATACTAGGGGTACCTTTCGATTTATTATTAAGTACAGATGCCTATTATTTCGCCCTATTCCCTGTCGTCGAGCAGATTGGCCTTTCCTTTGATATCGATTCATTGTCGACGGCCTATGCTATGATTATCGGCAACATTGTCGGGACATTCGTATCGCCACTGGCTCCAGCTGTTTGGCTGGCACTAGGGTTGTCAGGACTTGAGATGGGCAAGCATCTGAAATACTCCTTCTTCTGGATGTGGGGGTTGAGCATCGTGTTGCTATTCATGGCCACACTGATGGGTATCATTCATATCTAGATGCTGACACATAATTAGTAAAGCAAAAGGGAGTGACGACCTCCCTCTTACCTCAAAAGTTTATCGGAACCCACATATGCCGGTTTCATAAGAAAGGTGGGGAAAACAGTATGTTTTCCCCACCTTTTTACATTCGCCCGTCTCCATTAGAAACCGGCAATTATTTTCGATTATTGAATGCCGCGCCTACAAACTCGCGGAATAGCGGCTGCGGACGTTGCGGACGGGATACAAGCTCTGGGTGGAACTGGCCCGCGATGAAGAATTTCTTCTCTGGCAGCTCGATGATTTCGACAAGTCTGTTGTCAGGAGATACGCCGGAGAATACAAGGCCTGCCGCTTCCATTGCTTCACGATATTCATTGTTGAACTCGTAGCGGTGACGGTGGCGCTCATAGACAAGCTCTTCCCCATTGTAGCATGCACGTGCGCGGGATCCTTCTTTTAATTTACATGGATATAGGCCAAGGCGTAATGTACCGCCAAGGTCGATATCTTCTGATTGGTCTGGAAGGAAGTCGATGATCGGATATGGTGTATCTTTATCCAGCTCGGTCGAATGTGCTCCCTGAAGTCCTAGTACATTGCGTGCATATTCCACTGTTGCGAGCTGCATGCCTAGGCAGATGCCGAAGAATGGTACATCATTTTCACGGGCATAACGGATCGCTTCGATTTTTCCTTCTACACCGCGGTCCCCGAATCCACCCGGCACTAGAATGCCGTCTGCTTGTCCAAGCAGCTCTGCAACATTATCAGCTGTTACGTCTTCTGCATTAATCCAATCGATTTCGATTTCAGAATCATATGCGTAACCAGCATGTTTTAATGCTTCTGCTACGGAAATGTAAGCATCCTGCAGCTCTACATACTTCCCGACAAGGGCAATGCGTGTTTTATTTGTCAGGTTTTTCACCTTTTCTACAAGCTCTTTCCAGTCGGACATATCTGCTTCCGGTGCATCGATGCCGAAGTGATCAAGAACGATATCATCGAAGTCCTGTGCATGCAGGTTCAATGGTACTTCATATAAATGTTCCGCGTCACGGGATTCAATGATTTCATGTGGCTGCACATCACAGAATAATGCCAATTTCTCTTTCATTTCTTGTGAAACCGCCTGCTCTGTACGTACGACGATGATATTTGGCTGGATACCTAGTGAACGCAGCTCCTTCACCGAGTGCTGTGTCGGTTTCGTCTTCATTTCCCCTGCTGCTTTGATATAAGGAATCAATGTACAGTGGACATACATGACGTTATTGTGACCAAGATTTGTTTTCATTTGGCGGATTGCTTCTAGGAACGGCAACGACTCGATGTCCCCTACTGTACCGCCGACTTCCGTAATGACCACGTCGGCATTTGTTTCACGGCCGGCGCGTTGGATGCGGTCCTTGATTTCATTTGTAATATGAGGAATTACTTGGACAGTACCACCGTTGTAGTCACCACGGCGCTCTTTTTTCAGAACGGATTGGTAGACACGGCCTGATGTAACTGTCGAGTGTTTCCCAAGGTTGATGTCGATGAATCGCTCGTAGTGGCCCAAGTCCAGGTCGGCTTCCGCGCCATCGTCCGTTACGAATACTTCACCGTGCTGGTAAGGGCTCATTGTACCCGGGTCGATGTTCAAGTATGGGTCAAACTTCTGGATTGTTACTTCAAGTCCACGATTTTTCAATAAGCGCCCCAACGATGCAGCAACGATTCCTTTCCCAAGTGACGAAACCACTCCACCTGTTACGAAAATATACTTTGTCATTCTAAATTCCTCCTTAAAAATTGGAAAGGCACATGCCGGCTGCCATACGCCTTCACGATGCCTTTTTACTAGGGGTGGGAAGGTGCCCTCCCCATTTATAAAGCCTCAAACTCAGCACAAGACAACTAATAACAGCAGAAAATGCACTGCGCTGCGAACTTTCGCTATAAAAATAAAAAACGCCCCACCTGCGTGCTAGCAGGGGGAGCGTATAACTTATACGGTCAATCTCCTTTTTAAAGGAGCCCAAGTAAAAGATTATACGGAAGTGAAAAATAAGTCAAGCACTTTTACTGTGAATATCCAGAAGGGGGCGGCAAAAGCGCATGGATACTTGTCGTTGGCGGAAGGTTGCCAACCATGGCCGCAAGCAGCCAGCACGGAGGCCTTGCTGCCGGCAATCGCTTTTCTCTCATAGTCCATATTGCGATATTTTAGTATGGCCCCATGATAAAAAAAAGTATGGGCGACAATCATCACCCATACTCTTCGCATTATTTTTCTTCTTCCTCGTCAAGCTCTTCCAGCTCTTCATCATCTTCTTCCTCAATGACGAACTCTTCTTCCTCTTCTGGAATCAGCTCTTCATCGATTTCCGCATCCAAATCTTCGATGTCTTCCTCGACGAACTCAAGCGCATCGTCTTCCTCAACATCTTCCTCGTCTTCATCATCAGAAAACTCATCGAAGTCCTCATCAAATACGATATCTTCCTCATCCAGGTCGATGATTTCGTCCTCTTCATCGTCGATGACAGCTTTTGATTTCTTCTTGCGTGCTTTCACAGTAGGAGCCGTTTCTTCCTCAATCGTCTCCACTTTGTACCATTCACGCAGACCCCATCCGCTCTCATGGTTCAATAGAAAGCGGCCGTCTATATTCATATCCGTATAAAATTGAACAAGGCGAGATTGCATTTCCTCATCTGAAAAGCCATTTAAGCTTTGAAGTTCTTTTACTAGATCGGCAAATGCAATTGCAGATTTTCGTTCTTCTAAAACAGCGTATGCTAAATCAATTAACGACTCTTCTGCTAATTGTT
>JBJEFP010000111.1:0-1877 GCA_051874195.1 Lysinibacillus sp. | reverse complement strand
ATTATGGGCATGGTTACCTTTAACAAGCCCGATGTATTCGACAAAAAGGTAGGAAATATTCTTTATCCGGAGGTGTAAAAATGGGGAATTTGACAAAAGAGGAAGTAAAGCACGTTGCACACTTAGCACGCCTTGCCATTACAGAGGAAGAAGCGGAAAAATTCGCTGAACAGCTAGGGAAGATTACGGAATTTGCTGCACAACTAAATGAGCTGGATACAACAAACGTAGAACCGACATCACACGTATTACCGCTTGTGAACGTATTGCGTGAAGACGTAGCAGGACAAGGCTTGCCGCGTGAGAAAATGATGTTGAACGTAAAAGAAGAAGAAGATGGTCAAGTGAAAGTACCATCAATTTTAGACTAATAAGGAGGAGCACTGGCATGACATTATTTGAGCGTTCAGCGAAAGAATTGCAAGAAAGCCTACATAACGGCGAATTGACGATCGCTGATTTGACAAAAGAGGCATTCGACCGTGTTGAAAAACTAGACGGCGATGTACAAGCGTTTTTAGCGCTAAATAAAGAGCAAGCAACAGCAAAAGCTGCTGAATTGGATAAAGTACCATTCGAAGAACGCGGACCACTATTCGGTCTTCCGATTGGTGTAAAAGACAATATCGTAACAGAGGGACTAGAAACAACATGTGCTTCTAAAATTCTAGAAGGCTTCATGCCGATCTATGATGCAACCGTTGTGAAAAAGCTGCAGGAAGCAGGCATGGTAACAATCGGGAAGCTGAACATGGATGAGTTTGCAATGGGTTCTTCAAATGAAAACTCTGCTTACAAAACAACGAAAAACCCATGGAAACTTGAACATGTCCCAGGTGGTTCCTCAGGCGCATCTGCAGCGGCAGTAGCGGCAGGGGAAGTGCCATTCTCGCTTGGTTCAGATACAGGCGGTTCGATCCGTCAGCCGGCAGCATATTGCGGCGTTGTGGGGATGAAGCCGACATATGGCCGTGTATCACGTTTCGGCCTTGTAGCGTTCGCCTCTTCACTTGACCAGATCGGACCAATTACACGCAATGTACGTGACAATGCGCTGCTATTAGAAGCAATCGCGGGCGTAGACCCAAATGATTCCACTTCTGCAGATGTTCCTGTACCAAACTATGCAGCGGCATTAGACGGAGATATTAAAGGCTTGAAAATCGCAGTACCGAAGGAATTTTTAGCGGAAGGCGTACATGATGTCGTGCGTCAATCTGTACTTGATGCGCTGGATGTATTAAAAGGATTAGGTGCTACAGTAGAAGAGGTATCCTTACCTCATTCAAAATACGCACTTGCTGCCTACTACATCCTTTCATCTTCAGAGGCTTCTTCAAACCTTTCTCGCTTCGACGGCATCCGCTACGGGTTCCGTGCAGAAGGTGCGAAAAACCTGATGGAGCTTTACAAGGAAACACGTGCGCAAGGCTTCGGTGAGGAAGTGAAACGCCGTATCATGCTTGGTACTTATTCATTAAGTGCGGGTACATACGATGCGTACTATAAAAAGGCGCAGCAAGCACGTACGTTGATCAAACAAGACTACGATAAAATCTTCGAAGAGTACGATGTCATCGTCGGACCGACTGCACCAACTGCAGCGTTCAAAATCGGCCAAAACATCAATGATCCAATGACGATGTATGCAAACGATATTTTGACGATTCCAGTCAACTTGGCTGGCGTGCCGGCCATTTCCATCCCTTGTGGATTCGATGGCGACCTGCCACTTGGACTGCAAATCATCGGTAAACACTTCGACGAGGAAACAATTTACCGTACTGCCTATGCATATGAGAAGGCGACGGACTTCCATACAAAAACTCCTCAGATTTGGGAGGGTAAATAATTATGAACTTTGAAACGGTTATTGG
>JBJEFP010000110.1:13534-15155 GCA_051874195.1 Lysinibacillus sp. | reverse complement strand
TATGTAGGTAATGCCGAACTTGACCAGAATACTAATATGGCACTAGCTCGTGCTCCTCAAGAAGCCCAATCGTTTGTTTGTGCTTACTATAGGCGATAATTTGTCCGCGAATATTCGGATACAAAACGACTTGATTCAGTAAATCCAGCGGAATCCATTTAACGCCTGTCTGATTTTGATCCGGCTTCTCCGGCATCCTTGGTGCCTCCCCTTTTTGTAGCGTGCAGGCAAAAATGGTCGTAAGGGAATGGACCGGGCCGTATCTGGCTTGCGTCAGATGAGGGGCATATTCGTAGATGAACGCTACCTGTCCTACCTCCACTTTCACAGAAGCCTCCTCCAAAGCCTCTCTTTTAACCGCCTGGATGAGGGATTCACCTGCCTCCACGCCTCCTCCGGGCAGATTATAATGCACACCGTTTTCATCATTAAATTCGATTAGCAATACAGCCCCCTGCTCAATAATCAGCGCGCTCGTTCTAAGTCGTATCGGATATGTCATATGAGCCCTCCATTAGCATTTACAAAGGCACGCTCTTTCGGTAAAATGGCGCCTTTTTCCATATGGTACCATACCTTCAATCGAATTATTTGCATTTTCTTAATCTCGGGATGCAAGAATTTATAGCTTTACGGTAAAATTGTAGGAGAGGACTTTTCGATTGCCGAATTTGGACTGCATCTGTCGTCAGTTTTTCAATTTGGCATAATATAAGTCACAGAAAGGAATACTAATGAGCAATACATATATGGAAGAACATAAAAATACCGTTACTACGAAGGATACGGAGGAGCAAGCTATGAGGGCGATCAATCTTCTTTCTTTACTGAATGCACAGGCCGACTTGAATGACTTGAGCTTTAAAAAGTATGTAGGCGGGTTCGGCATCAATCCCCATATCCGGAAGAATGAGTTGGAGGATCTGCAGTCGCTGGTGGAATCCCTGCGTATCCGCACCCCCTTTACATATATTTTCAACGGCTTCTTTGTCGGTTTCCTGATCAACCAGATCGGCAAGGAGTTTGATTTGCTGCGCATCGGCCAAAACAGCGTCATCAATATTGAATTGAAGCGCAAGAGCACAGAGGAGAAGATTGTAAAGCAGCTCATCCAGAATGAATACTACCTCAAGTTCCTGGATGTCAAATTGTACAATTTCACCTATGTATCGTCGACGGAAAAGCTTTACATGCTCGTCGATTCCACATACATCGAGGAAGTGCCCTTCGAAGTGTTAATCGACAAGCTGAGAGAGCAGCATCTGATGGAGATCGATAACCTGCACCACCTCTTCGATCCAATCAACTACCTTGTATCGCCGTTTGAATCACCGGAGGCCTTTTTGAAGGATGAATATTTCCTGACAGCCCAGCAAAGCACGTTTAAACGTGAAATCCTGGACTATCCGCCGGTGGATGAACCGACCTTCATCACCCTCGAAGGCGGGCCAGGTACGGGAAAGACGTTGCTGTTATATGATATTGCGAAAGACTACATCCGGCAATCCCGTGGTGTGAAGATTTATCATTGCGGCAAGCTGAATGCCGGCCATGAAACGTTGAAAAAAGAACATGGCTGGCACATCGAATCATTACTGAAAAAAATGCCGCCAGTAGAGGA
>JBJEFP010000110.1:0-13434 GCA_051874195.1 Lysinibacillus sp. | reverse complement strand
AAGAACATGGCTGGCACATCGAATCATTACTGAAAAAAATGCCGCCAGTAGAGGACGAGGATTGGGGCACCTATGATTTGATTATATTCGATGAAGTGCAGCGATTGGATGTGAGTCACCTTGATGTATTCCTCGAAAAGATGCTGCGGCTACCGCTTATATGCATATTTTCCTTTGACCGCCTGCAATATTTGACCGTTAAGGAGATGGAGAACAACATCCCTGGCTATATTGAGGAGCGGCTGCAGCCGAAGCGCTATGAGCTAAAGAACATCATCCGTTGCAGCAAGGAAATCCAGGCATTCATCACCAATCTGTTCGATCTTGCCAAGCAGTCGTCCAGCCAGAAATATCCAAACATCAGCACACAGTATTTCTCTTCCTATGACGTTGCGGGAAGCTATCTGCACTTTTTGGATGAGGAAGGATGGAAGGTGCTGGACTGCAGAGCCGTCAACATAGAGGCTGACTCACCTGAAGACGCAGACGGGCAGGAGGAAAGCTTTTATGAAATTATCGGGCAGGATTATGATGCAGTGGCGGTCGTCATGGATTCCTCTTTCTACTACAACGAGCAGAATAAGCTGTCACATGTCGAGCCGGAAAGGAAGCTGAGGTACCGGCAGACGAATATGCTCTTCCAGCATGTCACACGCGCAAGGAAAAAGCTGCAGCTCGTCATCATCGGCAACCCGGATGTCCAGGAGAAAATCATGAATATTTTGGCATAAGGACGCATCAGGAAAACACATGTATAAATCGGCATCCATGGAACGAAGGTAAAAACAATTCAGAAACCGGAAGTGAATCACTCCCGGCTTCTTTTCTTCCACCTATTTTTCTCATACAATAGCTTTCAGCTTGGCATCACCTACGGAAAATATAAAGGCTTACACACTAGTCTGAGGATAGCGCAGCATGCCAAATCCACTGCATTTTGCAATTTAGTGTGATTGTTTACTGGTAAAATTCACACAGGTACCTCTCTGCTGACGCTCATCCTGCATTTCTCGATTTTTTCGGATTTCCATCGCCAGTCGCCGATACTACAGAAGAAATTGGGCCTTTGATGTATAAGTGCGCTCAACTATATGGGAAACGCCTCATTCGCTACGTTAACAGACATAATTACATACTTTTTAGTCTCAAAAAGGATTCCCTTTTCAATATTATCGCCCATCGTAGAAATAAGCACTTTTACATGGTCAAAAATGGACAATGATACCCTACCGTCCTCCTATAAAACTCTTTAATCATTCCATAAATAGCCCTGTTTTTCTGCTTCATGATTGAAAATTGGTATTATACATTCAATAATTAGATTGTAGATTGGGAAAGAAGGTGACAAAATGCTGATGATTCCATTAACAGTTGCAGATATTTTACATCGCAAGCATTTTAAACGTGCAAAAGTAATAGCAGGTCATGACGGCCTTTCTCGTCAGGTTACATGGACGCATATTTTAGAAATCAATCATTTTGATCATCTCATTAACGGAGGTGAACTAATCCTGACAACAGGAGTTGGTCTGCAGCTTAATCCTGGGAAGCAAATTACTTTTCTAGAAAATTGCATCCGCTATCAGGCTGCAGCTATGTGTATAGAAATTGGCGACTACTTTGACCATATTCCGAAAGCCTTTATCGACCTTGCAAACAAGCATAAGATGCCCATCATTATTTTTGAAGAGACCGTCAGATTCATCGATATTACATACGATTTGCATACAATAATCATCCAGCAGCATTTCGATGCATTAGAAAAGCTACATGCTCTCGCTAAACAATTTATGCAAACATCTCTTTCGCCTAATGGCATTCTTAAGATTTTACATCTGTTATATCAGCAAACTAATCATTTCTGCTATTTTATTTCTGAAGATTCTAAGAACTTCTATTATCCAGCGAGCGCTAAAGTACATCTAAAAGCGTTAGAAGGAACCTTCCATACAAAAGCAACAGATGCTACGATCCAGCAAGTAGGCGATATTCCCTTTGTGCTGGTCCCTGTCCAGGGTCAAGAGCAGCATTGGGGGATGTTATGCGTTCAGCAAAAGGATGCCGACAAATACCTGATACATACAATGGAGCTGGCAGCAATGGCTATTGTGCAAATTTTATTAAGACAACGCACCCTGCATGAAAAACAGCATAGCAGGGAAGAAGATGTTGTCCATGCATTGATTCAGGGAAACACTGCCCTTCCAATGGATGAATTCCTCCCTGTATTTAGCCGCAATTTATATCATCGTGTTGTTGTCATTTCATCGGACGGTCTCCATAAGCAGTCGCAAGGTGATTGGCAGGAACAACAAATCCAGCTTTCTATTTTCATTAAATCGCTGTTTAAAAAGTTTGGCTTTTTCCCAATGATTTCAGTACAACAGCATGAAATAGTCATTATCTCATTTTACATTGCTACTGAAGATATGAAAGAAAATAAAAATGCGTACTGGCAGCTTATCCCCCAGTTACAGCAGCTTTGTGAAGCCGCATTTTTATCAATTAGTCTCGGCATCAGCACACCTTACCAACAGTTAGAACAGATTGCAGTCGGCTATAAAGAGGCAAAATCAGTTATCCAATTGCAGCACTATGAGCTGATCGATACCTACTTCTATAAAGATATTGGCACATATCGATTACTTGTCGAGCAGCCTCAACATATTCTCCTGCAATATGTTCATGATTATCTGGGACAGTTGCTGCAATTAGAGGAGAGACAGGGTTCTGAGCTGTTTCATACATTACGGGCTTACTTAGCCTGCAATGGTGCGAAGAATGATACTGCAGAGCAGCTATATATTGTTCGCCAGACTTTATACAAGCGGCTGGAGCGCCTTGAATCAATTTACGGAGCAAACTTCCTGCAGCACCCGATTCGTCTTAATATAGAACTCGCTATTAAAGCCTATGATTATTTGCAAAAAAGCGCTCCGCATCTTTTAAGCCTTGGATCGCGGGTCTAAAAAGTCTCGTAATGCATTGCTCAGCATATAGAGCCCTAGAACCATAAGGGTAATCGCTGCACCCGGTGCATAAGTATACCAGGGTGCATTTATTAAATACGACTGAGAGTCCTTCAGCATCCTGCCCCAGCTTGGGTTTGGCGGCTGGACGCCAAGCCCTAGATAGCTGAGCGCCGCCTCCGCTAGCATAGCCGTTGCAAACGTGACTGTCGCCGCCACCACAATCTGTGAAGAAATATTCGGCAGGATATGGCGGAACATAATATTATAAGTCTTCACACCAATCAATTTCGCAGCCAATATATATTCTGAGTCCCGATGCTGCACGAAACCACTACGGACAATCCGGGCAATATTGGGGATGGCGATGACTCCCAGTGCGATTGCTGTATTGATGATGCCCGGTCCGAAGATTGCAACGAGCATCAAGGCCAAAATGATTCCAGGGAACGCCATAAGTGCATCCAGAAACCGCATGAATATTTCATCAATCCAGCCGCCAAAATAACCCGCCGTTCCACCAATCAGCACTCCGAAGACAACGCCTATCAACACTGTTAGTAGGCCAACCGCAAAAGCCGTCTGCGTCCCTTTCATAATTCTGCTGAAAATATCACGCCCGAATTCATCCGTACCAAACCAATTCTCTGCATTTGGCCCGAGCAGCTTATGGGACACATTCATTGCCGTAACATCATGGGGGGTATAGAAAAAGCTGATGCACATCAGTACAAAAAATCCACCGATAATAAGTGCGCCAATGATGAGGTTTATATTTTTGGTAAATCGTTGTATTTTCATTGTTTACGCCTCCTTATCGCAATCGAATACGTGGATCAAGTACGGTATATAAAATATCCACAATGAAATTGATCGTTACGACCGCTACCGTAATATACATGACAATTCCTTGAACTAAAGGGAAATCGCGATTATTAATGGCTGTAATCAGCAGCTGGCCAACCCCAGGCAGAGAAAATACCTGCTCGACTATAATGGTCCCTGCAACGATTTCTGCAGTAATTATTCCGAATACGGTCAAGATCGGAATCATAGCATTTTTAAGAACATGCTTATACATCACAACCCGCTCGACAATCCCCTTACTGCGTATGGTGCGAACATAGTCCAGCCTCACCTGCTCTAAGATGGCTGTACGTACATAGCGGAAATTCACTGCAATAAGAGGAATCGCAATTGTCAATGCCGGCAAAATCAATGTACTGAGCGCCCCCGTAATGCTTGTCGACCATGGAATATAGCCACTTATTTTAAAGAAATCGACGTTCATGCCAATATATAATATAAGCATCATCCCCAGCCAAAATGAAGGCACTGCCATCCCTATTTGTGTAACGGTAGATAGTGTTAGGTCACTGAGCTGGTTTTGTCGCCTTGCAGCAAATATACCGAGCGGCAAGGAAATGACACACACGATGAACAGTGTAATGGCAGCCAAAGACATCGTGACTGGCAGCCGCGCCAATAATAGCTCTGTCACTGGCATGGAAAATCGAATGGAATCACCTAGCTCTCCCGTTAATAGCCCCTTCACCCAATCAAAGTACTGTTCATAAAGGGGGCGGTCCAGGCCGAGCTCAGATCGCAAGTTTTCAATTTGTGCGGCATCCGCCTCGGTACCAAGCATTGTACGGACAGGATCGCCGGGCAGAATCTGAAAAACCCCAAATGTAATGATGGACACAAGGATGACGGTGATTACTAACAGGATGAAGCGACGCAGTATATAGAACATAATGCCTCATTCCTTTCTAATTGGACATCTTCACCTCAGACATATCATGGAACCAGAATGGATAACTCTTTAATCCGGATACTGCCTTATCGGAACCCCAAATGATCTGGTAATCCGCAATATACACTGCGGCTGCCTGCTCTGCCAAAATTGCCTGCGCCTTTTTGTAATATTCCACTTGCTTGGCATGATCCGTCTCGTGGAGGACGTCCTCCATCACTTGATCGAACTCTGCATTTTTGAACAGGAAGAAGTTTTCTGCATCGTTTGTGGAAATATAGTCATTTAACACCTCATAAGCGGATGGACGACCCGTCAGATCGATTGCCGTCATCTCATAATCACGGCCAGCATAGACACGCTCCAGCCATATGCCCCATTCCACAACTTCAATCTTTGCATCGATGCCGATTGCCTTCAGATTCTCTACAACGATCTGTGCGATATTACTGTAAATGCCATTATGAGAAGAGACGGTGATTGTTGTTGAAAAGCCGTCCTCATAGCCCGCTTCAGCGAGTAGATCCTTGGCTTTTTCCACATCGAACGAGTACAGCTCCTCAAGAGAAGGATCATGAAACTCTCCCATCGCCGGACTCATATTAGAACCTAGTTTTACAGCATAGCCGGAAAAGACTGAATCGATGATGTCATCCTTGTTAATCGCCATGGCAATCGCCTGACGGACTTTCACATTATCAAACGGCGCTTTTGTTTGATTGAATGTAACGACTAGTGAGGAGTTATTGTTTTGATGGGAAGTATTAAATGCATCCGTTACTTCATTCACTCTTTGCCATGGAACAGCTGTTACATCCACTTCGTTTGCTAATAAACTCATGATTGCAGCCTGGTCGTCGGATTGGAAGACAAATGTGACCTTATCCAAATAAGGCAGCCCTTCACGCCAATAGTCCTCGTTTTTCTTGACTATCAAATTCATGCCCGGTGAATATTTTTCATAAGCAAAAGGACCAGTGCCGATTGGATTTTCATTATGCTTGCCATCATTGCTTGCCGGTACAATCGCTGACGTCAATGCCGTTAATGAATAGAGGAAGTTTGAATTCGGCTCCGCTAATGTAAATTTGAACGTCGATTCATCTACCACCTCGGCAGAAACGACATTATCAAAGTTGTTCTTCATCTTCTCGCCACCAGCTGTACCCATCAGACGGTCAAACGTATATTTTACATCATCCACCGTTACTTCAGAGCCATCGTGGAATTTCACTCCCTGGCGGATTTTGAATGTATATTCAAGCCCGTCCTCAGATACTTCATAGCTTTCAGCAATTGCCTCTTTCAATGAGCCATCTGTCTCCGGGGCCATCAATCCTTCAAACATGTTCAAAATCATCTGGAATGAAATGGATGCCGTCGCCTTATGGGGATCTAGAAAGTCAGGATCATCATTGACACGTACATATATTTCCTGTGATCCGCTCGCTGTACCATTGTCATTCCCATCCGAGCCGCCATCATCCGATGAGCATGCAACCAAAACAATCACCCATAATATAGATATTACTAGTAACCAACCTTTTTTCATTCCCTACTCCCCCTTTTTGCCTTGAAGGCTTTGATAACTTTCGATGTGCCCTATCGGCTGTGCCATCTTTACACCATTTACTACCGCCTGCTCCATTGCCTCTGTTGCCAACTGTCCTAAATAATCGAGGGGGTATCGCCGGTCTCCTGTCCCCAGCACAAAAATGGTATCCCCATCGAGCATGGTATGCACCGGGTATATTGTCCTCGCAAGCGCATTATGGGTAAGCTGGGCAATCTTCTTTGCTTCAGCCTTTGTCAGTTTTGCATTTACTGCTACAACGCCGATTGTTGTATTTGTACCTGGCAATGCCAGCGACTCACACTGCTGTTTTAGGTATTCACAGCTATCCACCCATTCACCAGTTTCAGGATTACGTCCTCCGGCAATCGTTTCACGCGATTTTGGGTCCTTTACATCTCCCACTGCATTGACGACAACGATTGCTCCGACAACTAAATCATCCTTTCCTTTTATGGAGCTGCTGCCGAGTCCTCCCTTCATACAATACTGCGGCCCGGCGACCTTTCCGACTGTTGCACCATAGCCGGCGCCGATATTACCATTTTCAAAGTGTCCAGCCTGAGCGTTTTTTGCCGCCTCATAGCCCATTGCTGCCGTTGCATAAGCTGTCGGCTCTCCCAGAAACAAGTCGAAGATGACTGCACCCGGTACAATGGGAATCGTAGCAACGAATGCATCTACACCAATTTTTTGTTCTGCCAGATAGCGCATGATGCCCGTGGCGGCATCCAGGCCAAATGCGCTGCCGCCAGCCAGAGAGATGGCATGAACCTGCTGGATTTCATTGATTGGGTCAAGGGCGTCTGTTTCCCGCGTGCCGGGAGCAGAGCCCCTTACGTCCACTCCACATACAGCGCCCTTTTTCGCCAGCACAGCTGTACAACCGGTTACGCCATTTTTATCCTCGATATGGCCGACTTCGATGCCGGGGACATCGGTAATATTATGAAACATCAAGCTTCCTCCTCTTCATATAAAAAACAGGCCACTTGCTGCTGGTCATTCTGGCTTGTTACTACAGGGCGTTTCTCCGAACAAATCGGCATTGCTTTTGGACAGCGTGTATGGAACACACAGCCGACCGGTGGATTCATCGGACTTGGGAGGTCTCCTTTTAAAGGCTCCGAATGCCTCTTTTTATCAAAATCCACTACCGGAATGGCAGCTAACAAGGCTTGTGTATAGGGATGAAGCGGATTAGCGTACAAGGCATTCTTTTCTCCCACTTCTACTATTCTCCCTAAATACATGACCGCCACCCGATCACTGATATGCTTTACAACACTTAAATCATGGGATATGAACATATAAGTCAGCCCCAAATCATCCTGCAGGTCCATCATCAGGTTCAAAACCTGCGATTGTACAGATACATCAAGTGCCGAAACAGGTTCATCCGCTATGATGAAAGCCGGATTGATCGCCAATGCCCTTGCGATGCCGATACGCTGCCGCTGCCCACCTGAAAATTCATGCGGAAATTTCTTTATTGCGTCTTCACGGAGACCCACTTTTTCCAGCAGTTCTATTACACGCTTTTTGCGTTCCTGTTTTGTCAGGGTTAATTGCAGTTTCATCGGCTCCTCAATGATTTCCCCAATACGCATTCGTGGATTCAGTGAAGAAAAGGGGTCTTGAAAAACCATTTGCATCTGATTGCGGAACTTCTGCAGGGCCTGTCCGGATAATTGCTGTATAGGCTCCCCTTCATATAAAATTTCACCGGATGTAGGCTCAATCAGCTTTAAAATCGTTCTTCCCAATGTTGATTTGCCTGAGCCTGATTCTCCCACAATCCCTAATGTTTCGCCTTTATAAATTTCGATGGAAATATCGTCAACTGCTTTCACTACCTTTTTTTCTTCACGGATGGATTTCCGCTTCACAGGAAAATAGGCCTTTAAATCACGCACCTCAAGTAAAACGGCTTTATTCGACATTTGCCATCATCCCTTCTTCGGTATACAAGTGACAGCGTACTTGCTGACGATGTTCAAATTGCACAACATTCGGCTGATTTTCCCTACAGATCGGCATAGCATGTTCACAGCGTGCAGCGAACCGGCAACCATTCGGCATTTGGCTAGCTGAAGGAACGGTTCCAGGAATGGATGGCAGCCGGTCCACATTTGCATCCAATGAAGGGATTGTTTTTAACAGTGCAATCGTATAAGGATGCTTCGGTTCTGTAAACAATGTCTTGACCGGGGCTTCCTCCACAATCTGTCCGGCATACATCACCATCACGCGGTCCGCCGTTTCGGCTACTACCCCCATATCATGGGTGATAAATAAAATCGCCGAGCCGTGCTCCTCCTTCATCTTCAGCATCAGCCGCAAGATTTGCGCCTGCACCGTCACATCAAGTGCCGTCGTTGGTTCATCGGCAATCAATAGTTTCGGATTATTCGCCATCGCCATGGCAATCATGACCCGCTGGCGCATGCCGCCTGATAATTGGTGAGGGTATTCATGCATCACCTTCTCTGCATTGGCGATGCCGACTTCCTTCAGCATGCCAAGAGCTATAGCAAACGCTTCTTTTTTGGAAACTTTTTGGTGTCTGCGGATTCCCTCAATCAGCTGACTGCTCACTTTAAATACCGGATCCAGAGAGGTCATCGGCTCCTGGAAAATCATGCTTACTTCATTTCCTCTGATGGAGCTCATGTCCTTCAGCCTCATTTGTAGCAACTCCTGGCCGTTCAGCCGGATAGTACCGGATGTGATTCTTCCTGGGGGGATGGGGAGCAGCCGCATGATGGCAAGGGAAGTGATGCTTTTACCGCTGCCTGATTCTCCAACGAGGGCCAGCGTCTCCCCCTTATAAACCGAAAAGCTGACGTCCTCTACCACCTTTGCCTGCTGTCCGTTCGGCAAATCAAAGCAAATAGATAAATGATTGACCTCCAAGACCAGCTCTTTGCCCTTATCCATGTCAATCACCTCCTGGATCACTGTAACGGATGGCGATGTTTTTCATTTGCGTGTAGTTCCGTAGGGCAACCAGTCCCTTTTCGCGTCCAATACCGCTTTTTTTGTAGCCGCCAAAAGGCATTTGAATGCCACCTGCAGCCCCGTAATTATTGATAAAAACCTGCCCTGCCTTCACCCGACTGGCAACATAATGTGCCGTATTCAGATTGCTCGTCCAAATACCCGCCACGAGGCCATACGGAGTGGCATTGGCCATGGAGATGGCTTCCGCCGCGGTTTCGAATGTGAATACAGTCAGCACAGGTCCGAAAATTTCTTCCATCGAGAGCGGATGAGAAACATCTAGACCATCCACAATCGTAGGAGCAACATAGTAGCCTTCAGGATAACCTTCTATTTCCAAGGCTTTTCCGCCTGTCAGAATGTTTCCATCTTTTGCGGCCAATTCTAATAGACTCGTAATCTTGTTAAACTGTGTTTCATTTAAAAGCGGCCCCATATCGAGATCCTGCTCCCCGGCACCTATCGTAATCTTCTCAAAAAGAGGAACCAGCTTGGCTAAAAATGCTTCTTTATAAGAGCTTTCAATCAAGAGTCTTGCACCTGCCGAGCATGTCTGGCCGGCGTTTTGCACGATGGCTCTCATCACGCCTTCCAATGCCTGGTCTTCATCCGCATCCTTGAAAACGATATTGGGCGACTTCCCGCCAAGCTCTAATGTGACAGGCACCACATTTTGGGCTGCAGCCTGCATGACCGAGATACCGGTAGGAACGGAGCCTGTAAATGTAATATGGTGGATTCCAGGGTGCCTGCTTAAATAGGCCCCCGCATCACGCCCGTAGCCCGTGATGTGCTGGATGATGCCTTTTGGTAGCCTGTCCTTCAACCATTTCACGATTTCATGCGTTGAAAGAGGTGTATCCTCTGCACTTTTGATGATGACGGCGTTACCTGTAGCAATGGCCGCCGCAACACTTCTCGATGTAATCTGGACCGGATAGTTCCAGGGCACAATATGAACGGTCACCCCCACAGGCTCAAGGACGACGGCGTTCAGCAGCCCATCCTCTATCGGTATTGTTTCACCCATCACCTTATCGGCTGCTCCGCCGTAAAATTCGAAATAGCGTGCCGCGGCTTCGATATCTGCTCGTGCCTGTGACATCGGCTTGCCGACATCCTGGCTTTCCAGCTGCGCCCACTGCTGTGCGTTCGAGCGGATAAACTGCGCAAGCTCCACTAGAAGCTGCCCTCGTTCAAACGGCTTGACCCGGCGCCATTCTTCACTTTCAAACGCCCTATTTCCACTTTCGACAGCTTCATCGATTTGTTCGAAAGTAGCATTGGATATTGTCACAAGCGGTTTGCCCGTTGATGGATTCACTACTTGGATATCTGCCGGACCGAAAATCCATTCGCCATTTATACACATTGGTATATGTTCCATTTCATCACTCCTTATAAGCCACGTCCGCCGTCTACGTGCAAGGTTGCACCTGTAATGGCGCTCGCCTCATCCGATAGCAGGAAGCGGACGGAATTTGCAATATCTTCCGGGGCAATCAACCTGCCTAAGGGAACAGATTGAACAAATATTTGCTGTTTTGCCTGCTCCACATCAGCGTCCTGTGCAGCAAATTGCCCAAGCATTTGTGTATCTGCCGGTCCAGGATGAATGGTGTTCACTCGTATTTGGAACGGTGCCAATTCAATAGCCATTGCACGAGAAAAGCTTTCTGCCGCTCCTTTTGATGCGATATATGCCTGCAAGCCCGGCCTTGGCCGGACCGCTGAAATGGAGGCGATGTTAATGATAGCCCCCTTTTTCACCTGCTTCATTTTTGGGGCTACAGCCTTTGTCATAATGAAAAGACTTTTGACATTGACGTCCATTACCTTGTTCCAGAAGTCCAGTGTAACCTCTTCTATCGGTGTTGCCGGTTGGGCAATTCCCAGAGAATTTACTACCCCTGCAATCTCTTCCCATTTATCAACGAAGCCTTTCACATGGTGCTCATCCAATGCATTTCCTTGTTCGTAGTGAAAATGGGGATGGGAAAACGGACTTTGCTCCGCCAAATCCATGCCCGCTACGTAAAATCCTGCATCGATGAGTGTTTTTACAATTGCCTGCCCCATTCCACCGGCCGCTCCTGTTACAACTACAGTCTCCAAATTAGACACCTCGCATTTCAAAACATGTTTTGACTGCTTCGCAAATGGCTGCACCCATTTCTGCCGTCGTGGCTGAACCGCCGATATCTGCTGTTTTCACCTGTCCCGCTGCCAGTACCTGCTCGATGGCACGCACGATCGTTTTTTCCAAATCCGTACGCCCCAGATGACCCAACAGCAGTGCAAGAGACCAAATTTGAGCAATAGGATTGGCAATGCCACGACCTGCAATATCCGGTGCTGAGCCATGTACCGGCTCAAACATCGAAGGATATAGGCGCTCCGGGTTGATATTTCCTGAAGGGGACAACCCGAGCCCCCCTATAATGGCGGAGCCAAGATCTGATAAAATATCGCCAAATAAATTCGAAGCCACTACTACTTCAAATTCTTGCGGCCTTTCAACAAAGTAAGCTACTAAAGCATCAATATAATAAGATTCAAGCTGCAGATTCGGGTATTGCTTCATGGCCTCCTTCACACATTCATCCCAAAATTTCATCGTATGAATCACTGCATTCGACTTTGTAGCACTCGTCACCGTCGATTTGCCATATTTCAATGCATAGTCACATGCTGCACTTACAATATTGTCGATGCCAATTTTCGTCATGACGGTATTCTGTATGGCTAAATCTTGGGGCTGATTCATATATAATCTTCCGCCACTATTAGAATATTCACCTTCTGTATTTTCACGGAAAATCACAAAGTCGATGTTGTCAGCCTGGGCTAAAGGCGACACGATGCCCGGCAGTGATTTGACGGGACGGAAGTTTACATATTGGTGGAATTGCTTGCGTATCGGCATGATCAGCTCCCACACCGTCACATCATCCGGCACCCTTTCATCCCCAATCGCTCCAAACAAGATGGCATCATAACCCGATAAGATCGTCAGACCATCCTCAGGCATCATGCGTCCGTTTTTTACATAATAGTCGGAGCTCCAATCAAAAATGGTCGTTTCGATATGAAGTTCCTTTTCAAGCTCCTGCAAGGTTTGCAGTACCAACAGGGCCTCCTGCATGACTTCTTTTCCGATTCCGTCTCCGGGAATGACTGCTATTCTCATCCTTCTTCACCTGCCAAAAAGAGCAGTGCAGCTTTACGGTAAATCGCTGTAGTTTCAGCGAGTTCCTCGATATCCACATACTCATCGATTTGATGGGGAATCTCCCGATCGCCTGCCCCGATTGTTACAATCGGCACACCATGAACGTGCAGAAATGTTCCATCGGTAGCTCCAGGCACCCCATTGTAGCGTGGCTCTTTTTCCAGCACCTCTTTTACAGCCTGATAGATGGCCTGGACAACCGGCTCGTCCTTATCCGTAGCTGTCGCAGGGCGGTTATCCAGAACGGTCAGCTCCACATTGAAATCCGGGTCCTCTGTCTTCATCCGTTCAATAATCGCTTCAATTTTCGCAAGCAGCTCGTCATGATCCTGCGCAGGCACCGTACGAATATCCAGCGTGGTCATGCAATGGTCAGGGATGACATTGATTTGTGCATCCCCTTTTACGGGAGCCCTTAAAATGGTCGGTGTAATCGTCGGCCATTTTAAAAATGGGTCCTCGCCAAGGCGATGCTGCTCTTCTTTTTCAAGCTTTTCCATTTCCGTGATGAACCTCGCCATACGCCAGTTCGGATTGATGCCGCTCCAGGAAATCGCACCATGTGCCATCTTGCCATATATATCTACACGCAAGCGAATGGCGCCTCGCTGTGCAATGCACACCTGGTTTTCCTCGGGCTCACAAATAATCGCCCCGTCTACGCCATCAGCCCACCCCTGCTTAATGAAATGCTTAATCCCCAGCATCATGCCTTCTTCATCACATGGAATACATAAAATAATCTTCCCAGTGAAGTTCTCTTGGTCCAGGAGGATGGATTGGCAAGCTGTTATCATACAGGCAAGATTTCCTTTTGTATCATTTGTCCCGCGCCCATACATCCGCCCTTCAATTATTTCAGCGCCGAATGGATCATACGTCCATGCTTCCCGGTTCCCCT
>JBJEFP010000109.1:0-1918 GCA_051874195.1 Lysinibacillus sp. | reverse complement strand
GACTTACAGGAAACTTCGTCCTCCATTCGCGCGACAAAAAAAAGAGCCGCCTCTTCAGGCAGCTCCCTTACATATAGCGCTGAATCCATTTCGTCATGCTCATTTGAATCTTATCGGACGGATGTTTCCTTCCACATTCAATGTGGCTTAAATAAGATGGGGAAATCCCGATTTCCTCTGCTACCTGGTTTAACGTCAAACCATGATGACTTCGAACCAATCGCAGCTGTTGACCTAATAGATTCAATGACGACAACGGCATCAGCGCTTCTTGGCTAGACTTCGTTTTCTTCCTTTTTTGAATGGATTGATATTGTTCCGTAATCACGGCAGGCGGCTCAATAATGATGGCGGCATTCTCCCATATCCGGTACCAGCCTCTCGTCTCAGCAACCGCCTCATCCCACTTGTTATCATAGTACCAGCCGCCAATAAGCCCGTCATCCTGTAAAGTATCGAGGGCTTTTTCTAAGCGGTCTCTCGTCCTGGACGGTGTCCGTTCATTTACATCCTCGCCTATGGCATGTAAGAGCGTCGCAATCTTATTCGGCTGCCAATAGTCCCCTTTTCTTGCTTGCGTTCGCCATCTCCAGCTGACATATCTGGCTAACCGTTTCTCCCATGTACGGTGGTGAGGGTGATAGTGCAGCGCCTTGATTGGCAGTATCGCTATTTGTCTGCCGGAGCCGTACAGATATCTGGCAAACACGTCATCAATCGTGAAGTAGACATGTTTTTTGTCCGTATACTCTGAAACCCTGCATTCCTTGCCAGCACTGTCCTTAAAGAGGAAAGTACGGCCTTGAAGCTTCATTTCGACCGGTCTGCCTTTTTCATAAATGACCGCCTTCTCAATCTCAAGCCAAAGGCTTTGTATGCGTGAAAGCGATTCCAAAACTTGCCGGCGCTGTTTCTGTTCATAACCGCCCCGACGCCCTTCCCCTCCCAGCTTTGCCTTCAGTCCCCTCATTTGCAGTAATTCGTCGAAATACACCTCAACCACGTCCTTCGAATGGCTTGCCTTTGAGAGGAATACACTGCATAAGGCATCAAATACATCCACATCTAAATCGGATACACTCTCCGCTTCACGCCATGCTTGATTGATGGGCAGGTCAGTTAGCCAATCATCCGCAAAAAAAGGCGGCTTAAACTGAATGATCCCTTCCATATTCCCTTTATATAAGGGCGTTGTTGGCCAAGGATTCGTTTCATTGCTATGAAATGACTTTTTATATAAGGCCTCTCTGACATTTTGATAGGCAACATTATTCATCACATGAATATAATCGGCAGCAGACTTTGCGCTTAGACTCTGTTGTTGACGGAGCTCTTGCTGCGTGTTCGCCTGCTGGGGATATAGCTTTTCTAGTTTTCCATTGGCAGGCTCAAGAATAATGAAGATTTCCTCAATCCAACCAGAAATATGCTGACTAATCAACTCGCTGAACCTTGCTGTAAACTCCTCATTTGAAAGACTCTGAGATAGATATTCATGGAATAATTGATTTAACTCCTTGCTTTCCAATCCAGCTATTTGTTCATGCCCGGTGGCTTGTATCATCTCATCCAGTACCCATTCGGTTAAACTACAGCGAAACCAAGCACAGAAATCCTCCCACACATTCTCCTCTGCCAGAAACGTTTCATTCTTAATAAAATGGCTAACCTTTTCGATGAGTTTAGCTCGGTCGGACGCCTTATGGACGCTCATCCGGCTAGGCTGTTTCTCGAGAATCTCCACGATGTTGGCCGCTATACTTGTGATAATCTGATGACGGGCAGCCACACGTAAATTCTTAAAGATGTCCTCGCTTTCCCGATAAACCTTCTCAAAAACGACAAATGAATTCGCTTTTGCCGGCTCCCACTGAGGAGCATGAACAGCGTTGGCCTCATTCCTTACGCCCGACTCATA
>JBJEFP010000108.1:0-1926 GCA_051874195.1 Lysinibacillus sp. | reverse complement strand
TGCTTCCGATGGATCTGCTGAAGAACGTAAAGGACGAAATCCTTGTCATGATGAACAAGGAAGATGCAAAGGTGTTCGATGTGTATAAGCTGAACATCAAGACAGGGGAAACGAAGCTCGTTGCCAAAAATCCGGGATCCATCCTGGGGTGGTTTTCAGACAGCAATGGGGAAATCCGCATGGCTCTTGAATCTGACGGGGTTGTAGGGAATGTCCTGTATCGTGAAACGGAAGAGGATGAATTCCAGCCGTTCATTTCGATTGAAGAGGGAGAGACGGTATCGCCAATCGCCTTCTCACAGGACAACCAGTCCATCTATGCACTGTCCAATAAGGGACGTGACAGAATTGAACTTGTGAAATACGACCTGAAGGGGAATGAAGAAGTAATCTTCTCGCATCCGCATGTCGATATTGCAGGGGCCCTGTACAATTCTTCAAAGGATAAACTCTTGTACAGCTCGTATATCACGGATAAAGTACACTATGAGTTTTTGGACAGCGATTTTGAAGCAGTCTTTAATAAAATGAAGGACAAGCTTGGGGTTGATGAAAGTGAATTTGGCATCAACGATTACAATAAGGAAATGACGAAGTTCATCGTCAGCGTCGGAAGCGATACAGTATTCGGCGAGTATTATTACTATGATTCCGAAACGGATACGGTGACACAATTAGCACAGTTGAGCCCTTGGTTAGACGAGGCACAAATGGCGCAAATGCATTCTATTTCCTATAAGAGCCGTGATGGTTTGACAATTCATGGTTACTTGACACTCCCGACAAATAAAAAGGCAGAAAACCTGCCGATGGTCGTCATCCCGCATGGTGGTCCATGGGCTCGTGACATGTGGGGCTTCAATCCGGAAGTGCAGTTATTAGCAAACCGCGGCTATGCAGTATTGCAGATGAATTTTAGATCCTCTACAGGCTACGGAAAAGAGTTTATGGACGCCGGGGACAAACAGTGGGGTCTGAAAATTCAGGATGACATTACGGACGGCGTACAGTGGGCGATCGATCAAGGCATCGCAGATCCAGAGAAAATAGGGATTTATGGTGCATCGTTCGGTGGCTATGCAACGCTTGCCGGCATTACATTCACACCTGACCTGTATGCAGCGGCGGTGGATTATGTAGGCGTATCCAACATCTTTACATTGCTTGAAACGATTCCGCCTTACTGGGAAACACAGCTCAATATGTTCCATGAGCGAGTGGGGCATCCGGAAAAGGACAAGGAGCTGTTGAAATCAGTATCGCCGGTATTCCATGTCGATAAAATCAAAACGCCTTTATTCGTCGCACAGGGTGCAAACGACCCGCGTGTCAATAAACAGGAGTCGGACCAGATTGTAGAGGCGCTGAAAAAACGAGGCGTTGATGTGGAATACATGGTGAAGGAAAATGAAGGGCACGGCTTCATGAATGAGGAAAACAAAATTGAATTCTACAATGCCATGACAGAGTTCTTTGGCAAACACTTAAAATAGCAACCAAAGCTAGCTGGATGACTTTTTTGTCAAATCGCATGTTAGAAGCAAAAAAATGGTTTTCAAGATAGTCACTTAGCGCAATGGGTTTCCGGGTGATGGTTTTTTAGTAGATGACATGGTAGCAACGCGCCGGAGTGGCCTTCTCCGGCGCGTTGCGGTTTTTCCTTGGCGTCAGGTGCCTTTGCCTGATTACCAAGAAGGAGTAAAAAAGCTGAAAACGCTCATTTCACTGAAGGAAAAGAAGGCCCGGAAAAATGCAAAGGAAAGAGCAGTGGGTCGGAACGAAGCGCCAGGCCGATAAAGCCTATCGAGTTGAGCGTGTAAAGAAGTTGAAAGAGCGCTATCTTATGACTACGACGGAGAAACTAGCTTTCACTGCTTTTCAGACAACGAAAGCCTATTTACCTCGTCCATGACTTCCAGCATATCG
>JBJEFP010000107.1:0-15583 GCA_051874195.1 Lysinibacillus sp. | reverse complement strand
TTGGCGAAATCACTGATAGAGTTGGCGAAATTAACCACAACTTTGGCGAAATAGGCTCTAAAAGTAGAGAAACGCCCTTCACGTCCCCCAAAAAAGCACAAAATACAGAGGTCCATAAACTGAAAGGGCGATAGTTAAGGCGATATACATGGTCATTTCTCCTTTTGTAAGCTTCCGTTTCCACTTCGTCAGCTTCAGCTGCCTCCGGTAAGCAACGCTAGAAAAAAGAATGACAAGAAAAGATAGGGCCAATATCCCTTCCAAAATGGCCATCACATAATCATCTCCTTTTATACTGATTTCACTATTCTATGACACAATGAAAAAAATAGAATCCCACTAGCAGCTCCAATCCTTTTCCGTCCTATATGGACCAAGGAGTGTCTCCACGTTGGACCTGGCTGGAAGCTTGATGACACATCAGGTTTCCACACTAAAGACATAGAGGAATCCTTCTTCTGTGGGTAAGCGTCTTTTTTGGAAATGAATTGTTTTGGAGGGTTTGGCATGAAGAAAACGACTTATGTTTACAGTGTACTCGGTATATTTGCGGCCGGGGTTCTGGTGATGGCCTACTTTTCAAGTGCCAATGCATGGGCGGAAAGCAGGCTGAAGAACATGGCGGAGACGTATTATACAGCCATGATGGAGGGACGGTATGAGGATGCCCTAGAGCAATTGTATATGTATGATGAGCATTATACGGACGGACCGACGGAGCTAACAAAGCAGGAGGCTAAGGAGCAGTTTTTACAAAAGACAGCCGTGCTGGAAGAGCAAGGGGTAGCCATCAAAGATGTTACGCTGGGGGAAATCGAGTATGAGGACGGCCATTCCTTCTGGCTGCACGTCCAGCTTGTCTTAGAGAAAGATGGGCAACTGATGGAATGGCAGGACATTGTATATGAGCATGAAGGAAAGCTGATCGTCAGCGGGGATGACCCATTTGTGGACTACCGCAACGGGAAGATGGATCACCTCCGCTAGAAGAAGCCATCCTTATTCACAACAACGACCGTAGCAATCGCGGCAAGGATGAATAGAAACCCAGCACTCGCCGTCACCTTCGTATCCTTCTCCTTCGGTACCCGTCTGAGGAGGAGCGAACAGGCGACCGAAAGGAGAAGGAATGCCGTCACATGGAAATAGCCGGTAAATAGCATCGTTATGATAATAAAGAAATAGCCTGCCCCAATATACAGCATCCTCTCCAACACATCCTTCCCATCATTTCACTTTAAGTCCTATATGTCTTAGCAGCGCATTTTTATGACATGCATTTCTTCAGGTCACCCGCTACAGCTTCTCGAACCGCTCATGGACATACCGTTGCAGGGAAAAGCCGCCCAGCAAGCTGTTCCACCATGCCTAGAAGCTTTTGCCAATCTCATAAAAATTATTCACCGTCCGTGAATCTTTCTCGAACAGCCGTCTGCCGATGACATCCCGCTCCTGATTCTCCTTCTGATTCAGAAAATTAAGCGTCACCGCCTTGTCCATCCGTATGACAAAAGAAGGGACCACACAAGCCCCCTCCTTCTATAGGAATTTCGCCATGTAATATTCATCGACGTAGGCACCATCGATGAATAACGAATGCTTCTTCACACCTTCCGTTTCATAGCCCATTTTCCGGTAGAGGGCAAAGGCTTGCTCGTTCGTCGCAATGACCGTCAGCTCCAGACGGTGGAGGCCCTTTCCCCTCGCCCATTGATGCGCATGCTCGAACAATGCCGTCCCGACGCCTTTCCCGCGGCTGGCACTATGTACGCCGATGACGATGCCCGCCTTATGGGATACCCGTTTCGGCCTTACATCGCCCTGTACAATCAGGTAGCCGAGAATGGTATCATTCTCGATGGCCACGAACAATGCGGCATGCTCCTTCTTACCAATCATCTCGATATACGATATGAACTTCTCCGCCGTCATCTTCCGCTCGCCAGGCCCGAACAGCATGAAATTGGATGCCTCCGCGTCCTCCATCACCTCCACAATCTGTGCTGCATCATCAATCGTCGCATTTCTTACTTCCATGTTCCCATCTCCCTTTCTGTTATGATTAGCTTCCGAGGAGCTACCTATTGGAAGCGCCCCACATCCTTACTCTACCATTTTCATCCACACAAAATAAGCCCGTCACCAGCTAAAACAGGCCCCCTATTCCTTCCTATAAAGCAGCGAAATCTGCCCCGCCACATATTCCGAACTGAACTGAATGCCGTCCTTCACCCACCACATGATGATGCCGAGCAGTGAGGCGGCGATAATGTCGATGGAGACAAGGTTTGGCGGCAGGTCCCCTTCCTGCGACTCCCTTCTCGCCTGGATCGTCCGCTTCAATAAATTCGAAAGGTGGGTTTTGAAGCCCTTATGCTCCACCAGTACGGCAAAAATTTTGCGGTATTCATAAATATAGTCTAAAAAGGCGACAAGCTGTTCATGTCCATTGGATTGCGGCGACCTTAATAGCGGATCGATTTTCATCGACAGCTCGTCGAATATGTCACGGACAATCTGGCGTAGCAGGTCGTTGATGTCTTCATAATGCAAATAAAACGTGGCACGGTTCAGCTCAGCCCGGTTCGTGATTTTCTGCACCGTCAGCTGTGACACATCCTGGTTTTCCACCAGTAGCGCAAACACCGCCTCCTTCAACAATCGCTTTGACCGTACAGAGCGCGGATCTTCTTTTTTCATCGTGGACACATACTTCCTTTCTATCGATTAACCCCAGTTTTATCGACATTTTTTCCATTATCGTTGCATAGTCGACATTTCGCTCAAAATTGCGCATGGGATTCTCCTGCAACAATTGTTATCATACATTTTATCGACATTGCGTCAATAAAACAATATAGAAAGGACTACTCATGACACAACAACAAGAAATCAAAAAAGGAATTCTGCTGACGGTGCTGATCGTCGGCTGCTTCCTTTCTACATTGAATCAGACATTATTAAACGTAGCCCTCAGCAGTCTAAAGGACGTCTTTCAGGTGGAGGCTACGACTGTCCAGTGGCTCGCTACAGGGTTCATGCTCGTCAACGGAGTGCTCGTCCCGATAACGGCTTATTTAATGAAACGCTTTACGACGCGTCAATTATTCATCAGCGCGATGCTGTTTCTGCTGATTGGTTCCATCATCTGTGCGGCAGCCCCTGTATTTGGCGTACTGCTTGCCGGACGCATGATCCAGGCAGCCGGAGCGGGTATTTTGATGCCGCTCATGATGGGGGTCGTGCTCGCCGTGTTCCCTGTCGAAAAGCGAGGCAGCGCCATGGGATTTTTAGGCCTTGCGATTATTTTCGCACCGGCCATCGCTCCGACGCTGGCCGGATTCGTCATCGACTACTATTCGTGGCGCTGGCTGTTCATCGGGCTATCCGTGCTATCTGTGCTCGTCATCCTTCTCGCGCTAAAATTCTTGGTCAATGTATCCGAAACCGCAAAGGCAAAGCTCGATGTGTTGAGTGTTATCCTTTCCACAATCGGCTTCGGACTGATTTTATATGGATTCAGTAATGCAGGCAGCAAGGGATGGGACGACTTGATCGTCATCCTCTCCATCGTCATCGGCATCACAGTAACGGCCGGCTTCTGTATCCGCCAGGTGAAATCCGACGACCCGCTGCTCAATCTATCTGTCTTTAAAAACAAGGTGTTCACGCTGACGTCCATCATCAATGTGATGGTCACGATGGTGATGTATGCGGATATGATCCTTCTACCAATCTACCTGCAGGACGGGCGTGGCTTTACGGCGTTCGATGCAGGGCTCATTCTGCTGCCGGGCGCGATTATCAACGCCCTGATGTCGCCCGTTACCGGAAGGCTCTATGACCGCTTCGGTGCAAAGCCGCTCTTCATCACCGGTCTGCTGTTTGTCATTCCGTCGATGTGGGCAGTGACGGACCTTTCTGAATCTACATCGTTCATGTATGTCATGATTCGGACGATCTTCCTGCGTATCGGGCTGAGCTTCATTACGATGCCGCTTAATACAGCCGGGCTCAATGCATTGCCGAAGGAGCTTGGCACTCACGGCTCCGCCATAAACAATACGATTCGTCAGATTTCCGGTGCAATCGGGACAGCCGTCATTGTAACGATCTATACGGCGCAGGCATCCTCCCACGCCGGAAGCATCCAGCTGGAGAACCCGTCTGCTACAGTGGATATGATTTCTTCAATGGCATCGATGCTCGGTTCAGGAGATGCCTATTATTTCATGACGATTTTAGCTGTCATCGCACTTGTCCTCACGCTGTTCATGCCGAAAAAGCAGCAGAAGGCAGCACAGTAAGTCAGCTAGTATTCTTTTAAAACTGGAAATGAAAATGTCCACCGTCCAATCCTATGGACGGTGTAAGGATAAGTAGTAACCGGCAAGGGATTCCCCTGCCGGTTATTTGTTGGCTTTCCTCTTACATAATGGTATTTTATTACATACAAAGAGATAGTTACAGGAAAGGAGGCGGCTCCTATAAAAAGTGCAAAGGCATTGCTGTTTGTCTTTCTATTGGTGATAGTCACTGGCTGTAGCCTGGAGACAACGACACTCCCCCAATTTTACGAGGAGGATGTAAAGAACGTTTCGAAAATCGTCATTCTCGATGGGAGCACAGGGGCCCAAAAAACAATCGAAGATAAAAAGGCGATAGATGATTTTCTAAATAGCATAAAGGACATTCAGTTTATTCCCGACGAAAACCAAGAACCAAGAGACGGATTCACTTATGCAATCACCCTTCATCAAGACGGCAAAAATCCTTTTACATTCGGACCGACGTACGTCAATGACCACTATTACCATACAGAACCTGATATTCTCCCGATTATTGATGACTTTTATACGAATCTTGAGTTGAAAGTGGAGTAAAGGCGGAAAAACTCTTCTTGACGAAGGACAATTTCCTTCAAATCACAAACAGGGGCAGGGAATCAGATTTCTCCAGGTCCCCGCTCGGATTCCCTCTTGCTGCTGAATGCGAAAATACCCTCCCTTTGATTGATCGATTCCTCGACCATACAAGAAAGCACTACGTGAACACATTCGTCATCTGATGGGCACCTCCCCCCTTCCTTTTCATTCATATCATGATATAGCGAAACGGAAGGATACTTTATCCACTAGCCCTGTCAACAGAGGAATTATGGAATAGTATTGTTATAATAATAATCAATAAACGGCTAACCCTATTTTGAATGGGCGGTATCCATTTATTTATTATTCAATATGAGGTGTATGACATGAAGTACCAGGAATTAGCCGACAGTATAGTAATGGAGAAAAAACGAAGGATCCCACGATTAAAAAGCTACAGTGACGCGCTGCAACTGATCGGGACGGGAAGAAGCGCACATGTTTTCAAGGTGCGCGATGAACAGGTCGCCTTGAAGGTATTCTTTCCCCAGAAGGTGCATATCGCAGCAGAAGAAGCGGCGATTTATAGAAAGCTTCCATCCAGCAGCTACTACCCTTCCTTATATGAAGCAGGAAATAATTATATTGCAATAGATTATCTCGATGGACTTACGTTATTCCAATCATTGGAGAACGGCATCTACATCCCGGAAGAAAAAATACATGCAATCAACGACGCGTTGGACATGGCAAGAAAAGCCGGACTCAACCCCTCGGATATCCACCTCAAAAACATCATCATCACCTCAAAGCAGGAAGTGAAGCTGATCGATGTGGCCCGCTTTCGCCAAACGGCAAAAGACAGACAATGGGACGATCTGCAGAAGGTCTATTTCAGGGGCTATGTGAAATCTTATTTTCCGAAGAAGATTCCCGGGGCTGTACTGGACTGCATCTCCGTCATCTATAAAACCGGACTGCGCTTTGTGGAGTAGCCTCCAAAAGACATGAAAAATAGCATGCAGTGGTCTTCCAATGGGTTCGGGTGATGGGAAGAAAAATGTTAAAAACACTGTAAACGACATTCTAATTAGCATACTATTTAGACAGCACACTCTCTATATAAATGGCGATTAAAACCGCTCAGATTATTTCTGAGTGGTTTTTTATCTATCGGGGTTTATTCAAAAAAACAAATATACTAAGATAAGGATATGAAGATGTTACTTGAACCAAGATGGGTAGGTGTTATTTTGAATCATAAATCAATGTTATCAATCGTAACTGTCGGAAGTACTTTAATGTTAGTAGGCTGTAACTCAAGCACGAAAGAAGTATCTACAGAGGCTGTTGATATTACTGAATTTGCCTTTATTGAGTTTGATGGAGATAACAAAGAAGGTACGGCTAGTCATGGATTTGATCAAAAGAAATTCATGCTAGAAGTATTTAATTATAATTACGAAGAAGGACCAGCTGATGAAGAAACAGTGAAAGAAATGGACGCTGTAAATGACGCTATTACTGTTTCTTTGGACAAAATGAATGGGCTATCGAATGGGGATACAGTGACATTAACAGTAGATGTCGATGAAAGCAAAACAGATAAAGTAAAAGATGGAGAAAAGATATTTGAAGTTAATGGTCTAGAAGAATCTGCGAACTAGATTATATATTAAAAAGCAGCTTTTTTGAAGGTCCCCAAAGCGGAAGGGAGGGCAATCTCCATCCCGCTTTTCAGCTTCCCTTCAGACACCCTCCGCCTCTATGGATGGCCTGCCCCTACCCGATATGCACCCCTCCCCTACAACTGGATGCCCAGTTAAAAAGAAAGGTCCCTCCATAACTGTAGCGTTACATATGTAATCCCCTCATTCCTCTACAAATGAATAAATCTCTATCCTCATCACAAACAATGGAACTTTTTGTTTTTATGTTACATTTAATTACATAAATCTACCATTCAATAAATTCATGTAATAAAACATAACATAACTATTGTTTCCGCTATAAAAAGATGTTACAATATTTAAAAATGTCAGATAATATCACACGAACGATATCCATTACCTACTATCGTTTGGACATGCATCGCATCACAACAAGTTCATAAAGGTCTCCACAATCAGTTGGAGACAAAAATGCTCTCTAGGGTTCCGTTTGAAGGTGGACTTTCAAAGCCTGGTCCGAGAGAGGGCGTACAGTTGCTTGTCGCTGTATACACGGAGGGGGAAAAGCCCGGGAGATTTCGAAACAGCAAATCTTCCGGCTTTTTTCCTTTTTTTCATACCAATTAGAAAAGGATGATGAGAATGAAGGAGAACACTACACTTGTCAAATCACTAAAACTGCCACAGCTTGTTTTTATGGGACTCGCCTGGATGACGCCGATGATCTATTTCACCGTCTATGGCGTTGCATTCGAAGCCGCCGACGGACAAATGGCAGCCGCCTATATCGTCGCATTCCTCGCCATCTTCTTTACCGCCTACAGCTACAGCAAGATGGTGAAGGCGTATCCGATTTCCGGTTCCGCCTATATCTACACGAAGAATGCCATTCATCCAAAAGCCGGGTTTCTTGTAGGATGGGCGCTTCTGATCGATTACGCTGTATCCCCGATCATCGCCATCCTGACGTTCGGCATCTTCATGAATACGGAGTTCCCCGCTGTACCTATTTACGTATGGATCGTCATCATGAATGTCGTGCTGGCCGTCGTCAATATTCTCGGCATCAAATCCGCAGCACGCATAAGCGGGATTTCCGTTGTATTCCAAATCGGCTTCATCGTGCTGTTCTGCATCTTGGTTGTGAAGGATATTGTAACAGGCAGCGCAGGGTCTACTGCCTCCTTTTCACTAGCACCGTTCTTTGGCAACGACCCATCGATGAATGCGATTTTCTCGGGAGCTGCCCTGATCTGCTTCTGCTTCCTCGGCTTCGATGCAATCACGACGATGGCGGAGGAAACGATCGACGCCAAAAAGACGATTCCTAAAGCGATTTTCATTATCATTTTCACCGCAGCTACGATGTACATTTCCATATCCTATTTGACGCAGGTCGCCTATCCGAATTTCGCTTTTGCAAACCCAGACAACGCCGCCTACAGCCTCATTCAATTGATTGGCGGAAAATTACTGAGTTCCTTGTTCATCATGGTGCTGATTGTGGCGACTTTCACCCAAGGCCTTTCATCATCGACGAGTGTCACACGCTTCATGTACGCACTTGGCCGCGAATCGATTTTGCCGAAAAAACTGTTCACGACAATCCACCCGAAATACAAAACGCCCGTAGCGAATATTCTGTTCGTTGCCGTCATTTCCCTATCAGCCATCTTCATCGACCTTGACACGGCGGTTTTGTTCGTCAGCTTCGGTGCGTTAACGGCATTCATCTTCGTCAACCTGTCCGTTATCGCCCACTTCTACATCAGGCTGAAGAAACGCTCGGCAACGGAAACCTTTTTATATCTTGTCTTCCCTCTGATCGGCGCTAGCTTTATCGGATGGCTGCTGACCCTGCTGGATTCATCCACACTCAAAATGGGCTTCGCATGGATTGCAATCGGCGTGGGGTATATGTTCATAAAGACAAAGTGGGCAACAGCGAAAGAGCGAAAAATCGCCCCTTCGATGAGCGTTCGCATTCAAACAGAGAAGTAATTGTGAGATAAACTGACGCGATTTTCTCCTATCACACAACTTAATGTTATAAAAGTTAACAAAAATAGTTGCAATAGTTCGAATTATCAGGTAATATAAAAGACATCAACAGCAAACAGCGTGACATGACCTAACATAAAGGTCGTATTACAGCTAAGCAGCCATCATGTGTACCGCATGAAATCAACACATATGCATAAAGGTTTCCGCCATCAGCCGGAAACGAAAAAGCTTTCTAGGGTTCCGTTTAAAGTTTCCACTTTAAAGTCTGGTCCGAGAGAAGGCGTACAGCAATCAAGGCTGTATACACGGAGGGATAAAAGCCTGGGAGATTCACATCTCCTGGGCTTTTATCCTTTTTTCATTACAATCACACAGTGGTTCCGGGCGCCCATGATTTTCGCCGATTGGCAGGCATCCCGCACTTACCTACATTAAAGGAGGAGCATTCCATGATCAACACGATTTCTTCTATTATTACAAAAACCATTCCGGCAGGCGGCAAATGGTCGAGCCGCATCCGAAGAGGCAAAGAAATTACCTTTACCGCCCTGGAGGACGGAGCGAATGTATCAGTACTGCTTTATAACGCCGATGACACAGCCGAGCGCTACAATGTGTCGGATACACTCAAGGCGCAGTACACAGCCTTCTTAACAAAAGGAAATGTCCTGATGAGTGATAACGGGCGCGTGCTGGCAAGCATCGTGGAGGATGAAGCCGGCTGGCACGATACGATTTCCGGCTACAGCACCCGGTATATCATCGATTCAAAGTACGGAGAAACAACCTATCAGGAATTGCGAAATGACTGGTACCGAAGCGGAGAAGAAAATTTGACTGTCGAGCTTTTCCGTAACGGATTGACAACAAGCGATTTGTCAGCGGTCGTCAACCTATTCTCCAAGGTCTACTGCGACGAGGAAGGAAACATGCATTTCGTCCAGGGAAACGCCAAACAAGGAGACACCGTGACACTCCGGACGGAAATGGATGTCCTGCTTGTTTTATCAAACACGCCGCATCCGCTCGATACCAACCCGGTTTACCAATCGGCACCGGTGGAAATCACCATTGCCGATGCACAGCCCGTCCAGGAAAATGACATCTGCCTGAACCACCGGGGGGAAAACCGACGGGCATTCGAAAACACATGGGAATACGTGACGCTTACTAAAGGAGGAATGCAATAATGGCGGTTTTAAATTATGTGGAAAGCGAACGCAAAGTCGAGGAAGCAGTTTACAACAAAACGTTACTTGCAGGAGATGGCTGGCTGTATACATTGGAGCCGGGCCAGGTCTTCCGCATCGTCGACCTGGAGGGCAACCAGGCAGCGGATACCCTGTTTTATGATACGGACAATCCATCCGACCATTATAGCGCCATCAATACCATCCAGCGGCAGCAAAACGTCTACTTATCCACCGGCTCTGTCCTTGTGACCGAGTCCGGAAAGGAATTGGTCGAAATCATCGCCGATACATGCGGCCGTCACGATACTTTAGGCGGCGCCTGCTCGGCACAGAGCAACACGGTCCGCTATTCGCACGATACACTGCCGATGCACAACTGCCGTGATACCTTCATGCTCCAATTGGCGAAATTCGATACACGCACGACAAAGCGGGACCTTGCCCCGAATGTCAACTTTTTCATGAATGTCCCTGTTACACCAGAGGGCGCCCTGACATTCGCTGACGGTGTTTCAGCGCCCGGCTATTATGTGGAGATGCGGGCCATCAGCCGCACGACGGTCTTGATCAGCAATTGCCCGCAGCTCAACAATCCGTGCAATGCCTACAATCCGACCCCTATCCAATTGATCATCTGGGACAAATAAGCAGCTAAAGGAGTGCATCACTATGTTTAAGAAAGTACTAATTGCCAACCGCGGCGCCATTGCCGTCCGAATCGAAAGAACATTAAAACAGATGGGCATCCCGTCCGTTGCCGTCTATACAAAGGCCGACCAGGACAGCCTCCATGTGGACTTGGCCGATGAGGCTGTGCTGATCGGTGAAGGCGCAGCGAAGGACAGTTATCTGAACGCCGACCTGATTTTGCAGACAGCCATCGACACAGGAGCAGAGGCAATCCACCCCGGCTACGGGTTCCTCAGCGAAAATGCGGCATTCGCCCGCGCTTGCCAGGAAAACGGGATCGCGTTCATCGGACCGACACCGGAACAGATCGAGTGCTTCGGCCTAAAGCATTCGGCACGTGAAATCGCAACAAAGGCAAATGTCCCCCTCTTACCGGGCACTTCACTCATCAGCGATGTGGCTACGGCTTTACAAGAAGCGGAGAACATCGGCTATCCAATCATGCTGAAGAGCACGGCTGGCGGCGGAGGCATCGGCATGCGGATCTGTACAGATGAGGCAGCGTTGCGTGAAGCCTTCGAATCGGTCTGCCGCCTGGCGGAAGCGAACTTTAATAATGGCGGCGTATTTTTGGAAAAGTACATCCAAAAGGCACGCCATATCGAAGTCCAGATATTCGGCAATGAATTCGGTGAAGTGGCAGCACTCGGCGAACGGGACTGCTCCATCCAGCGCCGCAATCAGAAAGTCGTGGAAGAAAGCCCCGCTCCCCTGCTTTCCCCTGCTGTACGCGAAGACATGCTGGCAGCCGCAAAAAGGCTGGCTTTGGAGGTCGGCTACCGCAGTGCCGGGACGGTTGAATTCCTCTATGACCCGGAGGAAGCGAAGTTTTATTTCCTGGAAGTCAATACACGCCTTCAGGTGGAACATGGTGTGACGGAGGAAGTGCTAGGAATCGACCTGGTGGAGTGGATGGTGCGGGAAGCGGCAGGACAACTGCAATCTCTTGATACCCTTTATTCAGCACCGCAAGGCCACAGCATCCAGGCCCGTATTTATGCAGAGGACTGCCTGAATGATTTCCGTCCAAGCGGCGGACCGATCGATCAGGTCCGTTTCCCCGAGCAGGCACGGATTGAAACATGGGTACAGGATGGCATCAACGTGACCTCCTTCTACGACCCGATGCTGGCGAAGATCATTGTGCATGCTGATACAAGGGAGGAAGCAATCGAGAAATTAAGTGCCGCCCTGCAAGAGACGAGATTGTACGGGATTACCACGAACCTGCAGTATGTGGAAGCACTTTTGCAGGAGGAGGATTGCCGCTCAGGACATGTGCATACACAGATGCTGAAGCACTTTGCACCCGAGGAAAGCGCCATTGAAGTGCTGGACGGCGGGATCCAAACGACTGTACAGGACTTTCCCGGACGCATCGGGCATTGGGATGTCGGTGTACCGCCCTGCGGACCAATGGACCCCTTCTCCTTCCGCATCGGCAACAAGCTGTTAGGAAATGACGAAAAGGCAGCAGGCTTGGAGTTGACCCTACGTGGAGGTTCCTACCGTTTCCGTGCCGACATGACGATCTGCCTGACAGGCGCCGACATGGAAGCGAAACTCGACGGAATGGACGTACAGCTGTATCAAGCCATTCCGGTAAAACGCGGGCAGGTATTGTCATTCGGTGAAGCCGCACAAGGCATGCGCACCTACCTACTAGTAGCAGGTGGACTCGATATGCCGCTCTACCTTGGCAGCGCCTCCACCTTTACACTCGGTGGCTTCGGCGGTCATGGCGGACGTGCTCTTCGTACGGGCGATGTACTGCGGGTCAACAAAAGTACCGTGCCTGCGCAAGCACAACTCCCTTCCAGCCTCCAGCCAGCATTGACAAGGGACTGGACGATTGGTGTCATTCCGGGCCCGCACTGCACGGAGGACTATTTGATGCCGGACTATCTCGAGCAATTGACGGCGACGAGCTGGGAGGTGCATTTCAACAGCTCGCGTACAGGTGTCCGGTTGATTGGTCCTGCTCCGCATTGGACACGTCAGGACGGCGGGGAAGCCGGCCTGCATCCATCGAACATTCACGATAATGCCTATGCTATCGGAACGCTTGACCTGACAGGCGACATGCCGATCCTACTCGGTCCGGATGGTCCAAGTCTTGGCGGCTTTGTCTGTCCGGTGACGGTCGCATCGGCTGAATTCTGGAAAATCGGCCAGCTTCACGCCGGTGACCGCATCCATTTCCAGCTTCTCACACTGGAACAAGCCAATGACCTGCGTCAGACACAGGAGCAGTTGTTGGAAACTGTCGGGACTGGTGACTACGCATCGGTTGCCCTGCCAGCTTTACCGGCAGAAACGGTGCCATTCTCACCCGATTACCCAATTCTTTTCGAGCGTACAGACGGCCGCTTCCCGATGATGATCCGGGCAGACGGCGATGAAAACATTCTCATTGAATATGGTGAAATGGAGCTGGATCTCCTGCTTCGCTTCCAGGTGCATGCCTTGATGCAGGCCGTACAATCCCGTGAAGATATTCCGGTCATCGATTTAACACCGGGCATCCGCTCCTTGCAGGTTCATATCGATGCTACAAAAATGTCGGTTCCTGAGCTTTGTGACATCATCCAATCGCTTGATCGTGAACTGCCGGCCCTCGAAGAAATGGAAGTGCCGTCACGCATCGTGCGACTCCCCCTTTCATGGGATGACCCGTCCACACAGCTGGCGATCGACCGTTATCAAAAGAATGTCCGCCCCGACGCACCGTGGTGCCCGAGCAACCTGGAATTCATTCGTCGCGTGAATGGATTGGACGCAATCGATGATGTACAAAACATCGTATTTGACGCCAATTATCTCGTTCTTGGCCTGGGAGATGTATACCTTGGCGCCCCAGTGGCAACGCCGGTCGATCCACGCCACCGCCTAGTCACGACCAAGTACAACCCGGCCAGGACATGGACGCCGGAAAATGCGGTGGGCATCGGCGGCGCCTATATGTGCGTATACGGAATGGAAGGCCCGGGCGGCTATCAATTTGTCGGCCGGACTGTCCAGATGTGGAATCGCCTGCGTCAGACAAAGAGCTTTACAGAAGGAAAGCCTTGGCTGCTTCGCTTCTTCGACCAGATTCAGTTTTATCCGGTCGGTGCCGATGAGCTTCTCTCCATGCGTGAGGACTTTTTACGAGGCCGCTTCGAAGTGGAGATTTCCGAGACGACCTTCAAACTGAGCGATTATGTCGCCTTCCTCGATTCAATCAAGGAAACGGCGGATACTTTCCGCACAACGCAGCAGGCCGCCTTCCAGGAGGAGCGCGAAAGATGGCATGAACTAGGCCTTGATGAATACATCTCTGAACATGAAGTGACGGAAACGGAAGAAGAACAGCTGCCGGATGACGTCGATGCTGTTCGTTGTACGATGCCGGGCAGTGTGTGGAAGGTGCTTGTATCGCCGGGAGAACAAGTGAAGAAAGGCGATGCACTGATCATCGAGGAAAGCATGAAGATGGAGTTTCCACAGTTCGCCCCGCATGACGGCTTCATCCATGCCGTCCATGTAGCAGAGGGAGAAGAGGTCCATGCAGGCCAATTGATTGTATCCATTACAAAAGAAAAGCGAGGTGCTTCCGATGAAGACATTGAATCTATCGAACGTATTGTCCATTCCCCTATTAAAGAAAAAGTATCAATCTAATGAGTTGACGCCTGAAGCGCTGATTGAGGAAATCATTGAACGCGCAGAGGCGGACAAGGACTATAACATGTGGATTACCCCGCCTACAATCGAAATGATCCAGCCTTATCTGGACCGGTTGAAGCACATGGACCCGGAGCAGTCACCGCTCTGGGGCATCCCGTTTGCGATAAAGGATAATATCGATCTTGCAGGTGTCCCTACTACTTCCGGATGCGCTGAATTCGCCTATACACCCGATGAGCACGCAACAATCATCGAGCGGCTCCTTCAAGCCGGTGCCATTCCGGTTGGAAAAGCGAATCTCGATCAGTTCGCAACGGGTCTTGTGGGCATCAGAAGTCCATACGGCGAGACAAAGAATGCCTTGAATCCTGAATTGATCAGCGGCGGCTCCAGCTCCGGCTCGGCCGTTTCTGTCGCCCGGGGGATGGCAGCCTTTTCCCTCGGTACGGATACAGCCGGATCAGGACGTGTACCCGCCGCCCTCAATCGTCTCGTCGGTTATAAGCCAAGCCTTGGCGCATGGCCGGTTAAAGGAGCGGTGAAGGCATGCGCCAGCCTGGACTGCATCAATGTGTTCGCCAACAGCCTGGAAGATGCCCTGCTGGTAGACGAGGTGGTGCGCGGATTTGAAAGCGCCGATCCATGGTCAAAGCAGGTCAAGCGCCAGCCGGATGCCCTGCCTGAAAAGATCTGCCTTGTGCAGACGCCCCCCGCTTTCTTCGGTCCCTTTGCACAAGCGTATGAGCAGGCGTGGGAAAAGGCGGTTGCCCGCATTGAAACACTGGGTATTCCAATTGAATTCATCGACGGAACCTACCTAGCTGAAGCTTCCGCCATTCTGTATGACGGGCCATGGATCGCCGAACGCTGGGCGGAATTGGGCGACTTCATTACGACGCATGAAAATGCTGCATTACCGGTGACAGAAGCGATTCTTCGTTCCGGAGCGAAGCCGGACTATAGCGCCGCTTCCCTTTTCCAGGCAATCCACAAGCTACGGGCATTTACCCAAAAGGCGCACCAGCAGCTGAAAAATGCCGTATTGGTCATGCCGACATGCGGCGGTACGTGGACGCGTGAACAAGTGCGTGAAAATCCGATTGAAACGAACAGCCAGATGGGTCTCTATACAAACCACTGCAACCTGCTGGACTTGAGCGCCATAGCCATTCCGGCAGAGGATGCTGCAGAAAACCTGCCGTTCGGGATTACGCTGTTTTCAACGAGCGACAATGAACACCTGATTTGCGGTCTGTCTGATTTGTTCCTACATGGCCAGACACCGCCCCCGCAAAAGAAGGAAACGACACTCGTCGCTGTATGCGGACTGCACATGCGCGGATTCCCGCTTGAAAAGCAGATGAAGGAGCATGAAGCTGTCTTTATTCGAGAAGCAAAAACAGCTCCTAAATACAAAATGATTAAGCTCCCCTCCAATCCACCTAAGCCTGGACTAATTTCCTTGGACAAGCCGGGTGCATCCATCGAG
>JBJEFP010000106.1:0-15653 GCA_051874195.1 Lysinibacillus sp. | reverse complement strand
TTAAAAAGCAGGGAGGGGAAAATAGAACATTTCCCCTCCCTGCTTCCCTTTTACGCCTGGTAACCTCCACTGACGTTCAACTACATGCAGACAAACTCTTCTTCCCCGTCAATCAACCGATTCGTACTCTTGAAGCCTAGACTTTCGTAGAGTTTTTTCGCCACCTCGTTATGCGGCTCCGTGGATAAATAAATGGCATAGCAATCATGGTTTTTTTTCAATTCAGCCATGATCAGCTCCATCGCTTTCCTTCCGTAGCCCCTCCCTTGGAATTTATGGTCAATCATTAGGCGACAAATCATATATTGCCGCTCTTCAGGCACAAAGCCGTACATGGCGAATCCGACCAGTGTTCCTTCAACTTCAATCGCCCTTGTCACCCAATGGGGCTCAAATTGCGCCTGCACAAGGGACAGGGCATTGGAAGCGACAAATTCCTCACAAATTGCCGGCATTTCATCGCTTGTTGATAAGAAGACCACCTTGAGCCAGTTTTGTGCCGTCACTTCCACCAACCGCATTCCGCTTCACCTCTTTTTAGAATGCATCCGATCAGGCATGCAATGACTTCGCCTGCAGACGGTACATCGTTTCATAACGGCCTCCCAGGGCAATCAGCTCGTCATGGGTGCCGTGCTCCACAATCTCGCCACGGTCCAGTACCAGGATTTTATCGGCATTCTTAATCGTCGATAGGCGATGCGCGATGATGAAGGTTGTTCGGCCTTTCTTCAATACATCCATCGCATGCTGGATGATTTCTTCGGTTTCTGAGTCGATATTGGACGTTGCCTCATCCAGGATGAGGATTGCAGGGTCAAATGCTAACGCCCGGGCAAAGGAAATCAATTGGCGCTGCCCTGAAGAAAGAGTGCTTCCCTTTTCGATTACAGGCTCATCCAGCCCTTTTTCTAAATTCTTCAGGACGCGCTCTCCACCGACAGCAGCCAATGCCTGTTCAACTGCATCACGGGAAATCCGCTCATCATTCAGGCTGACATTCGAGGCGATGGTACCTGTGAATAAATACGGGTCTTGCAGGACAATTCCCATATGATCACGTACAGCCTGGCGGGAAAGGTGTGCTAAATCTGTCCCATCAATTAGAATGCGTCCCTTTTGTGGATCGTAGAAGCGGAACAACAAGTTCATAATAGAACTTTTACCCGAGCCGGTATGACCGACCAGGGCCACCGTTTCGCCCTTCTTCGCTTCAAAGTGCAAATTTTTCAGTACATAATCGTCGCCTTTATAGGCAAATGACACGTTTTCAAATACGACATTCCCCTCATAGCGGGGCACGCGCTTCTCGCTGACCTCTTCACCTGTCTGCTCGAGCAGCTCAAATACACGTGAACCCGCCACCAATGAACGCTCTAGCTGTGAAAACTGGCTGACGATATTCACGATCGGATTAAATAAGCGTGTAATATAGTCGACGAATGCATAAAGCGTCCCTGCGGAAACAGCTTCTGGCAATGACATCGATTGTGTGCCGAAATAAAAGATGAAGACAGCAAACATGACCAGCCGCATTACATTCACCAGATTGTGGGCCGTCGCAGAATCTAAAACAAGCAGCTTACGATTATATTCATAATGCTCCTCATTCATCTCCGCAAACTCTTTCTTCATCTGATTTTCACGGCGAAATGCCTGGATAATGGTCATCCCATTAATCGACTCATTGATCATTGCGTTAATATCGGCAATTTTTGTCCGGATGACATGATTGTAGGCTGATGCATATTTACGGTATAGAATCATCCAGATATACACGATTGGGATGAGGATCAACGTAAAGGACGCCATCTTCCAGTTCAAGATAAACAGTGCAACATAAACCCCTGCAATCGAAATGATACTTGTCGCAAATTGAGAAAGGACGGTAACGTAAAGATTCCTTACTGCTTCCGTATCATTGGTAACACGGGCAACGACTTTTCCTGCCGGCAGATTATCAAAGTAATGTATCGGCAATGTCTGGATATGGCCAAATACATCCTTCCTCATCTGCTGGACAATGCGGTTTGCTCCCTTTTGAAGACTTAAAAACATCAAGTAGCGCAAGACCGCCGTCAGGACAGCCAGCAGGAAGAATAGAGCCAACAGCCATGCAATCGGCTCTACCTCCAGGTTTCCGGGCTCCATATAATGATCGATAATATATTTGGCAATGAACGGCCCTGCGATATCAGTCAGGACAGCTAATGTTAACAAAGACAAACCAATTAAGATCGGTTTTTTAAATTTCAATGCATAAAGGTACAGTCTTTTCGATGTACTCATGCGCCCACCTCCTCTAGCTGCTGGCGGTCATATTGCTCTTTATACCAGCCGCCTAGAGCAACCAGCTCCTCATGGGTACCACGCTCTATAATGACCCCGTCATCCAATACGATGATTTCATCGGCATGCTGGATACCCGATAGACGATGCGTCGAAATGATTGTCGTCTTACCTGCACGCTCGGTCTGGATGTTTTCGATGATTTTGGATTCCGTCTTTGCATCAACGGCGGACAGCGAATCATCTAAAATTAAAATTTCCGGATTTTTGATGAGTGCCCGCGCAATGGAGACACGTTGCTTTTGACCACCTGATAGGGATACACCCTTTTCTCCCACAAGCGTCTCCAAGCCCATCGGTAAATGTTCCAAGTCCTTTTCAAAATAGGCAAGACGGATTGCTTCAGCAATCTCTTCTTCTGTCGCATCTTCTTTTCCGAACTTGATGTTCTCACGAATGGTACGTGAAAACAGCACATGATCCTGCGGTACATAACCAATCCAGTCAAGCACCTGCTCCTTCGTCAGCTTTGCCAAATCCACATCGCCCATCACAATCTGCCCTTCCCCAAGCGGGTATTCCATGAGAAGCTGACGGATGAATGTCGTCTTTCCAGCCCCAGTTTTCCCAACGATGCCAAGCGTCTGCCCCTTTTTAAGGCTTAAGGAGATCTGTTGTAGATTCTTCACCTGCGAGAGTGGATACTGGAACGTAAAGCCGTCAAAACCAATGGCATGCGGTGCATCCATCTTTTGAGGGGATGCAGGATTTTGCACGTCTGCCTTATAATCAAGCGTCTCCTGAACACGATCTAAAGAGGCGTTCCCTTGCTGCATGACGTTGATCAGTTCACCGATAGCAAACATCGGCCAAACCGCAAGCCCCAGATAAACGTTAAAGGATACAAGCTGGCCAACCGTCAATTCCCCATTGGAAACGAGAACAGCGCCGTATCCGAGTGCAACAACATAACATATCGCCGTTCCTACCTTTGTGATAGGCATGAACAAACCATTGATGAATGCCACTTTCATATTCTTTTGATAAACATCCTCACTCATATCGGCAAAACGCTGCTCATCCTTCGCTTCCTGTACATATGCGCGGATCACCCGTACACCTGCCACTGATTCAAGAACGCTGTCATTTAATTCACCGAATGATTCCTGTGCCACCATGAACCGCTCATGCAGAACCTTCCCTAAGTATTGAATGATGATGGCCATTACAGGAATTGGCAGCATGGCGAAAAACGTCAGCTTCCATGAGATGAAGAACCCCATCGCACAGATGATGGCCCCCATGTAGACGGTAGAGTCAATGAGCGTCATGACCCCGAACCCCGCCGTCAGCGACACGGCGTTCAAATCATTCGTCGCGCGCGCCATCAGGTCGCCCGTCCGGTTCTTTTCATAAAATGTAGGCGTCATTTTCAAAAACTGGTGCATGAGCCTTTTCCGCAATATGCGGTCAAGCTTGATGGCACCGCCGAATAGCTGGTATTGCCACACATACCCCATCGTATAGCTTAAGACCACTGCCAGCAGAATAGCACCGACATAGATTCCCAGCTGGCTGTTTGTCATGCCCCCACTTGTCATATCGTCAATCGCTTCCCCCACCAGCCAAGGCGGGAGCACTTCGATGACGCTCGCCATGATCAGCAGGACAATTGCCACTGTATATTGCTTTTGATACTCTTTAAAAAACCATTTCAGTTTAAACAACACATCAAACATAGTTACTCTTTCCTTCCTTCTCCGTCGATTCCACTACCCACTATCAAGCGCTTCCTTTGTAAAAAACGTTCTTGTAGCCCTGATGATGTTCATGTCGATTCCTCCTCCGATTTTTTCACACTGCCTTGGCGCGCACCGCCACCTGCGGCTCCTGGAAGAAGCCTTCGGATGAATGCAGGGAAATATACCCAACAAAAAAGGCACCTATCCTCTTTTTAGAATAAGTGCCTAAAAAAAGTACAGGGAAACCTCACCTGTACTCCTTTTTTATGCGCGTTTTAAGCAAACAATGAAAAGAATGGCTGCAGGATTGGAGGATCGTATGAAATTGCTGGCGAATTTTTTTTAATAACGATCATTTTCCGTTCCTCCATTCTTTCGATTATTTAGTGTCCCTTAACATTATCATACAAAATTTTCCGGTGTCAATATTTTTTGAAAATATAATATTTTGTGTAAAATCGATGGGGAGATGGACCTTTCCAAAAAAGCAAGATTGGTTTGCAGAAGACAGCGTTTGTTTTTTTCCTTGAAATATTTTATGATTATCTTATCTAACATTTTTTCTCATAGGAGGTGTATTCTTTGCTTGCCTCGCTCATCTGCGCCGTAAGCAAAGATGGTATTTGGACGTAGACATAGTTGAGCTAACCATTAAGCTCGGAGCATTCGCTCTATTAATTGCCGCTACGGCATTTTTCGTTGCAACAGAGTTTGCCATTGTAAAAGTAAGGACAACCCGTATTGATCAGCTCGTCGTGGAAGGCAACAAACGGGCGATCAAGGCGAAGAAGGTCATTTCAAATCTGGATGAATACTTGTCTGCCTGCCAGCTAGGTATTACGATTACAGCGCTCGGCCTTGGTTGGTTGGGTGAACCGACATTCGATTTAATCCTGCATCCATTATTTGAACTGATTGGTTTGGAAACGAATGTCACTTCCATCCTGTCATTTGCTCTTGCATTCGCAATCGTCACATTCTTGCACGTTGTTGTAGGGGAGTTAACACCAAAATCATTTGCTATTCAAAAATCTGAAGAACTGACGCTAAGCTTGGCGGGACCACTGATTATATTCCATAACATCATGTATCCATTCATCCGTGCATTGAACGGTTCAGCGCGTGCGCTTGGTCGCCTGTTCGGACTGCGGGTCGTATCCGAGTCGGAAGTGGCACACTCGGAGGAGGAGCTCCGCATCATCCTGACAGACAGCTACAAGGGCGGTGAAATCAATTCTTCAGAGTACGAATATGTAAACAGCATTTTCGAATTCTCCGATCGTCTTGCAAAAGAAATCATGGTTCCTCGTACTGAAATTACTAGCATTGAAAAAGATTTGACTTTGCGCGACGTATTTGAAGTGATGGGCGTTGAACAATATACACGCTACCCCATTACAGACGGGGACAAGGACCATGTAATCGGTCTTGTCAACATGAAGCACCTGCTTACTGCCTATATTAAAAACCCGGCGAATGGCGATAAATTGGTAACTGATTATATGCAGCCAATCATTCGGGTAATTGAAACGATTCCAATCAGTGACCTGTTGCTGAAAATCCAGCAGGAACGCATCCATATGGCGGTTCTAATGGATGAGTACGGCGGTACATCCGGTCTTGTCACGATTGAGGACATCATCGAGGAAATCGTCGGGGACATCCAGGACGAGTTCGATGAAGACGAGATTCCTGAAGTACAGGAAATCACGGAAGGCGAACACTACATCTTTGATGCAAAAATGCTGCTGCAGGAAGTCAATGACCTTCTTGGGACAAACATTGAGGACGAAGACATTGATACAATCGGCGGCTGGTTCATGACACAGCATTTTGACGCGGTCGAAGGTGACACCATCGAGACCCAGGGTTATGAATTTAAAATCAAGGAACTTGACGGTCATCACATCCTATACCTGGAAGTAACAAAGATCCCAGAAAAAGACGCAGAAACCTTCGAAGAATAATCATGGATAGGAAAACGACTCTCTCAGTTTAGAGGGTCGTTTTCTCGTATCTTTATTGCGGCGGGAGGAATTATTGTGGAGTTATATTCAAATCTGCGTGCTGGAGAAAAAGGGGCATGGCTCTCCATTGGTACGTATATCTTTTTAAGTGCCATGAAGCTCATTGTCGGCTATTTGGGTGCGAGCGCCGCCTTAAAAGCGGACGGACTCAACAATACAACCGATATCATTGCATCCATTGCCGTGTTGATCGGGCTGCGAATTTCGCAAAAGCCGCCCGACCGCGTCCATCGCTATGGGCATCTGCGGGCGGAGACGATCGCCTCACTGATTGCTTCCTTCATCATGATGGTAGTAGGGCTGCAGGTGCTCTCGACTTCCATTCGAGGGCTGTTCAATCCTGTGCAGGAGGCCCCGTCTATGCTGACGGCCATCGTTGCCCTTTTCAGTGCTGGCATCATGTATGTCGTATACCGCTACAATCTGGCGCTTGCCGATAAAATCAAAAGCTCCGCTGTGCGTGCAGCGGCCTATGATAATCGCTCAGATGCCCTTGTAAGTATCGGTACAGCAATCGGTATTTTCGGGGCAATTTTCGGCTTTCCCATCATCGATAACATTACGGCACTGCTTGTTGGGTTGATCATCATCAAGACTGCCGTCGAAATTTTTTGGGAGGCTGTCGTTACATTGACGGACGGTTTTGATACGGAAGAAACGGAAACCCTGAAGAAGCTGATCGACAAGGTGGATGGCGTCATCGACATCACCGATTTAAAGGGCCGTTCCCATGGAAACATGAGCTTCATCGATGTGACGGTGACGGTCGATCCTTATTTGAATGTCATAGAAAGCCATACAATCAGCGAGCAGATTGAAGCAACTGTACAGAATATCAATCCATACTGCATCGTTCTTGTGCATATCGAACCCCACTTCATTCCGCCGGCTACAGATCAGCCATAAGAACAAACGCGCACGACAGGCGCCATGCAAAAAATGCGAAATGGGATAAGCCCACTTCGCATTTTTTATGTCTTCTTTTGATTTTTTGATCGCTTCTGCTCACGCTCGCGCTCCATCTTCATTCCTTTGTAGCGGATGACGACACCGATGATGATGAAAATCCAGCCGATTGCCAGAAACGCATATTGCATCGTCTTATTGTCTGCCGGTAAAATCCCGAAAATAACAGCCGCGACAACCGCCATGCCCGAAAAGGAAATAAGCATTCCTGCCATAACAATACTCATAATAGCACCTCTGTTGATTTCATAGGTACATTATACACTATTATTAGGCTGTTACATCACGCTTATTAAAGATAAGGAAGCTGCTGGCAAGGAACAGCACTGCATAAACCGCCAGCACAGCCAAGGAAAATGGCAGTGTTACCCCTTCAATGTATGGGGTACGTCCGCTCATATGCTGAGTTAGATCCGAATGGGCAACCCACACATATTTGGCAAAGCCGTACTTGCTCAACAGCATGATAATCATCGTGCTCATCAGGGAGATGAAGAGCGTCAGCCCGACTGCAAGAGAGCTTGAGCGGAAAATGGAACCTAGCATGAAGGCAAAGAAGATGGACATGAAGAAGTCCCCAAAGGATAAGATGAATGCCTCTAAAAGCGGTTTCCATGGCTCAACTTCTTCTATCGCTCCATTCACCATCTGAAGCTCGGGCGATACATCCGCCCCCCATAACAGCATGCCCATCAGCGCCGATCCGGCAAGGCACACGGCGTATAATGCCAGCCCAAAGAGGATGACCGTCAACAGCTTTGACAGCAGGATTTTCGTACGGGATACAGGTCGTGTCAGCAGCATTTTAATGGTACCTGTCGAAAACTCCGAAGAGACGATTCCCGCTGCCACGACGACAGCGAAGATGGTGCTGATCATCATCAAGTCCATGCCATTGCTTATATAGCTATTCAAATTGTCGCTAGGAGAGATGCCCTCAGCCAGCCGGTATTCGTTAAGGGCAATCTGTTCTGTGTAATAGGCGATGTCCTCAGCCGCTATCCCTTCTTCCCCCAGCCAACTCTCATACCTGTCGATTTCCTCTTGTGCATAAGCCCGCCAGTCCTTATCATCTCTTACCTCTATATACTTCGATACCAAGGGCGGGACGATGACTAATAAGACGGTCAATCCCAGCATCGCCCACGTGCTTTTCTTCGCCCACAGCTTCATCCATTCGTTTCTAATGTACTTCAGCAATTGCGCCGCCTCCCGTCATTTCCAAGAACTGATCTTCCAATGTTTTTGTATGTGGCTGCACTGCATACAGCTGTACACCCGCCGTGAAAAGGTGCTGCGTAAGGGCCGGTACATCCTGCTTTTCGATTTCGACTATCATGCCATCGCCTTGCACGGTAAAGGTGTAGCCATGTTCCTTCAAAGCTGCCTCCCCCGCCTGAACAGAAGTCGGCTCTATATAGTAGAGAGATGCAACCGAATTATGAAGGTCCCGAATATCGATCAGCGCCCCATTCTGAATGACGGCTATCCGGTCGCACATCAGCTCCATTTCGGATAATAGATGACTGGAAACAACAACCGCGAGTCCTTCCGTTTCGGCAACATGCCGCAAATAGTTCCGGAACTCCCTTATCCCTGCCGGATCAAGCCCATTTGTCGGTTCATCTAGAATCAAGAATTTCGGGCGGTGCAGCAGCGCCTGGGCGAGTCCGAGGCGTTGGCGCATGCCAAGAGAATACGTGCCTACCTTTTCATGGATTCTCTTTTCCAGCCCGACCTGCTTCACTACCTCCTCTATGCGCTCTTTTGTCACGCCCTCGTGCATGCGGGCAAAGTGAAGCAGATTTTTATAGCCTGATAGAAATTTATACATCTCCGGATTTTCAACAATGACACCCACTTGTGAAATCGCTTCTTCATAATTGTCAGCAAGTGATTTGCCGTCGATGATGATTTCACCGCTTGTCGGGTACATCAGGCGTGTCATCATCCGGATCGTCGTCGTCTTCCCTGCCCCATTCGGTCCCAGAAAACCGGTAATCTGTCCTGGATAGAAGTCCAGTGTGATATCCTTAATAATCTGTTTTCCTTTAATCGTTTTCGATAGGTTCTTTAGTTGAACGATTGGTTTTGTCATTTACCTCACCTGCTTTTCATATAGTGACTTCATCCATCCCACTGCATCCTCACTGCGCTCATCACGAATGAGCTCCATTTCCTGCATCGCCTTCAGCCGGCCGTCCCGAAGGAGGATGACCTGATCCAATATCGGCTCCACCTCGTTCACCTCATGGGTCGAAAGGACAACAGACTGGTTCTCTATATCAATGAAACGAATAAGTGCTTTGATCAGCGACTCCCTTGCCAGCGGATCCAGACCGGCAAAAGGTTCATCGAGCAAATAGAGCATTGCCTCCCTTCCGAGGGTTGCGGCCATCTTGATGCGCGCCCGATTCCCCTTCGACAGCTTGCCAAGCCTCACCGTTGTCTGCACATCCAGATGCTTGGCGATGATGTGCGCCTTCTCCAAAGAAAAATCAGCAAACTGCTCGCTATAAAAGCGGAAGACCTGCTCGCCTGTATAGCTCTCATAGAATAGATCGATGTCTGGCGAATAGGCGATCTTATCGGCAAACCGCCTTGTCACCTCTTGCCCTTCCAACTTTACCGCCCCCTTTGTTGGACGGAGAAGACCAGCCATCAGTTGAAGCAGCGTTGATTTCCCGCAGCCATTTTCGCCAATCACGCCAACAATCTGGCCGGTCGGAATGGCAAGGGATACATCATCAATAATTGGCTTCTGCCTATATCTAAACGATACATTTTCTAATTGCAACATAACCTCACCCCCCTTTCTTCAAAACTTCGATCATTTCCTCTTTGGTAAATCCCAATGAGTCGATCATTGTCAAAAACTGCGTCGCCACCTGCTCCATCATTTCCTCCCGCAGCTGTCTAATACGTCCCTCATCCGTTGTAATAAATGTTCCCTGGCCGCGTTTCGTCTCCGTCATCTCCATCGCTTCAAGCTCCTTGTATACACGTTGTACCGTATTCACATTCACACCGCTTTCTATGGCATATTCACGAACAGAAGGGAGCTTTTCCCCCGGCTTCAGATTCTCTTTCAATACATCCCCGCATATGCGGTCGACCAGCTGCGCATAAATCGGCTTATCCTTCGAAAAATCCTGCGTCATCGCGTGACCACCCTTTCAATCCACTTGCTTGCCGCGATGAAGCAGATGACCAGCAACGACCACATAGCTAGCTCCTCGACGATATAAAGACTGTAAAAGTTTACAAGCAAAGCCTCCGATGTGACTACCGGCATATTCTTCTCCAGGAAAGTCAGTGGAATCTCCCCGTGCAGCAGCAGCTTGTCGTATAAAGGGGAATCCGTAATCTTCTCGATTGCGAATAAAAACAAGCCAAATAACATCCCTGTGACAATCACGCTTCCATACCTGATATATCGCTTCAACTGGATATAGACCGCATAGAACAGCAGAGCCACCACCGATGTAAGGATTCCCAAAAGGAGAATGATGCTAACGACTAGCCCCTGCAGCCAAAGGATTTCACCGGTCGATCCCTCGATAATGCCCGTTGTCCAATGATAGAAGGATGTATAGAATGCACTGGCCAGCGTCGTCCATACGACGGTATAAAATAGCTTGGCACCGATGAGCACAGTTATTGGACTGCTATTATGCAGCCATAACGCCTTTTGCTTGACGCCTCTTCTAATACTGAAAAGAAACTGCCATGGTATTACGCCCCCTATGAGGAGTAATCCGAGAAACAGTAGCCCTATCCTCAATTCCTCTTTCTGTATATTGACGTTAATGAAGCGGCCTTCAAACATAGGTAATAGACCGATGGATACCGTCCCTACTATCAAAAAGATGATCGGCCAGGCCTTATACATATGCCATTCTTTCTTTACCAAACTCCAAAACTTACGCATGTAATCCAACGCCCTCCAACATGTTGTATTAGTGTACTATTGACATAGTACACTAATACTTTATGAAGCGCAACCGATTTTTATAATATTTTTCCAAATAAAAAAAGACATGGAACATTCACCATGCCTTTCGTATCTTCCTATGCCTTCCCGCTCCCTTCCGTCAGCCCGTGTTTGACGGCATAGAGTGCAGCCTGTGTGCGATCCTGCACCTCAAGCTTCGTGAAAATATTGGAGATGTGCGTCTTCACCGTCTTCTCCGTCACAAACAGGGAAGACGCGATTTCCCGATTGCTTTTCCCCTTCGTCAGCTCTGCCAGTACATCCTGCTCACGTGGCGTCAACGGACTCAAGACGTGAGGCAGGTTCTCCTCCTCACGCAGCCCTTCCTCCAGCTGCGTCGTCGCCTCCGGATGAATCGTATGCTCCCCGCGCATGATGAGCCGGATGGATTCCACCAGCTCGTCCGGCTCGATATCTTTCAGTTGATAGCCTGACGCGCCGGCCTCGATGGCGGGCAGCACATGGTCCTTATCCGAAAAGCTCGTCAGCATCAGTACCTGCACATCCGGCCACTTTGACTTGATGCTTTTCGTCGCCTGGATGCCGTCCATCTCCGGCATCACCAGATCCATCAAGACGATGTCCGGCTTCAGCGCGGCCACCATTTCGACCGCCTCCAGCCCATTTTTCGCCTCTCCCACAACCTCAATGTCTTTCTGCGTTTTCAGGAAAAACAGCAGCCCACGACGCACCACATGATGGTCGTCTGCAATTAACACTCGAATCATCTCATTCTCCCCCTTAATATGGCAAACGAATCAACAGTTCGGTCCCCTTGCCGAGCTCGCTCACCCAGTCAGCCGTGCCCCCAATGGCCTTTGCCCTGTCCCTGATTGATTGCAGCCCCATGGAAGGGAGGGCCGCTTCCGGGTCAAGGACAAACCCCCTCCCCTCGTCTTTGATAACGAGCAGGACATCTGTAGGCGTGACGGTTACAAACATTGCCGCCTTTTTCACTCCTGCATGTCGCCTTATATTATTCAGCGCCTCCTGCGAGATGCGAAACAGCGCCTCCTCTACCCTCGAAGGAAACTGCAGGACGCCGGAAACCGTTACATCCAGCCTCAGCCCTAGCATCTCCGCATAGATTTTGATGGCATCGATGAGGCCGCTCTCCAGTCCCCTAGGCCGCAATTGCCAGATGAGGGCCCTCATTTCATTCAATGCTTCCTGGGTCAAATTCTGTATTTCTTTAAATGTATCCTTCACTTCCGGGTCATCGGTCATCTCGATTCCTGCACGGGATGTCAGCGTGACCGAAAACAGCAATTGGTTGACAGAATCATGCAGGTCCCGCGCCAGCCGGTTTCTTTCCTGCACAAGGGCGATCTCCTGCTGCTCATTGACGAGCAGGATGCGCTTGATGGCCGATCCCAACTGAAAAGCGACCGATTCCAGAAGTTCCAGGTCCTCCTCTGAAAAACGGATGGTGTTTTTGGAAGCCACATTTAAAATGCCAAACTTCTCCTGACCTGATTGAAGCGGTACTGTAGCATGGTGCGTGATGCCTTCCGGATTGCCCGTTTCCGCTTCAATGGCGCTTTCAATCCGCTGGCATTCGATGATATTCGACGCCCTCTTCAGCTCATCTTTGCGATAGCGGGATACACACCAGCACCCCCCGTGCCTCAGATACTCACATTTGTTGTGGGAAAGTGCTTCCGGCAGGTTCTCATGTGCCACCAGCTCCGCCTTTCCTTTTTCATTGATGAAAAAGATCCAGCCCGTATCGAACTTCGTACCGCTTAAAAATTTATGAAGCGCCCCCCGTAGCATTGGAATCATTTCCGTTTCTTCGTTCAGCAGCTCTGCAATTTCCTTCAATATTGTAATATTCGAATGGTCGTTCATGCCGTCACCTTCTCTCCGTCCGTTACTTCATCTATACCATAACAAAGGGCGTGCCGCAAATTGCAGTACGCCCCTCTATTATAACGGAATATGAATGATGTATTTCTGAATGTAACGTGATGATTCCTTCATCATTCCTCCTGCTAGAACGTCCCTTCCCCTTTTAAATAGTCAATGCGGTAGACATCATGCCTGCGATCCTTCAGATGTTTCACCGTACCGTTCTGGCGCTGTCTGCGAAGGACTTCGAGGTCGATGTCGCTGATCAGCACCATTTCGAGGTTGGAATTCGTTTCGCCTACGATGCCGTCACGCGCAAATTCAAAGTCGCTCGGTGCAAAGATGGCCGACTGTGCATATTGGATATCCATGTTTTCCGTATGGGGCAGGTTGCCTACCGTTCCGGAAATAACTGTATAGATCTGATTTTCAACCGCTCGGGCCTGCGCACAGTAACGAACCCGTAAGTATCCTTGGCGGTCCTCCGTACAGAATGGCACGAAGATGATATTGGCGCCCATATCCGTTGCGATGCGGGCAAGCTCGGGAAACTCGATGTCATAGCAGATCTGGATGGCGATGCGCCCACAGTCCGTATCGAACACCTTCACCAAATCCCCATTGGAAATGCCCCACCATCTGCGTTCATTCGGTGTAATATGGATTTTATACTGCTTTTCAATCGTTCCGTCCCTGCGGAATAAATAGGCGATGTTATAAATTTCCTCATTCTCTTCCTCTACAAAGTGCGATCCCCCGATGATGTTGACATTGTAGCGCACGGCAAGATTCGTAAACAGTTCGATATACTGAGGGGTGAACTCGGTCAGTCTGCGGACTGCCTGCGAAGGCGATTTTTCATTTAAAAAGGACATCAGCTGTGTAGTGAAGATTTCCGGGAAGACGACAAAGTCCGCCGCCGCATCGGAACCGACATCAACGAAGTATTCACATTGCTGTGCGAAGTCATCAAAGCTTGCGATTTCCCTCATCATGTACTGGACCACACAGATGCGCACCGGATAGCTCGTTTTAAAATGGCGCTTCGACTGCGGCATATAGTCCGCATTGTTCCATTCCATCAAGGTCGCATACTTCCCTGAGGCGACATCGTCCGGCAGATAGTCCGGATTGATGCGCATGAGCGTAAAGCTGTTCATGATTTGGAAGGTCAAGACGGGATCATAGATTTTATGGCGGCTCACCGCATCCACATATTCACGCGGCGTCATTTCCGATGCATGCAGGTGATAGTTCGGTATGCGTCCGCCGATGATGATGGATTTCAAATTGAGCGTTCTGGCCAGATCCTTCCTCGCCTCATACAGGCGCTGCCCCACCTTCATCCGGCGGTACCCGGGATGCACCATCACTTCGATGCCGTACAGGTTATAGCCGTTCGGATCGTGGTTCGTAATGAATCCATTGTCCGTAATGTCGCTCCATGTATGGCGGTCGTCGTATTCGTCAAAGTTGATGCGCAGGCTGGAGCAGGAACCAATCACCTGCCCCTCGAACTCGGCGACGATCTGGCCTTCCGGGAAGATGGACAGATGGCTATATAAATGCTCCCTTTCCCACGGAGTCATCCCCGGAAAGGAAACGCGCTGGATTTCTAAAATGGCATCAATATCTTCATGCCTCATATTCCGTATGATCATTTTCTTTTCAAATTGCGAAGTATCTAGTGATTCACTCAAATTCCACACCTCCTCTACCTGTATACCCGCTAAATAAACCTTTAAATCGAAACAATTTACTTCTTATTTAGAACACTCTATAATCAAGACAGCAAAATAAAAGAAGAAGCAGAGGTTTTTTTATGAATAAAAGGCTGGAAAATAGCTTGCTGATCATCTGGGTCACATCGCTTGTGGCCACACTCGGCTCCCTATACTTTTCGGAAGTGCGCGGCTACATCCCTTGCGACCTGTGCTGGTATCAGCGCATTCTCATGTACCCGATTGTCATTATTTCCATGATTGCATACATACAGAAAAATGCCCGAATTGCCCTGACGACAGCTGTGTTTGCTATTATTGGTGGTAGTATGTCACTTTACCATTACGGCATTCAAAAAATCTCACTTCTACAGGAGAGTGCCCCCGCATGCGGACTCGTGTCATGTACAGGGTCATATATCAACTGGCTCGGCTTCATCACGATTCCGTTTCTGGCATTGACGGCATTCATCATCATTGCCGCTGCGAGTTTCTATATGCTAAAGGCGTTAAAGGAGGAAAAGTAAATTGAAAAAACTAGCAATCATCGGTGGCATCGCCATCGCCTTGTTCATCGGCATCATCGTGTTGACCAACATGTCGAACGCCGATAAGCTGGAGGACAACCCATACGGCACGGACAATCTGAACCAGGCTACAATCGACCTGCTGGATGACGAAAACTACCAAAACATCATCCTGCCTGAAGATTTAGAAGAAAAAATTGAATCGGGTGAAGATGTATTCGCCTACCTGTTCAGCCCGCTTTGCGGATACTGCATGGAGTTCACGCCAAAACTGATGGCTGTTGCCGGAGAGAAAGGCATTCAGATTGACCAGTTGAACGTTCTGGAGTTCGAAAATGCCAAGCCGACTTACAAGCTTGAAGGGACGCCGACGTTGATTTACTTCGAGGACGGCAAAGAAGTTGCACGAATCGTTGGCGATTACTCGAAAGATGAAATCCGTCAATTTTTTGAGGGCGTAGGGAAATAATAAACGAGAGGCCGTGTCCTGTATAAGAGGGCACGCCTTTTTTTGAAAACGGAGGAAAACACAGATG
>JBJEFP010000105.1:0-1940 GCA_051874195.1 Lysinibacillus sp. | reverse complement strand
CAAATATATTCCATATCGAGATTGTTTCCTTCTTCTACGTGTCTGATTTTGCCGAGGCTACTTTCATTTGGTATGACACTCCAAAGGCGTAAATTCCGATGTAGCCCACCGTACACATATAAGCACCTGTTTGGTTAGGAGATCTTATATTCTTTCGCATTCTTCAAGTTGATGCTGGCATTCAAATCCCTATCCATCACCAAGTCACAATAGTTGCAGCGATACGTCCTGTCCGACAGTTTGAGCGTCTCATGGTAAGAACCACAACAGGAACAGATCTTGCTGGATGGATACCATCTGTCTACCACTCGGTGTTCGATATTGTTTGCCCTACACTTGCCCTTGAGTTTTACTTGAAATTCACAGAAACTTTGTCCTGCCACTGCTCTAGATAGATGGCGATTCCTCATCATCCCTCGCACGTTCAAATCTTCCATGGTTATCGAGCTTGGATTTCGCTCGATGATGGAGGATACGGTCTTGTTCACGTGATCCGTTCGGATGTTGGTGATGGTTCGATGGAGCCTCTGTATTTTGCGGACTTGTTTACGGATATTTTGTTGAGAAGCCTTGGTTTCTGATTTTTTCGCTCTCGCCTTCAAACTCTCGTACTTCCTTGAGAGCCTTCTTTGTTCCCGTCTGAGCTTCTTTTTTAACTTCTTCATCCGAACTGTTTTGTTCACGTTCGGAAAGACTTTGCCGTCGCTGATGACCGCAAAATCTTTTATACCCAGGTCGATTCCCACACCCTCTGTCTGCGGGGGGATCAAACGTCGGTTTTCCACTTCCATTAAGAGGGACACATAGTATCTTCCCGCCTTTTGCGAGACCGTTCCGCTTATGACCTTTCCTTCGGTGGGGATATAGCCGAACTCTTTCACCTTGACCCAACCGAAAGTCGGAACCTTCAGTCGGTGCCTTTCCACTGTCCAGTCGCCCTTGTTGTTTTTAGGGAAATACAATTTGATATCTTCATCCTTCTTTTTCTTGAAGCGAGGATATTTAGATAGCCCTTTGAAGAATCGCTTGAATGATGCTTCTGCGTTGACGATCGCTTTCTTTCTCGCCTTGCTTCCGCATTCGTCGATCCAAGAGAAGCCCTCCAACACTTTTACCTCGTTGTTGATATACTTGTCGAAATCATTCGCCGAGAGGAACTTCTTTTCCGTCTTGCCCTCCACATACAACTCATATTGCTCTTTGTTCTTGGCGATATACTGGTTGTAGACCCAACGACAGACGCCAATCGATTGATGAAATTTCTGGGACTGTTCGTTGGAGAGGCTAATCTCTGTCTTGAATGCTTTTTTCAATTTCATCATCTTCCTTTATCCGCTTCTTATACTTGCGTAACCCGTATAGCCTACGACTAAAGACATGTAGGATAGAGATAAGGTCCTCCACCAACTCCTCGTGAGGGGAATGGCTCTCATTGTTCACAACGATTACTTTCACATCGAACTTGGCAAGGAACCGCTCAAACCAGTCATAACCAAACCGTACGAAGCGGTCCCTGTGAGAAACGAGGATGGTGTCCACCTCGCCTTTCATACAGTCATCTAACAGGCGGTTCCACTTCTTTCGGTTGTAGTCGAGCCCACTCCCCAGATCTTTTATGGTCTCGTTCACGATGAGTCCCCTGGCGTTTGCGAATTCCCTTAAAAAATTCACTTGGTTCACTAGGTCGTCCTTTTGATTGACCGTGGACACCCTTGTGTAGATAACCGTTTTCCTGTTTGGTTGGCCCTTTACACCCTTGTATTCGAGGTATTGATCGTACGTGTAATAACGCCTATCGGTGGGTGTGCGATGCGCTTTCAAGATGCCTTCTCTATCCCACCGTTGGAGCGTTTTGACCGATACGTTCAATAGTTCTGCAAACTCTTTTGGTTTGTAATTTTCATTACCCATGTGTCAATCACCTTTTCAACTATTTAAGT
>JBJEFP010000104.1:0-1952 GCA_051874195.1 Lysinibacillus sp. | reverse complement strand
AGAAAGAATTCCTTCCGATGCAGCCGGGGGATGTGTATGCGACCTTTGCAGATACTGAACCTTTGGAGAAAGCATTTGGCTTTAAGCCGAGCACATCGATAGAGGATGGATTGCAACGGTTCGCGGACTGGTATTGTGACTATTATGATTTGAAGTGATTGGAAGAGCGGGGAGTGCCTGAATAAGGGAGCTTTCCGCTCTTTTCGCGTAGGGTTTGAATTCTTTTTAAAGAACAAAGTGGAGGGTGGATGGAAATTTTTATTGTTAATTAATGTGGGACATACTATAGTTAAATTATGGCGTTCTTAAAAAAGAACAAAAGCATCGTAGGTCATTCTTCTCAGAAACAATAATCGAAAGAATGGGGAGATGTATAGATGAAAACGGCATTAATCACAGGGATTACCGGACAGGACGGGGCCTATTTGGCGGAGCTTCTTCTACAAAAGGGCTATAAAGTCTATGGGCTGATTGCTAGAAGGAGCACGAGTACAACTTGGCGGCTGGAGTATGTAGGGATCAAGGATGAGGTGGAGCTGATTGAGGGAGATATGACGGATCTTTCCTCCCTCCTAAGGGCACTCCAGGTTGCCCGCCCGACAGAGGTGTATAATCTCGCAGCCCAGAGCTTTGTCGGCACCTCCTGGGAGCAGCCGGTTCTGACCGCTCAGGTGACGGGTGTCGGCGTTGTTAATTTGCTTGAAGCCATCCGGCTCACCAACCCGTCGATTCGCTTCTACCAAGCCTCCACGAGTGAAATGTTCGGCCTCATCCAGGAGGAAATGCAGTCCGAGAAGACACCGTTTTATCCGAGAAGTCCTTATGGGGTGGCGAAGCTGTACGGACATTGGATCACGGTCAATTACCGGGAGAGCTTTGAGATGCATGCATCGAGCGGGATTTTATTTAATCATGAATCCCCGCTGCGCGGACTAGAATTCGTGACACGGAAAGTGACGGATGCAGTCGCGAAGATTAAGCTTGGCGAGCAGAAGGAGCTGCGCCTTGGCAATATTGATGCGAAGCGAGATTGGGGCTTTGCCGGCGATTATGTGGAGGCGATGTGGCTCATGCTCCAGCAGGATGAGGCGGATGATTATGTCGTCGCAACCGGGCGGACGACGACTGTTCGTGATATGTGCCGTATTGCCTTTGAGCACGTCGGGTTGAACTATGAGGACCATGTCGTCATTGACCCAGCCTTCTACCGCCCTGCCGAGGTGGATGTCCTGCTTGGTAATCCAGCTAAAGCAAAAGAGAAGCTTGGCTGGGAGGCGAGCACTTCACTCAATGAGCTGATTACGATGATGGTGGAGGCAGACCTCGAGCGGGTCAGGCGCGGCTTGCATAAGGTGAATGCATGAAGGTGCTTGTCACTGGAGCGAACGGCTTCGTTGGCTCCTATCTGGTGAGTGAGCTCGTGGGGCGGGGACATGAAGTCGTTGCTGGGGTGAGGAATGAACGGGGTAATATTCCAGTTGGAGTGGAAACTTGTTCATTTCCGCTCGGCCAGATTGATGAGATGAAGGAGGCTCTGCGTCAGACAGAGCCGGATGTGATTTTTCACCTTGCTGGCCAGAGTAATGTCCCCCATGCTTGGAATGATCCGGCTGCAACGCTTCAGGTGAATGCTGTCGGTACCGTGGATTTGATTATGGCAGCTTATGAGACCGTACCTGAGGCGAGAATCTTCACGGTCGGTTCCAGTGAGGAATACGGCATAGCAGCGAAGGAGCATGAGCTGCTTCATGAAGAGGTGGAATGCAAGCCTCAAAATCCGTATGCATCAAGCAAGTTTATTGCTGGCCAGGTGGGGATGCAGCTTGCTCGGAAATATGGAATGAACCTCATCCATCTCAGGCCGTTCAATCACTTTGGCCCAAGGCAGAGGAAGGGATTTGTCGTCAGTGATTTCTCCTCCCAGATTGCCGCAATTGAAGCGGGGCAGATGG
>JBJEFP010000103.1:0-1953 GCA_051874195.1 Lysinibacillus sp. | reverse complement strand
GGGTTTTGCTTTTTTTTATGAAATTCGGTAGAGAAATTGGTAGAATAGAGGAAGGTGTAATAGGAGGTGCTGAATGGAGAAGCAGCTGAAGCGTTTTTTGGACTTGATAGGTTTTCGTTCGTTCTTAGCCATTGTGCTCATCATAACGGCATTCTTTCAGTTTGGATTGATGCAGGATAGCGTACGTGGCGTTACATATGATATATCAATGGGGAGTCTGGCACCCGAGACCATTCGCGCAGTAAAGACGGTTGAAGATACGGAAAAAACGGAATTGGAACGTACAAATGCGGAGCATGCAACGGCGCCGGTATATGACTTCCACCAGGAAATAGCAGAGCAAAAGGGAGCGCTTCTTACATTGCTGTTCGATTTAACAATCGAAGCGCAAAGAGAGATGGAGGAGCAAGAAGGGCTGACGCAAGCTGAAAAGCTGGAATTGTTAAAAGAGAAGCTGAAAACCGTTACGGATAAACAAGATAGTTTGTCGCTGACGGATGATGAATTGAGGGCTTTGTCAGGCGCTTCAGAAAGACAGCTTACAGAAGCAAGAGAGACGCTCGTAAGGCTTACAGAAGACGTGCTTTCTGAAAGTATACGAAAAGAAAATCTGCCAGCTGCACGTACAAATATAGAGTCCCTGATTCGTTCTTCTCCAATTGCCAACTCGCTGCTGTCGACGGCCATTACACTTGGGCGTAATTCGATGGTGGAGACGGAGACGCTGAATGAAGAAAAGACGGCCATCGTGAAGCAGCAGGCCCGAAATGCTGTAGAGCCCACGAAGATTCTGCAAGGACAGATTATCGTGCTGGAAGGGGAAATAGTAGACAGGGAAAAGTACAGGCAGCTTGAATTGCTCGGGCTGAATGATAGCCAGGCTTCCCTAAAGCCGATTGGTGGCGTGGTGATTCTCATTTTCCTGCAGATGGTTTTTCTATTTGTGCTATTTGATCGATATAAAGGTAGTTTAAGAGAGAAAAGCAATCATTTGCTAGTGACAGTCCTTGTCTATTTGAGTGCCATCATCATTATGAAGCTGGTCAGTCTTATATCAGGTTATTTTGATGTAGTCCTTGGGTTTATTTTCCCTACAGCAATGGCTACAATGCTCATAAGGCTTTTGACGAATGATCGTGTGGCCACTTTGGTGACGCTGTTGATTGCATCTTCTGCGGGTATTATATTCCAGGAGAACTATGCAGCTGTCCTACAGATGGACATCGCGCTCTATATTTTGTTCGGTGGATTCGCTTCCTTGTTCTTTATGAAAAGTGTGGAAAAGCGTTCGCATATTTTACGTGCAAGTGCCATCGTAACAGTCATCAACCTTTTGTTCATCGCCTTTTACTTGCTAATGACACAATCGGATTACGAATTGGCTGAGATTATGTTCTATATAGGGGCAGGCGTCGTCTCGGGGCTTTTGTCAGGGGCACTGACGATGGGGCTGCTGCCGTTCTTCGAATCGATGTTTGGCATCTTATCGACGATGAGACTGATTGAGCTTTCGAATCCGAATCATCCATTGCTGAAGAAAATATTGACGGAGACGCCTGGGACATATCACCATAGTGTAATGGTTGCCAATCTGTCGGAAACGGCATGTGAGGCGATTGGTGCGGATGGGCTGCTGGCCCGGGTTGGCTCTTATTATCATGATGTTGGCAAGACGCGCAGGCCCGCCTTTTTCATTGAAAATCAGATGGGCATCAACCCGCATGATACATTGCAGCCGGAATCAAGCGCAGACATCATTATCGCCCATACAACGGACGGTGCGGAGCTGCTGAGGAAGCATAAAATGCCGCAGGAAATCATTGATATCGCTCTGCAGCATCATGGAACGAGTCTGCTGAAGTACTTCTTCCATAAAGCAAAGGAAGAAGGTATACAGGCGGTAGAGGCCGATTTCCGCTATCCGGGACCCAAGCCGCAGACAAGAGAGGCGGC
>JBJEFP010000102.1:7516-15975 GCA_051874195.1 Lysinibacillus sp. | reverse complement strand
GCAACGGCCCCGATTAAATAGAGCGGCATCAATACATTTTTGAAGCCCAATTTTTGAATGAAGCTACTAAGCGTCAACGTCCCTACAATGGAACCGAGCTGCAGGACCGCCATAAACAGTAAGCTGGATGATAAATTATAGCCGGCCTGCATCATCAATGTCGGCAACCATGTATTCAGTGAATACATAAGGATGAATGTACAGAAGCATGATAGCCAAAACATCACGGTTGTCACAGCGAAGCGCTTTTGGAACAGGGCACGTACGGGTGATTTTTGTCCTTTTGCAGGCTGTTGGTATGAATAATGAAAGGTCGCCGCCACGCCTGGCTCGATTTTTTCAGCAGTAGCCGCGATTTGGGCATGCTGCTTTTTCTGCAGTAGGTAAACGGTCGATTCGGGCAGCACCTTCAGTAAAACCGGGATGAACAGCAGTGGGATGGCCCCAATCCAATAAATGGGCTGCCATCCGAACTCCGGCAAGAGCGCCCGGCCGATAAAGGATGCGCTCATCGCCCCGACGGAATACCCGCAGAAAATAAATGAAATGATGGCCGCGCGATATTTTAACGGCGCATATTCAGAAATGAGAGAGGCGATGGTCGGCATGGCTCCGCCAAACCCAAGTCCTGCAATCACGCGGCAAATCGTGAACATCACTGCATTTGGCGCAAAGCCTGATAGCATTGTAAAAACACTGAACAGCATCGTAGTGAAGAGGATGACCCGTTTGCGTCCGAAGCGGTCTGAATAGAGGCCGAACACTACAGCGCCAATCGCCGTCCCAATCGTCGTGTAGCTGCCGATTGAGCCCGCCGTGAGATCCGAGATGCCCCACTCCTCCTTCAGGAAGGGAATGGTCGCGCCATAAATGACCACATCATATCCTTCAAACATCAAAATGATAAACAGCCAAAATATTAAAATAAGGTGGAACGGCTTCAATTTGCTTTCTCCAAAAAACGTAACGGGATTCATTCGGCTACCTCCGTTTCATCGACGCACTTCCGCTGTCCCCCATACACGTTCAGCGATTGCGATGACGTGACGGATTTTTGCCCATTGCTGCTCCTCTGTTAAAATATTGCCCTCCTCGGTACTTGAGAATCCGCATTGCGGGCTCAGCGCAATATTTTGGAGCGGGATGGATTTGCTTGCCTGTGCAATTCGCTCCTCGATCGCGGCCACATCTTCAAGCTCCGGGAATTTCGACGTAATTAATCCCAATACAACCGTTTGATCGTCCCGCGTAAAGCTTTTTAACGGTTCAAAGCTTCCAGAACGCTCATCATCATATTCAAGGAACAGGCCGTCCACGTTTAATCGGGCAAAAATGGCATCGGAGAAATGGTCATATCCACCGCTTGTAATGTACGTAGATTTAAAGTTCCCCCGACAAATGTGCATCGTGATGGTTAAATCCTCGGGTTTGTTTGCGATGGCATCATTTAGGCAATTCACACGTCTTTCGATGATTGCGCCAGCAGGCAGCCCTGTTTTTTGCTCTACTGCTTGAATGCGTTCTTCGGAAACAAAATCAATCCATGATGTATCATCCAGCTGAAGATAGCGACAACCTGCATCATAGAATGCCTGGATCGCTTTTTGATAGGCTGCAACCGTGTCGTTGTAAAACTGTTCCTCATCCCCGTTGTAATACTCATCACCCTGTAGGCGTGTGAAGAGCATATTCGGACTTGGAATCGAAAACTTGGCCACTTGTGTACCGTCCCCGTATTTTTCAACGGCTTCCTTTAAGAAAGCAAAGTGCTCAATCATATAGTGATCGGTGAAATCAACGCGGTCGACCACTTTAATCGCATTGTTCCGTGTTTGTGCACCCTTGAAGTTACTGACATATTCCGTTTCAAAAATTTCGACTCCCTGAAGGCCCGCGAGGAAATCAAGATGCCACCACGAACGTCTAAACTCTCCATCCGTAATCGACTTCAGGCCCACTTCAATCTGCTTTTGAACAAGCTTTTCAATTTCCTGATCCTCAATGTGTTTTAACGCCGCCTGATTGATCTTGCCGTCTGCATATGCTTTACGCGCCTCCTTGACGGGGGCTGTACGTAGAAAACTCCCTACATGATCTGCTTTAAATGGGGCTTTTACTGTTGTCATGCTCAATTCCCTCTTTCTATCCTGTCATTAAACCTACTTTTCTTATCAGTTATAAGTAGCATTTCGATTAATGTCAGTATAGCACCGGAAAATGCTCATAACATAACACCTTAAAACTATCTGTTGATATAGTTTAAAACTATACCAAAGCCTGCTCTTCTTTGATGGTTTCTCGCAAATACTCAATATACATTGCCCCCAACTTGCTTAAAGGGCTGTTTTTCAATGTAATATAACCGACCTCCATATGCTCATCGACCTGCAATGGCACCGCAACGATGTCATTATTCAGCTCGCGGCTGATGACGCCCGTTGAAATCGTATAGCCGTTCAGACCGATCAATAGGTTAAATAACGTGGCACGATCACTTACCCGAATATTTTTCGGACGTGATAGGGTACTTAGAATTTCTTCCGAGAAATAAAACGAATTGTAGTCTCCTTGCTCAAACGATAGATACGGATAAGGATCCAAATCCTCCAATGTTACAAAGTCACTTGCAGCAAGGGGATTTTTGGAGCTAATGAATACATGTGGCTTTGCTTCAAACAGCGTATGGAATTCCAGGTTGCCTTCACGCAGAAATTTTTGGATAACCTTGTTATTAAAATGATTGACATATAAAATACCGATTTCACTGCGCATCTTTTTCACATCTTCAATGATTTCATACGTCTTCGTTTCACGTAAGGTAAACTCGTATTCTTCCCGATGATAATTTTCCAACAGACGGACGAATGCACTGACTGCAAATGCGTAGTGCTGGGCGGAAACGGAGAAATGCTGTTGACGCAGCTTGGCATTCGAATACCGCTCCTCAAGCAGTTCGGCCTGCTCGACCACCTGCCTTGCATATCCCAAAAACTCGGACCCTTCTAGCGTAAGGTCGATTCCCCGGTTCGTACGCAAAAAAATCGTAATGCCCATTTCCTTCTCCAATTCCTTCAAGGCATTGGAAAGGCTGGGCTGGCTGATAAATAAATTATGCGCCGCTTTACTAATAGAACGGCTTCTCGCCACTTCAATCACGTATTTCAATTGTTGTAATGTCATAAACCCCATTCCCTTCTCTTTAGATGAGCCATATTAGCCCTGTTACAATACGCGGTTGCCGCCAGGTAAAATTCATTCCCCACCTATAAGGCCAGGCTGTCGCTCTTTGTATTTTATCCCGCTTAAAAATGAAGGCGCCTATCCCCGAAATGTGAGATAGACCCCTTCACTATGTCGCCTTACCGCTGTCTTTTCTTCGGTCCCGTCCATTTATCGCTCGCCTTGAAGTTATAGACCGGCACGATGCGTTTCTGGATGTCCACCGTATCCCCGATCTGCTCCATGATTTCCTGCATCGGTTTATATGCCATCGGTGCTTCATCCAGCGTCTCTTCGGAAACCGAAGTCGTCCAAATGCCCTCCATCGTCCGCTTGAAATCCTCCATCGACAGGTTCTTCATCGCCGCTGAACGCGAAAAGATACGCCCTGCCCCATGTGGAGCCGATTCATTCCAGGCAGCACTTCCCTTCCCTGTACAGATCAGTGACCCGTCGCGCATGTTCATCGGGATGACGAGCTGCTCTCCCGCCGCTGCGCGGACCGCCCCTTTCCGTAGAATCATCGAGTCCGTGTCGATATAATTGTGCACTGAGTCGAACTGCGTCTCGTATTCCCACTTCATCCGTTCGGCAATGGCCCGGGCAATTGCCTGGCGGTTTTCATGGGCGAACTGCTGGGCCAGCTTCATGTCTTCGATATAGTCCGTGAACAGATCGCCCTCCAAATAGCTCAGTTCCTTTGGTACGACCGGGTTCGCTTCCTTATACTCAGCAATCATGCGCTGAATATCCTGGTAGCGCCCGGCCGCTTTCAACGCCTCGATTTTCTCCGTCAAATCGATACGGCGCAACGATTCATACGCACGGTTCTGATGCCAGTTCGCCACTTTGGCGCCGACATACCGCGAGCCTGTATGAATCAGCAGGTAGTGCCTGCCCTCTTCATCCCGGGCCATCTCGATGAAATGATTGCCGCCTCCCAGCGTACCGAGGGAGCGGTTCGTGTAATCATTGTGCAGACCTCTTGCTACAAATAAATCATTCGCAAAATGCTCCGTCGTACGCATGATGCTCGCTTCCTCATGGATATCATTGCCTGACGGGACAAACTGCCGGATTGTCTGGTCCAGCTGGTCAAAATCGACCTTGGCCTTCCCAATCTCCGCGACCAGTACACCGCAGCCCACATCAACTCCTACCAGGTTCGGCACCACCCGGCCATTCAGTGCAATGGTCGTGCCAATTACACATCCTTTTCCCGCATGGTAATCCGGCATGATGCGCACTTTCGCCCCTTCCATAAAAGGCTGGTCGACTAGCTCCGCAATTTGGGAAATGGCGGCCTCCTGCGGGTTGTTCGTATAAATCAGGGCATCTGTATATCGCCCCTTCACCTCAATCATCAAACCCCTCCAATCGTCGGAAAAACGCCTGGACGCCTCCCTCTTGTCCTTCCATACGGTACACCATCACTTTCCAAAATATTTCCCGCGAAGCAAAAATCGAGCCATTCCCCAGGAAATATCGCTTTTTTTGCATCATTCTACATCCAGGATGACACCAGGGGAGAACAGATTATCCGGGTCCAGCAGCTTTTTCACACCTTTCATGATGAACAGTGCCGAATCATGCTCTTTTTGTAAAAACCTTTTCTTCCCGATGCCCACGCCATGCTCTCCCGTACACGTTCCGCCAAGCTGGAGGGCAAATTCTACAATCCGGTCATTGATGGCATGCATGATCGCCACCTCCTCCTCATCATGCTGATCGATCGCCATTGCAACATGGAAATTGCCGTCTCCCACATGGCCTAGAATGGATGCCTTCATTTTGTAATCATCCACCACCTGCCTTGCATGAACAATGGCCTGACTCAGCTTCGATAACGGGACGCAGACATCCGTAAACATCAATTGCTTCCCCGGATTTGCTGCCGCAATGGAGAGGGCTGCATCATGTCGGGCCTGCCATAGCTTCGCACGCGCCAGTGAATCAGTCTCCATTTGCAGCTCGCATTCCCAATCCCCGGCCAGCTCCTGCAGGGTGGCCAGTTGCAGGCCGACTTCCTCTTTTCCTCCACTCACTTCAATTAGAAGAGATGGCGCCACCTTTAAATCAAGCTCTGACTGGCCATTGACGATGGCGACCGTCTCCGCATCAAGCAGCTCCATTTTCGTCACCTTGACACCCGAAGCCAGAATCTGATAGGCCGCCTCGCTCGTATCGGCGATTTCATGGAACGTCAGCTTGGCCACTGCGCTGTATTCTTCGATGCCGTACAGCTTCAATGTGATTTCACTGAACAGGCCAAGCGTCCCTTCAGATCCGACAAACAGTTCCTTCACTGCATAGCCTGCGGATGTTTTTGCGGCATCTGCACCAGTCGAGATGACCTCCCCCGATGCCAGCACGACGCGGAGCTTACGGACCTGCTGGCGCATCGTCCCGTACTTGACCGCATTCGTGCCGCTCGCATTCGTGGCCGTCATACCGCCGAGCGTTGCATTCGCCCCCGGATCGACCGGGAAAAACAATCCATACTGCTTGAGCGCCTGGTTCAGTTGTTCCCTCGTCACACCGGGCTGGACCGTCACCGTAAAATCTTCCGGACGAATGGCAAGAATCCGGTTCATTTCTGAAAAGTCTACAACGATTCCACCATAGTAGGGGATTGTCTGTGCTTCCAGGCTCGTCCCCACCCCGTATGGGACAATTGGCTTCCCGTATTTCTTCGCTACCTCTACAATGCCGACCAGTTCTTCTTCTGTCCTTGGGAAAACCACTGCATCGGGCATGCTCGGCTTATGATAGGTCAGTGTCCTGCTATGGTGCTCCAATATTGTTTCATTAACAGAAACCTTCCCTACTACCCTTTTTAACTCTTCAACTATCAAATCCATCTCCCCCTTCCTTCCATTCTACACCAATCTAAAAAGTTATAATATTCCGTATATATACACCCCCTTTTTGTGAACAGATTGTCACATTTAAAAGTGGATTCATCGGTTATATGGGGGGATTAACGACAGTAAAGAAGAGGCTTCGTCAGCGAAATTCAGGTTATAAACGTTGATATGACGCCATTTAGAAATCCACTTCATCTTTTAAAATCTTCTACGAACCTTTTTTGGAAATAGTATGTTACTATACATTAGGTTTTGAAATACGTAACTGAAACAAGGGGTGTCAGATGACAAACAAAAAAGAGCTGAGCTTATTCAAATTAACTTGGCCCATTTTTCTAGAGTTGTTCTTATTCATGCTTATGGGGCTGGTGGATACGTTCATGCTGAGTTCGGTTTCAGATGATGCAGTGGCAGGTGTTGGCGCGGCCAACCAATATGTCCAGATTGCCATTTTGGTTTTGGGCGTCATCGGAACAGGAGCTTCTATTGTCATTTCACAATATATTGGATCACATCGTCTATTAGACGTAACAAAGCTTTCAGCATTATCCGTGACACTCAACCTTCTCGTAGGGATTGTGGTGAGCGTTGTATTCCTTATCTTTTCCGGCAGAATATTATCTGCCATGAATTTAGAAGGTGAAGTCCTTGCCGCTGCAACGACTTATTTAACTTTTGTAGGCGGATCGATCTTCTTCCAGGCAATCATCACTTCCGCTTCTTCGATTATCCGTGTACAAGGTTTAACGAAGCAAACGATGTATTTAGCGGCGGGCATGAACTTCCTGAACGCATTGTTCAACTACATCTTCATCTTCGGTAAATTCGGTTTTCCGGAAATGGGTGTGGCAGGCGCAGGGCTTTCCTCCGTCATCAGCCGGGGCATCGCGGCAGTCGTCTTCTTCTGGCTACTGTACCGTTCGCTGGAGATTAAAATCGAATATCGATATTTTTATACGTTTTCCAAAAACTACGTAAAGGAAATCATGAAAATCGGCATCCCGTCTGCTGTCGAGCAGATTTTATACCAGGCATGCCAGCTTGTCTTCCTTTACTATGTGACATATCTCGGCGCCGCATCGCTTGCAGCCCGCCAGTACGCAGTAAACATTTCGATGTTCACCTATCTGTTCGCATTGGCGATCGGAACGGGAACGGCCATTTTGATTGGACGAAGCGTCGGGGCCGGCGAAAAGGATGTCGCCTACAACCGGGCATTGTCCAGTGCCAAAAAGGCGATGCTCCTGACGATTCCTACCGTCGCCATCATTACGATTTTCCGTGAGCCGTTCATGCGGCTGTTCACGACGAATGAGGAAGTCATCGCCATCGGGGCTTCCGTCCTGCTGTACGGCATCGTGCTTGAAACAGGGCGTGCCATCAACCTGACATTCATCAATGCTCTGCGTGCAGCGGGAGACGCCCGTTATCCTGTAAGAATCGGCTTCTTGACAATGGTATGTATCAGTCTATCGCTCGGTTACCTGTTCGTCTTCGTATTGGATATGGGACTGATCGGTATATGGCTTGCTATTGCAGCAGACGAATGGATTCGGGCCATCTTCGTCCTTTTCCGTTGGAGAAGCCGCAAGTGGGAGCGCTATTCCATCGTTTCATCAAGTAAATAATTGCCCTATGCCATGCTGCATCATGCAGTGTGGCTTTTTTCATCGGTGAAGGCGTGCTGGTCCATGTTCTTTTTCTCCTAGAAAATCATCGTTCCTTTTGCCTAAATCCCTCCCTTCGACCATTAAATTCAGATAATTTATAGATTTCTACAAATAGAGTGCTATAATATAGACCAACGATAAATAAGTCCTTCGGGGTCGGGTGCAATTCCCAATCGGCGGTGATAGAGAAATCTTAAGCCCGCGAGCGTAACAGCAGGATTTGGTGCGAATCCAAAGCCGACAGTAATAGTCTGGATGGAAGAAGGATGCGGATTTTTCTGGTGAAACACACGTTTTTTCCAGGCTTATTTCGTATACCCATTTTCATTCCGACCGTACCCCGGGCAGCCTGCTGCTTGGGCTTTTTTATTGGCAAATTTCAATATGTCCTTCGGGGTCGGGTGTAATTCCCAATCGGCGGTGATAGAGAAATCTTAAGCCCGCGAGCGTAACAGCAGGATTTGGTGCGAATCCAAAGCCGACAGTAACAGTCTGGATGGAAGAAGGAGACGGATATTTTCTGGAAAAACATATGTTGTTGCCAGGCTTATTTCGTATACCTATTTTCATTCCGACCGTACCCCCAAGCAGCTTGTTGCTTGGGCTTTTTTATTAACAATTTCATAGAAGTCCTTCGGGGTCGGGTGCAATTCCCAATCGGCGGTGATAGAGAAATCTTAAGCCCGCGAGCGTAACAGCAGGA
>JBJEFP010000102.1:0-7416 GCA_051874195.1 Lysinibacillus sp. | reverse complement strand
AATTCCCAATCGGCGGTGATAGAGAAATCTTAAGCCCGCGAGCGTAACAGCAGGATTTGGTGCGAATCCAAAGCCGACAGTAACAGTCTGGATGGAAGAAGGAGCTGAAAAAGTCTTCATGGCAAGGCTTATTTAGTGACGCCTTTTACTCATGAGCCCCTTTTTTAAAAAGGGGCTCATTTTTATTGGACGAAGCAGTGTCTGTCGCCCGTTACAGGCAGACAAAGTCCGAAAAGCAACACAGGGAATTCCTATTAGCAAAGCGAGGTGAAGGAATGTTTACAGGAATTATCGAGGACGTAGGAAATGTACAGGCAATTACACAAGGCCAGAACGCAATGGAGCTAACCATTTCATCTGGGAAAATCCTCGAAGATGTCCATCTCGGGGACAGCATCGCGGTAAACGGCGTCTGCCTGACCGTCACACGTTTTACAAGCCAGCACTTCACTGTAGATGTCATGCCTGAAACACTGAAGGCAACCAGCCTCCAGTCCCTGCAAATTGGCGGATATGTGAATTTGGAAAGGGCCATGTCTGCAAACGGCCGTTTCGGAGGGCATTTCGTCTCCGGGCATGTGGACGGAACGGGCATCATCTTGAGGAAACGCCCCGTAGCAAACGCGGTGTACATCGACATCGGCATCAGTGAGGAACTCAGCCAATATTGCCTGCTGAAAGGTTCCATCGCCATAGACGGTACCAGCCTGACGATTTTCGGGCTACAACCCCGGCAGGTGACCGTCTCCCTCATCCCCCATACTTATCGGGAAACGGTGCTCGGCATGAAGAAGGAGCGGGACTTGGTGAATATCGAAACCGACCTGCTCGGCAAGTATGTCATCAATCAATTAAAGGGACGCCAGGAAACGTCCCCACTTACTAAGGATTTTCTACATCAGCATGGATTTTAGGAGGTGCACAATGTTTCATACAATAGACGAAGCAATAGAAGATTTAAAGGCCGGACGCCCCATTATCGTCGTAGATGATGAAGACCGTGAAAATGAAGGGGATTTCGTCGTGCTGGCAGAACATGCGACACCGGAGAACATCAACTTTATGGCAATACACGGACGGGGGCTCATCTGCACGCCAATCTCCCCTGCCATCGCCGAACGCCTGGCATTGCATCCGATGGTCGGCTACAACACGGACAACCATCAGACGGCTTTCACGGTGAGCATCGATTATAAGACAACGGAGACGGGCATCAGTGCCTTCGAGCGTTCCGACACGATTTTGCGTCTGCTTGATGACGCCTCGGCGCCCACGGACTTCCGGCGTCCCGGACACGTCTTCCCATTGATCGCGAAGGAAAACGGCGTCCTTGCCCGCAACGGCCATACCGAGGCGGCGGTCGACCTGGCCGTCCTTTGCGGTTCGCAGCCGGCCGGCGTCATCTGCGAAATCATGAAGGAGAATGGCGAGATGGCAAGGGTGCCTGAATTGATGGAAATCGCGTCACAGCACGATTTGAAAATCATCACGATTGCGGACCTCATCCGCTACCGCTATCAAAAGGAGCATTTAGTCTCGCGGGAAGCAAGCATTCAATTACCAAGTAATTTCGGAGATTTTCGGATGGTCGGCTATTCAAACCTGCTCGATGACAAGGAACATGTAGCGCTCTATAGCGGAAACATTTCCGGGGAGGAGCCTCCTCTTGTTCGCATTCATTCTGCCTGCCTGACAGGAGACATCTTCCACTCGAAGCGCTGCGATTGCGGGCCCCAGCTCCATAAAGCGCTGCATATGATCCAGCAAGAAGGAGCCGGGGTCGTGCTCTATATGGCACAGGAAGGGCGTGGCATCGGCCTGCTGAACAAATTAAAGTCCTATGAGCTGCAGGAGCAGGGCTATGATACAGTCGAAGCGAATGAAAAGCTCGGTTTTGCGGCAGAAATGCGGGACTACGGGCTTTGCGCGCAAATGCTGCGGGATTTAGGCATTACAAAAGTACGCCTGATGACGAACAATCCGGCCAAAATCCAAGGTTTGGCGCAATACGGCATCGAAGTCGTTGAACGGGTTCCCCTGGAAATCGAGCCGGAACCGGAAAACGAATACTATTTATCAGTAAAAAAACAAAAAATGAATCATATTTTCGTCTAGGAGGAAAAGAGATGGGACAAACATTTGAAGCGCAATTAATTGGAACAGGGTTGAAGGTCGGCATTGTAGTAGGCCGGTTTAATGAATTCATTACAGCAAAGCTGCTCAGCGGGGCAGTGGACGGATTGAAGCGTCATGGCATGGCACAAGAGGATATCGATGTAGCGTGGGTGCCCGGTGCATTCGAAGTGCCGTTCATCGCCAAGAAGATGGCGGAATCAGGCCAATATGACGCCATCATCGGCCTCGGGACAGTAATACGCGGCTCTACAACCCACTATGACTATGTATGCAACGAGGCTGCAAAAGGCATTGCAAGCGTCGGTCTATCAACAGGTGTGCCGGTCATCTTCGGCATCATCACAACCGAGACCATCGAGCAGGCCATCGAGCGGGCCGGTACAAAGGCAGGCAATAAAGGCTATGAATCTGCCGTATCGGCCATCGAAATGGCGAATTTGAGCCGGTTGCTGCCCGGTGCCTCCTCTTAACGGCCAGCAAGGAGGCTGTTGGACAACGATTTCATCACAGAACCCCGCCGGTCTATTCCCGCGGGGTTCTTCTTCATTCCTATTGCACATTTGCCGGCTCTTGCTGTAAGGCCTTGCTCATCTCGCAGTACTGGACAAATACACGTGCCAGTTCTTTCAGGCGTGCATGGATTTCTTCATCCACAATCTTGTTTTCCGCATCAAAATGGTCCGCATGCGTATATACATAGTTCGGCGTCACTAGGCAGCGGAAGTAGTCGAGGATTGGCTTCAACTGATTTTCCAGGACGAGGTGGTGCTGATAGGTGCCACCGTTTCCTACCATCGCAGCCGGCTTATAACGCAGCGCCTTCGGAGGAATCATGTCAAAAGCATTCTTCAGCACACCGGGGATGGATGCCTGGAAAATAGGGGAAGCGATGATGTAGCCGTCCGCCTCTTCAAACTTCTGAATCATCATTTTCATATCGTCATTCAGCGGACTGCCATCTAAAATCTGATGCTTCAAATCGCTGAAGTAAAGGATTTCTAACTCTAGATCTGTACTGAGATCTGCAATATATCGTTGAACTTGTTGTAGGACCGCACCTGTCTTACGACCGAATACAGTGCCGTCGACTAGTAGAATTTTCATCATTCTCCTGCCTCCATTTATCAATTACGAAAGTTGGTATACTCACATAATATTGTAACAGAAGAAGCGCAGCGCCGAATATACAAACAGGCCAATTTCAGTCTTTAGACGTACCTGGTGGATGATGGCGATGCCTGCCACCCGCCTTTTCGTTTATGCCAACAGGCAGCGGGCTTACTCGCCTTCCCTTTCCCTCTTATCCTTTAGCTTCGCATGGTCAAACACCACTTCCTCGTCCACCGGCTCCAGACCCTCTTCCTTTCCTTTTTGCCAGTCGAACAAATTGTCCCGTGATTCCCCTGCCCCGTTCTCCCTTACCGGCATCTGCATGGCCGCAAGCTGTGCCGAGTCGTAGACGGCCACCTTTTTCTGCTCTCCGTTCAGAGCAATGACCTTCATGGCCAGCGCCACCTGGCTCGCCTTGATCGACCTCATTCCCTTCAAGGGGCCGATCAGGATTGGGTTTATCACTTTCAGCACCATTTCCCCCGCCTTCTCACCTAGGCGGAACTCCTGCCGGTTCCCGACGAGCAGGGACGGGCGTACGATGGACAACTGCGGAAAATCCATGGCGATTAGCTCCTTCTCGAGCTTACCTTTCACCCGGCTGTAGTAGGCAAGGGCCTTTTCATTCGCTCCCATGGCTGAAATGACAATGAAATGCCGGACCCCCCGCTTTTTAGCCAATGAGGCGATATGTAATGGGTATGCCAGATCCACCTTTTCGAAATTCTCCCGTGTGCCCGCCTTCTTAATGGTCGTACCGAGACAGCAGAATACATCATCGGCAAACTCTAAATCCGCCTCTGCCAGCTCATCAAAATTTACAATCCTCTCGACTAGCTTCTTATGTTCATAGCCTAGTTTCCTTCTTGCAAGTGTCGTAACCGAAACATATTCATCGCTTTCACAGAGCAATCGGACAAGGTGCGACCCGACGAGCCCGGTCGACCCGACTACAATAGCTGAACGCATTCCCATATGGAGGTCCCTCTTTCCTTTTCTATAGTTTTGTTTCATTTTCACACATAACTACCATTTTTTCACCATATTTTAAAAAGAACAGGCGAGAGAAAGGATGCGATGAATTTGCCAAATCAAAAAAGGAAAATTGCTTTTGTTGTGGAGCATTGCCCTATTAAAGGTCTTTATCCACTCGAGCGGGCACTGCTGCTAAGTAAACTATTACATGAAGAATCTGTTTTTATGTTTGTGAAAACTAACAATATGAATGCGTTGACACGCTTTGAAGAACTAGGCTTGACGCCTGTTTTATTTGAAAAATACGAGGAGCTTGCCAAACTGGTCCGCAACCTCGATTTGGATTTGATCATCCAGGATGGCAAAGACACGATTGCAGAACAGGTAGAAATGCTTCGTCCTTTCTGCAAGACGATGGTCCACTTCGATGACTTCGGCAGCGGCAATCTACTGGCCGACTGCAATATCGTGGCGCTATTCGAGGAGCTGGGAACCGCCGAAATGCTACCTGCCAATACACTGGCCGGCAGCTATGCGTTTGCGGTGAACAATCAGCTCCGGGAAATCTCCGTCATGCGGGGCAATCATTTTCATAACCACCCTCCGCACATCGTCATTGCTTTCGAGGATGGGGACGAGCATAACTTGACCTATCGTACGCTGCGCCACCTTACCCAGCTCCACATTCCGTTAAGGATTTCCGTGGCGATCGACGATGAATATAAGCATCCTGTAGGGGACCTCCAGATGATGCTGCTGAGCCGGCGCAATGCAAAAATCGTGAAAAAGACCGACGCGCTGTACGAGCTGCTGCACGATGCGGACATCGTCGTATGCAATAACAACTATACGCCTTACAAGGTGGCGGCAATCGGCATCCCATGCATTACCCTTGCCCAGCATGAACGGGAGATTGCCCATGCATTCGCCCGGGAGATGAACGGCTTCATCCATTTGGGGCTCGGACGTAAAATCAAGCAGTCCTCCATCCAGAATGCCGTCATGGAGCTGCTGCTGCATGAGCATCGCCGGGAGCGTGCCGTACGAAAGCAGCAGTCCCTCGAGATTTTAGGAAACAATGAAATTCTGCAGGCCCTCCTTTTGGATCTGGCCTATGGCAGGCATCTGGCACAGCTATAGCGGTGATGAAATACAGTTAGTCGATTGCCCTTTCACCCCTCCGGCACGGCAGTAACCTCCCTTCCCTACCATCAGCTGATGTGATAAACCATTTCATTCTCAAATCGGATCCGCATGTGCTACAATAGAGAGCAGAAATTCTCAAAAAGAAGCCGGAATATTTTTCGTAAAGGAGTGTTTGTTTCCATGCAGACGAAGGCACAGGTACAGCAGCAGATTACAGAATTGAAAATGGACTACATCAATTTGCAGGGGGACATGGAGAAGCTTGAATCGGTGGGGCATCCAGAATCCGTCAAGCAAGCTTTGGAGCGCCTGGAAAAGATGGAAGCACGACTTGCAGAATTAAACAAGCAGTTAGCCGAGTTCTAAATTGCTTTGAAATAACATTCCACTGTGCTCGCGGCCACGCACCGCGAGTTTTTTGATGAATACAATAGATGAAGAAATATTGGAGGAACACGAACATATGGCAATTTTAACGGTTGAAAATCTAGGGCATTCCTTTGGCGACCGCACGCTGTTCAAAGATGTATCATTCCGGCTGGTCGAGGGCGACCATATCGGTCTGGTCGGAGCGAACGGTGTCGGGAAATCGACATTAATGAGCATCATTACAGGCCAGGCAATTCACGATACAGGAAAGGTCGAATGGCTTCCCGGCACGCACTACGGCTATCTCGACCAGCATACGGTGCTGACGGCGGGACGCACGATGCGAGACGCCCTGCGCGATGCCTTCCTTCCCCTTTATAAAAAGGAAGAGGAGCTGAATGACATCGCCATGAAGATGGCGGAAGCAACGCCAGAGGAATTGGAGAAGCTGCTGGAGGATATGGCTGAGATTCAGGATGCCTTGGATGCAGGGGATTTCTATACATTGGATATGAAAATCGAGGAAGTGGCACGTGGACTTGGTCTGGACGCTATTGGACTAGATCGTGACGTAGCGGCTCTATCGGGTGGTCAGCGTACGAAGGTGCTGCTGGCAAAGCTCTTATTGGAAAAGCCGAAAGTCCTGTTATTGGACGAGCCGACGAACTATTTGGACGAAGAACATGTGAATTGGCTGAAAAACTATCTGAAAAACTATCCGCATGCATTCCTTCTGATTTCCCATGATACGGAGTTCATGAACGAAGTGGTGGACGTCATCTTCCACCTGGAGTTTTCAAAGATGACGCGCTACACAGCTACCTACGAGAAATTCCTGGAGCTTGCCGAAATCAACAAGCGCCAGCATATTGATGCCTATGAAAAGCAACAGGAATTCATCAAGAAGCAGGAGGATTTCATCGCCAAGAACAAAGCGCGCTACTCGACGACGGGCCGTGCGAAGTCCCGTGCGAAGCAGCTTGACCGCCTGGAGCGCATTGAGCGCCCTGAAACAGCTGTAAAACCGGAATTCGGGTTCAAGGAGGCGCGTGCATCCAGCCGCTATGTCGTGGAAGCCGAAGATTTGCTGATCGGCTACGACAAGGACAAGCCGCTATTGCCGCCGCTGACATTCCAAATCGAACGCGGTGAAAAGATTGCACTGGTCGGCATGAATGGTGTCGGGAAATCGACGTTGTTAAAGACGATGCTCGGCAAGATCAATCCGCTTGGCGGGAAAGTAATCCGCGGAGACTACCTGTTCCCTTCCTACTTCGAACAGGAAGTGAAGGCGGAAAAAATCACACCGATTGATGATGTCTGGAACGCCTTCCCTTCCATGGAGCAGGCACAGGTCCGGGCTGCCCTGGCACGTGCAGGCTTGAAGACGGAGCACATCCAGCGTCCGCTGAACTCATTATCCGGTGGCGAGCAGGCGAAGGTCCGCCTATGCAAATTGATGATGAATGAAGCAAACTGGCTGATCTTCGATGAACCGACAAACCACTTGGACGTCGATGCAAAGGCGGAATTGAAGCGCGCCATGAAGGAGTTCAAAGGAACAATCGTCCTCGTATCCCATGAGCCGGACTTCTATGAAGGCCTGGCGACGAAAGTATGGAATGTACAGGACTGGTTCACGACGGGCCAGACAGATTTATAATAAACAAAGGGGATTAC
>JBJEFP010000101.1:0-1995 GCA_051874195.1 Lysinibacillus sp. | reverse complement strand
CAAAGGTTCTCTTGGAAGACCCTAAATTTACGTCTCAAATGTGCCCAAAATGCAGCCATACCGCTAAAGCAAACCGCAACAAAAAGACCCACACATTCTGTTGTAAGAAGTGCGGGTATCGTTCCAATGACGACCGCATCGGAGCGATGAATCTCTATCATAAGGGAATGGAGTACCTTGCTAGAGTATCTATCCAGCAAGCTGAATAGATAGGGTATTCGTCAATATGCCCGCGATGTAACACCACGCCTTTCTTTTGGTTGGGCGATCAAAGGTAGGAGCTCGAAAAGAGAGCTGGGACTACTGGGTAGTTACAAGCTCCATCCAAATCTGTGATTTGGGTGGAGTCATTGACTTATTCGAAACATGGGGGTTTCTAAGCCTACTATAACCCCCGTCTTTTAACGTAGCGTTTCGCTATTGTAAATTTCATGTTAAGACTTGTGAAGAGGAAGCATTACGCGCATTGTCGTCCCTTTCCCCACCTCGCTTTCCACCTGGATTTTCCCATGGTGGGCTTCAACCAAGTGCTTTACGATAGCGAGACCGAGCCCCGTGCCGCCCGAATCCCGGCTGCGTGCGCGGTCCACCCGGTAAAAGCGTTCGAATACACGGGGAATTTCACTCTTCTGGATGCCAATTCCTTCATCAATGATTTCAACAACGCCCCATTCTTTCCGTTCAAATAAACGGATGGTGACAGTCGTCCCTTCCTGCGAATACATGATGGCATTGAAAATGAGGTTGGTAAAAATTTGCATAAGGCGGTTCGCATCCCCTTGTACAACTACATCTCCAGCGAAATCAACCTTGAATTGCATGTTCTTCTCTTCTAGGCGCTGGGCCGTCAACTCCGCCGCCCTCATCAGCACTTCCTGTAGATTAGTCGGTATAATATCCACAGAAAAGCCGTGCTGTTCTATCTTTGAAAGTTCCAGCAAATCCTGGATGAGCATTTGCAGGCGATTGCTCTCCTGATGGATAATTTCCAAAAAGGACAATGCCATCGCTTCATCCTTATAGGCTCCGTCCAGCAATGTTTCCGAAAACCCTTTAATGGATGTAACCGGCGTCCGCAGCTCATGGGACACATTTGCCACAAAATCCTTCCGAATCTGTTCTAGACGGATGAGCTCCGATACATCATGCATGACAATCACTACTCCCAGCCAGCGACCGTGCTCTCCTACTACTGGAGCTCCGTATGCGAGCTTGTAGGTGATTTCCTGCTGGACCTCCATTTCAAGCTGCTTGCGGTACGGCATCTCGGTCAGGAAGACATGGTCGATGAACACTTCCAGCTCCGGTGGTAAATGAAGGGACAGGAAGCTCTTTTCCTGTACTTCATCATATCGATAGCCAAATCTCTCCAAAAACACCTTATTGACGATGGATACATGCCCTCCGCGATCAATCATCAGCAGCGCGCTCCCCATGTTTTCAATCAATGTTTTCAGACGCTCTTCCTCTATCTCTCGTGTTTTTGTGATATTCTGAAGGTTTTTGGCCAGAATATTGATGGAATCGCGGAGCTCCACGACCGTCTTGGGACCATTGGCAAATGCCCTTGCCCGATAATTGCCTACCGCCAGCTCATGTGCCGTCCTCGTCACATTTTCTATCGGTTCCACAAAGTTCTGAATCATTTTTTTCGTCACGATGCTAATCAATAAAAACGAAATGGCCATTAGAAACAACAATACAAGCACTAGCCTGGCCTTCATTTCATTGACGAAATCCTCTTCAATCTGTAAGCCATATGTCTCCAGTAATGCCTGCTCCTCCGCATAGCTCAACTCTATTTCGCGTTCTTCCACCACTTGCAGCATCCGTTGCTGGGCCTGTTCGGTATTTTCATTAATATAAGATTCGGCATAAAAAGGAAAAAGCTGACCTATTACAAAGCCTAGGACAGCTAAAATAATACCTACTAAACAGACAAATGAAAAAAACAAGCCATTGCTCATCGATTTTTTCATTTTTTCGGCTCCTCAA
>JBJEFP010000100.1:0-16436 GCA_051874195.1 Lysinibacillus sp. | reverse complement strand
GACGGCCGATGCACGCAAATACCTGTCGATAAAGCTGAAGGAGAAGGCGGGCTGACGATAACTAGACGTCCCCTTGCCGACGCTAGATGCGATAGACATGTGAAGGGGCGGTTCGATTCGCAATCGGGCCGCTTCTTTTTGTTGTGAATGGTAGTCTGTGGCTGCGAGAAAATATTCCTGGGAGTAAAGAGAGGTTTGAAAAAGAAATGAGAACGGGAAGTTTACAGATACACAGGGAGATGGATGTGATCCTCAATCATTATGGAGAGTTTGCAAAAAAGCGCAAACACAGGCAGAATGGTTCCAATTTCTAAAATGAACATGCTATACTACAAAAAGATGTAATATGAAGGAGGCTGTTTATTATGGCAATTGTACAAGGTACAGATTCAAATTTCCAACAAGAAATCGCAAACGGCGTAGTATTGGTAGACTTCTGGGCAGCATGGTGCGGACCATGTAAAATGATCGCTCCAGTACTTGAAGAATTGGATTCAGAAATCGGCAACGAAGTGAAAATCGTGAAAGTTGATGTAGATAACAACCAAGGTACTGCTGGTCAATACGGCATCATGTCGATCCCATCATTACTTTTATTCGTAGATGGCGAACTGAAAGCAAAAACTGCTGGCTTCATGCCAAAAGAAGCGTTGGTAGACTTCATCAACGACAACAAATAATTTTCCATTCCATCAGGTGTAGACGGTGTTCCATAGTGAGGCCGTCTGCACCTTTTATTTATGCAGATAGGCCGAGTGCAAACGCGTGCTCGGTTATTTTTGTTGCCTTATAATGGACCTATACCAAAAAAACTCGGGTGATAAGATGAATGAGATTATTAAAAATAAATTAGCCATTCTCCCGGATGAGCCCGGGTGCTATTTGATGAAGGACCGTCAAGGGACGATCATCTATGTCGGAAAGGCAAAAATCCTGAAAAACCGTGTGCGCTCCTATTTTACAGGCAGCCATGACGGCAAAACGGCGCGGCTTGTGAGCGAGATCGAGGACTTCGAATACATCGTTACATCAAGCAATCTGGAAGCGCTCATTTTGGAGCTGAACCTCATCAAGCTCCATGATCCGAAATACAATATCATGCTAACGGACGACAAGACGTATCCGTACATCAAGATAACAAATGAAAAGTACCCGCGCATCATTACGACGCGTAAGATCAAAAAGGATAAGGCACGCTATTTCGGTCCGTATCCGAATGCATTCGCTGCGAATGAAACACGCAAGATGCTCGACCGCATCTATCCGCTCAGGAAATGTACGCATCTGCCGAACCAGGTATGCCTGTATTACCATATGGGACAGTGTCTGGCACCCTGTGTGAAGGATATCGACAAGCAGGTGTATGACGAAATGATCGAGGAAATTGCGAAATTCCTCGGGGGCGGCTATGAAGAGGTCAAAAAGGAGCTCGAAGCCAAAATGCTGGAGGCCGCCGAAAAGCTCGAGTTTGAACGGGCGAAAGAGCTTCGTGACCAGATTGCCCATATCGAAACGGTCATGCAGAAGCAAAAAATCGTGACGGGGGATTTATCGAATCGCGATGTGTTCGGCTATGCGGTGGAAAAGGGCTGGATGTGTGTGCAGGTATTCTTTGTACGTCAAGGGAAGCTGATTGAACGCGACGTTTCCATCTTCCCGATCTATGGGGACCCGGAAGAGGAATTTTTGACGTATGTCGGTCGTTTCTATGCCTCGCCCCAGCATTTGAAGCCGAAGGAGATCTTCATTCCGAACAATATCGATGAAACGCTGCTTGAAAAGCTCCTCGACGTAAAGGTCATCATTCCGAAGCGCGGGCAGAAACGCGAGCTGGTGGAAATGGCGACGAAAAACGCCCAGATTGCCATTCATGAAAAGTTCCAGCTCATTGAACGCCAGGAGGAACGGACGGTGGGCGCATGCGAGGCGCTCGGCGATGCATTGAACATCTCCACCCCTCTCCGCATCGAAGCGTTTGACAACAGCCATATGCACGGAGCGGACCCGGTTTCGGCGATGGTCGTGTTCATCGATGGCAAGCCGGCGAAGAAGGAGTACCGCAAATACAAAACGCGGGAAGCAGCTAAACACGATGATTACGGCGCCATGGAGGAAGTGATCCGCCGCCGCTATACACGCGTATTGAAGGAAAACCTGCCTCTGCCTGACCTGATCATCATCGATGGCGGGAAGGGACAGATGGAGGTGGCGAGAAGCGTGCTGCAGAACGAGCTGGGGCTTGTCATTCCGATTGCGGGGCTTGCAAAGGACGAGAAGCACAATACCTCGCAGCTATTGTTTGGTGACCCACCGGTACCGGTGGAAATGAAGCGGACGAGCGACGGGTTCTACCTGTTGCAGCGCATCCAGGACGAGGTGCACCGATTCGCCATCACCTTCCTGCGTCAGCAGCACCAAACAAATGCCATCCAGTCGGTACTCGATCAGATTGAAGGGGTCGGACCGAAGCGGAAACAGCAGCTGCTGAAGCATTTCGGTTCAGTGAAGAAGGTACGGGAGGCGAGCATCGATCAGCTGCTGGAAGCTGGCATGCCGCAGAAACAGGCGTATAACATCCATCAACATTTTCAAAAAAATGGATTGAAAAACGAGTAGGTGTGTGCTACGCTTACAACAGAATTTCATAGCGAAAACAGATAGAGGTGCAGGTTTCAACAGTACCGTTTGCGAGGAGGGGCAACTCCGGTGACCAGGCGGGAAAGGGAAAACTGCCGAAGTGGTTGATTGTTGTTCCAATCAGCTGCTGGTTCTGCATTTAAGAGATGCAGGACTGTCAGAAAATGCCTGGACAGGGCATGTTTTCTGGAGAGCTATCTCGACGAACAGGTTGATTACGTTTATTGAGGCGGCTCTCTACATATGTGGAGGGCCGCTTTTTATATGGAAAGGGATGTAGCAGGATGAACAGCACCATTAGTAAGAATGCTGAAGGAACATTGTTAAAGGGGGAACAGGAAATGGAACAGAATTTTGTGGTGCGAGGTGTAGCGTATGAGGCGGATGTGATTCGTCTGACCGTCGGCTATGATTCCTATGAACAAGCGGCACTGGCAGAACTATTTACAGCCTTGGCGGAGAATGGCATAAATGTGGAGATCATTGGACAGGCGATTATAGACGGTGTCAAGCCGACCATCTCCTTCTCCCTTGAAAAGGAGGGGTTTGCGGAAGCCCTCCGTGTACTAGAATCAAGTAAATTGTCGCTCGGCTTCAGTTTTGCGGATTTTGAAGTGGGGCTGGCAAAGGTGTCGATTGTCGGTGCGACCACGGTGTCCCGTCCAAGTGTAGCAGCCCGGATGTTTGCGAGGTTGTCCCAGGAAGGGATTCGGGTGAAGATGGTGAGTACATCGGACATCAAGGTGTCGGTCGTGGTGCCGCAGGAAGAGATGGTAAGGGCGGCGAATGCCCTGCACGATGAGTTCCAGTTGAGTTTCTAGAGGTAGCTTTTCTAAGGGATAAAAAGGATGGGGCGCCATCCCGATTTCCGGGCACTCCATCCTGTTTGTAAGATTTAGCGGACAGGCTCTTTCAAATCCCATTTTATGATGAACTTGATGACGCCCTGCTTGCTGTTCTTTTCTTCGTAGCATTCAGTGAGGAAGCCATTTATTTTCTGGATTTGCTCTGCAAGGAAGCCTGCCTCGATTTTAAAGCAGCGCTCCTCCAGTTTCAAAGTATCTGGATCTCCGCTTAGTACGTATATTATTTCGTCTTTATCCTGCTTTTCAACTGACAAAATACCCCACCCGGCTTGTTCGAAAAATAGCGGAGCTTCATCCAGCGTAAACAGGGGAAACTTCCGAGCCAGTTCTTTTCCCGCCCAGTAGAGCACGTCTTCTTCATGTTTTCCGAGGATGGTACGTAATATATTATCGCGGATCAGCTCGTATCCAAATGTTGGAATCGTTTTCGTATTTTGCTCAGACATCAATAAAACACCTTTCCAAATTTTCTTATTTTTTAGATTAATTATCAAGTAAAACAAACTCATGCTGAAAAACCATACATTAAGCAGCGGGTTTGTTCTTTTTTAGTGAAGGATAAATAATCCAGAGTGCCTTGACGCTTGTAAATTCAGAGAGTACAATGGACATGTTATAATATTGTACCATGATGAAATATACAGTCAATGCGTTAAAATTACAAAGTAATGACAATTGATGGGTATATTTCAAGTACTAAGGGGGGTAACAATCTTGTCGAAAGATCGTGAGTTTTTATGGCGCCGCTTACATTCCCTACTTGGGGTAATTCCGGTAGGTCTGTTCCTGGTGTTCCACTTATCACTGAACTTCACTGCGGTTGGCGGTGAAGACGTCTACAATGATTCAATTGGGGTTATGGAATTAGTCCCACATGCATTATTGTTAGCAATGGAATGGATTATCATTTATATTCCATTAATGTTCCACGCGTTTTACGGAATCTATATCGCATTCACTGCGAGACACAATGTAAAGCGCTTCAGCACATTCCGTAACTGGATGTTCGCTCTACAACGTTTTACTGGTATTTTCCTAGTAATCTTCGTTGCATGGCATATTTTCCAAACACGTGTCCAAAAGGCACTTGGAGCTGATGTCGACTTCAATATGATGGTAGAAATCGTGGACAATCCATGGATGCTTGGCTTCTACATTGTAGGTATTTTATCCGCTACATTCCACTTGGCGAACGGTATTTGGTCTTTCCTAGTAAGCTGGGGTATCACTCAATCGCCTTCATCACAACGCGTTGCGACTTATATCACGATGGCATTCTTCGTCATCCTATCAATCATTGGTGTAGTAGCAATCGTTTCATTCGTATAATTTAGTTTAGTAGCTTACTATATAAATATGCTACATAATGCATGACTTGTTAAAGTAATGTTAGAGGAGTGAGAATCAATCATGGCAAAAAGCAAAGTAATTGTTGTCGGCGGGGGTCTTGCAGGCTTGATGGCAACGATTAAAGCTGCCGAAGCAGGCACTGAAGTTGAATTATTCTCATTGGTTCCGGTAAAGCGCTCACACTCTGTATGTGCGCAGGGCGGAATTAATGGCGCAGTAAATACAAAAGGTGAAGGGGATTCTCCATGGATCCACTTTGACGATACAGTATACGGTGGGGACTTCCTTGCGAACCAACCACCAGTTAAGGGCATGTGTGATGCAGCCCCTGGTATTATCCACTTAATGGACCGTATGGGTGTAATGTTCAACCGTACGCCAGAAGGTCTGCTTGACTTCCGTCGTTTCGGCGGTACATTGATGCACCGTACAGCATTCTCCGGTGCAACGACTGGTCAACAGCTTTTATATGCACTAGATGAGCAGGTTCGTTCACACGAAGTAGCTGGTCTTGTAACAAAATATGAGCACTGGGAATTCCTTGGTGCAGTGCTTGATGACGAAGGTGTTTGCCGCGGTATCGTAGCACAAGATTTAAAAACAGAGGAAATCCGTGCATTCCGCGCTGATGCAGTCATCATGGCAACAGGTGGTCCTGGTATCATCTTCGGTAAAACAACGAACTCCGTAATCAACACTGGTTCAGCAGCATCGATCGTGTACCAACAAGGTGCTTCTTATGCAAATGGTGAAATGATTCAAATTCACCCAACAGCGATCCCTGGCGACGACAAAAACCGTCTGATGTCAGAATCTGCTCGTGGTGAAGGTGGTCGTATCTGGACGTATAAAGACGGTAAGCCTTGGTACTTCCTGGAAGAAAAATACCCAGCTTATGGTAACCTGGTACCACGTGATATCGCAACTCGTGAAATCTTCGACGTATGTGTAAACCAAAAACTTGGTATCAACGGCGAAAACATGGTATACCTAGATCTTTCTCATAAAGATCCGCACGAATTGGATATCAAACTAGGAGGAATTATCGAAATCTACGAAAAATTCGTAGGGGACGATCCTCGTAAGTTACCAATGAAAATCTTCCCGGCGGTTCACTATTCAATGGGTGGATTATGGGTTGACTATGACCAAATGACGGAAATCCCAGGTTTATTTGCGGCTGGTGAATGTGACTTCTCACAACATGGCGCAAACCGTCTTGGTGCAAACTCTCTACTTTCAGCAATTTACGGTGGTATGGTTGCAGGACCAAACGCTGTTAAATATATCAAGGGCCTTAAAAAGCATGCGGAAGACCTTCCAGAATCAATCTTCGAAGCTCGCGTAAAAGAAGAGACTGAGAAGTGGGAATCAATCCTTAAAATGGAAGGAACTGAAAACGCATACTTATTACACAAAGAGCTTGGTGAGTGGATGACTGACAATATGACGGTAGTACGTTATAACGACCGTCTAGAAAAAACTTACGAAAAGCTTACAGAACTACAAGAGCGCTGGAACCACATCAACATCAACGATACACAACGTTGGTCAAACCAAGGTGCTCACTTCACACGCCAGTTAAAGAACATGCTATACCTTGCAAAAGTTATGACAAAAGGTGCTTTACTGCGTAATGAATCACGTGGTGCTCACTACAAACCTGAGTTCCCGGAACGTGATGACGAGAACTTCTTAAAAACAACTATGGCGAAATTTGATCCTGCTACAGGTGAGCCAATTATTTCTTATCAAGAGGTAGACGTTTCGTTGATTCCGCCACGTAAACGTGACTACTCAGCATAAGAGGAGGAGACTTAAACATGGAAACAACAGCTAACACTGGCAGAATGGTAGATGTTGAGATCCTTCGTCAAGATACTGAAAACGGTCAAAGCCGTTGGGAGAAATTCCGAGTGCCTTACCGTCCCAGTATGAACGTAATCTCAATTTTAATGGAGATCCAAAGAAATCCTGTTACTGCGGACGGTAAAAAGACAACCCCTGTCACTTGGGACTCGAACTGTCTGGAAGAGGTTTGTGGTGCGTGCTCGATGATCATCAACGGCCGTCCACAACAATCTTGCTCCGCTTTAGTAGATAAATTAGAACAACCAATCCGTTTAGAACCAATGGCTACTTTCCCGGTAGTACGTGACTTACAGGTTGACCGCAGCCGCATGTTCAACGCACTTAAGAAAGTAAAAGCTTGGGTTCCAATCGATGGTACGTACGATTTAGGTGAAGGTCCACGTATGCCGGAGCGCAAACGTCAATGGGCTTACGAATTATCTAAATGTATGACTTGTGGTGTATGTATGGAAGCATGTCCGAACGTATCTGAAGGTGCTTCGTTCATCGGTCCAGCACCATTATCACAAGTACGTCTGTTCAACACACATCCAACTGGTGCCATGAACAAAGACGAGCGTCTAGCTGCAATCATGGGCGACGGTGGTCTTGCGAACTGTGGTAACTCACAAAACTGTGTTGCTGCATGTCCAAAAGGTATTCCTTTGACAACATCGATTGCATCACTTAACCGTGCGACAACAGTTCAAATGTTCAGAAACTTCTTCGGTTCTGACCACATGGTTGACTAAATATAAAAATGGCCTGGAGGATTTATTTCCTCCAGGTTTTTTGATTTGGTTTTGGGCCGCCAGCTCAAACATATCCTTCACATCACCGCCTACGTTACAAGAAGCTTCCTTCATAGAATATACCGTAAATTAAAAGTCCCTCCTGATCTATTCCAACCATTCTGCACGCCTGAAGGCATCACCCAGTCTTTGAGAAAGAATCTTTTTAAATGATGAATATTTGTCCATGAATCATTGGAAAGGAATCTGGTCATTTACTGGAATAAAAAGTATCTTCCTATAATGATTCCGTGGTATAATGAATGGGTATTCATTCCGTGGGGATGGAGTGGAATGTCAGTCGAATCAGGAGGGGTAACATGAAGGCACAATATATTGAAGACCCACAAGCTTGGGCTAGTGAATTTACATTTTCCGTTGAGGTGCAGGTGCGTTTTTCGGAAACGGACATGTTCGGGCACGTCAATAACACAGTCGTGTTTACATATTTGGAGCACGCACGTATTGAATATTTGAAATCAATCGGACTCATGAGCAAGGAAGGGAACATTCCAGTTGTGGCTGACCTCCAATGTGATTATGTCCGTCAGATGTATTTCGATGAAAAGATCAAAGTATATGTAAAAATCGCGCATGTCGGAGGCAGCTCCATAGATATCCACTACATGGGTAAAAATGAAAAAGACGAGATTGTTTTCACGGCAAGAGGCACGATTGTTCAAATTGATGGTAAAAACGGGAAGTCCGTACCTTTCGAGGAAAAAGAGAAAGAATTATTGCTCAGGAAATAGTGAAAATGCCCTCACCTCATGCCAACTTTGACATACTGTACAAGGAAGAGGATGGGAGGTTGTTGCTAAATGAGTAGCCAGCAGTCAGGCTTTCTTTTAACGAAACGGGAGCGCGAAATTTTCCAGCTGCTGATTGAAGATTATTCAACAAAGGAAATTTCCGAAAAGCTACAAATTAGCGAGAAAACAGTGCGGAACCATATTTCCAATACAATCCAAAAATTGGGTGTGTCTAGTAGGACACAAGCGCTTGTTGAATTGCTACGGCTTCAAGAATTGTCTTTAAACTGAATGCAGGCTTGCTATTTGCCCAAAAACACTTCAAAATAGATGTATGAACATTTTGAGGAGTGAATGGGCCAGATGAAAGACAACAGTAAACACAGCGTTGAATCTGTAGCATCATTGGAGAAAGAGCTACGTTACATTTCACATTTGATCAAACAAAAAGGTCGTGAAATTCTAAGTAATTATACGATTACACCTCCGCAATTTGTGGCTTTGCAGTGGTTACATGAGTCTGGAGATATGACAATCGGGGATTTATCGAACAAGATGTACCTCGCATTCAGTACGACGACGGACCTTGTCGACCGTATGGAAAAGAGTGAGCTGGTGCAGCGTGTTCGGGATGAGCAGGATCGTCGTGTCGTTCGCATTCACTTACTTTCAGAAGGGGAGCGCATCATTCAGGAAGTGATTGAAAAACGCCAGGATTACCTTCGGGAGCTATTGGCGCATTTTGAGACGGATGAGGCGCAGAATCTACTACAACTACTACAAAAATTGCATTTATTAATGAAATAGGATTGAGGCGGTAAATGTGAATGCCCCGATTGGTGTTATCGATTCAGGTGTTGGCGGCTTAACAGTAGCAAAAGCAATTATGGAGCTTTTGCCGAATGAAATAATTTATTATATTGGAGATACGGCGCGTTGCCCATACGGCCCCCGCCCAAAGCAGGAAGTGCGTACATTTACGTGGCAGATGGCAAAGGCGCTGGAGAACATGAATGTCAAGATGCTGGTCATTGCGTGCAATACGGCGACAGCCGTGGCGCTTGAAGGCCTGCAGGAAAATATGCCGTTCCCGGTGCTTGGTGTAATCAATGCCGGCGCGCGGGCGGCAATCAAAAATACGAAGCACAATGAAATCGTTGTCCTTGCAACAGAAGGCACGGTGAAAAGTGCCGCTTATGAACAGGCCATCCATTCATTGAGCACAAAAGCAAAAGTAATACCACTTGCATGCCCTACATTCGTGCCGCTTGTAGAAAGCGGCGAGTATGAAGGGCAGTTCTCGTATGACCTGGTGGCCAATGGGCTCAAGCCGTTGGAGGAAGAGCGTTTTGATACGGTGATTTTGGGCTGTACACATTATCCGATCCTGCAAAAGCAGATTGAAGCGACTGTAGGGGAGGATGTACATGTCGTTTCGTCGGCGGAGGAAACGGCCCGGGATGCGGAGGCCATCCTGGCGTTTAACCATCAACTACGGAAAGATCCGACACCTCCTGAGCATAAGTTCTTTGTTTCCGGTTCGGTGCCGATTTTCCGTTCGATTGCCGAGCGCTGGCTGGAGCAGGAGGATTTGGACATCCAGCGTATACAATTTTAAGGATAAGCCCGGCTGCATATGCGGCTGGGCTTTTTTAGGCGGAGAGAAATCCGGCAATCTGTTTTGTGGGAGATAGGCCATTTCGGTGGTAATCTGGTCCTTTCACCTTTTTTGCCCCTAGAAATTATGTTAAGATAAGGGGCAGAATTACGAGGAGGTCAACCATGACAAGACATGATAACCGAGCTGCAGGCGAATTACGTCCAGTTCATATTGAAAATAACTATTTAATGCATCCGGAAGGCTCCGTCCTGATTACGGTCGGAAACACGAAGGTCATCTGTACAGCGACAGTCGAAGAAAGAGTACCAAGCTTCCTGCGCGGACAAGGCAAGGGTTGGATTACGGCAGAGTATTCTATGCTCCCGAGAGCGACTGCACAACGTACACAACGTGAATCTTCACGCGGCAAGGTAAACGGCCGCACGATGGAGATCCAGCGCCTGATCGGCCGTGCTCTACGCGCCGTCGTCGATCTGGAGGCATTGGGTGAAAAAACGATTTGGATCGACTGTGACGTCATCCAGGCGGACGGTGGCACACGCACGGCTTCCATTACAGGCGCATTCGTCGCGATGACACAGGCCATCGCCAAGCTGGGTGCTGAAAAGCCATTTGCCAAATTCCCGATTGTGGATTACCTGGCTGCGACAAGCGTAGGCATCATCGAGGAAATCGGACCTGTCCTTGATTTGAACTATGTGGAAGACGTCGATGCCGCAGTTGACATGAACATCGTCATGACAGGCGAGGGGCGCTTTGTCGAGCTGCAGGGAACAGGCGAGGAAGCAACATTCTCACGTGAGGAACTGAATGAGCTACTAGGCCTCGGAGAAGCAGGCATCGCCCAGCTGATTGCCATCCAGAAGGAAGCGCTTGGTGAGCTGGCGGCCCTTGTCGGATCAAAGGAGGAAGCATAGGATGAAGCAGGTCGTCATCGCAACGAAAAACAAAGGGAAGGCGAAGGACTTCGAGGCACTCTTTACGCCGCTCGGTTATGAGGTCGTGACAATGTTTGACGTCGCTCCTGATATGGAGATAGAGGAGACGGGCACAACATTTGAAGAAAATGCCGTATTAAAGGCTGAGACGCTTTCTAAGGCGCTCGGAACAATCGTCATTGCAGATGATTCAGGGTTGGCCGTAGACGCGCTAGACGGCGCGCCAGGGGTCTACTCGGCACGCTATGCAGGAGACCATGACGATGAGGCGAACATCGTCAAAGTGCTTGAAAACCTGAAAGGACTGCCGGAGGAGAAACGCACGGCACGCTTCATGTGCGCCCTTGCGATTGCAGGCCCGAATTTAGAGACGACAACGGTCTTCGGCTCCTGTGAAGGCGTCATCCTGGAAGAAAAGCGCGGAACGAACGGCTTCGGCTACGACCCGATCTTCTTCGTGCCGGCACTAAACCGTGCGATGGCAGAGCTGACGCCGGAGGAAAAAGGCGCGATTTCCCACCGCGGAAACGCGATTCGTAAGCTGGCAGACCTACTGCCGACGTTACTGAAGTAAGAAGGGGGCATACGGTAATGAAACTGGTAATCATGAGTGATACACACGGTGATGCAGAAGTGATCGACAGGGTGCGGAGCTTTCATCCTGCCGCGGATGCAGTGGCCCATTGCGGAGATAGCGAATTGCCGTATGACCATCAGGCGCTGCAAGGCATCGAGCGCGTACGCGGCAACTGCGACCGTGGTACAGATTTTCCCGAAGAAAAGGTATTCCAGGTAGGGGACACGACCGTATTCGTGACACACGGCCACCTATTCAACGTCAAGTCATCAATCCTGTCGCTTACATACCGGGCGAAGGAACTCGGCGCCGACATCTGCTGCTTCGGCCATTCCCATGTGCTCGGTGCAGAAAAGATCAACGACACGCTCTTCATCAACCCAGGCAGCCTGCTGAAGCCACGCGGCCGCGCGGAGAAGACATTCGTCGTCGTTGACATCCAATCAGACAGCTACGTGATGAACTGCTATACGGATGACAATGAGCTGTTGAAAACATTTCGTTTTGAACGCTAAAAAGCCCGCTTTATTCCAACTTTTTGGAATAAAGCGGGTTGTTTTTGGCATAAAATATAGACGGCGTAATGAAGGTTTTGATAATCAACGCTCGATGGACTTGGTGATTTTGCGATGAAAAAGGGGAGTTTGGTGCTGGTTTTTTCGGAAAAAGAACGTCGACTCGACCAACACTGACCATCCTGGTGTCTGGTCATTCGTGCCCGCAGCGGCGGGTCTACAAGGAAAAATAGACGGGCTCACTTTTCCGACGTCATATTTTTGTCCTCATTTAGGCTATTTGGAGACATCCATATACGACTTAATTTGCGATAAGTGCCAATCAGAGATTTCTACGCGTCTTTCACTTATTTATTTTTAAGTTGTATATCAAATTCGACAAATGGCCGTTTGGGCGGTTTCAACGTGGCTGCCTCTTTTTTTCGTGAGCCCCGTTTCTATACGGTATATCAGCTCTACCTCATCAGATCCTAGCGCTTTTTAGCTGGAATGCACCTGAAGAAATGGATGTGCTGCAACGCATTTTATGGGCGATGCAGGAGGGGAGAGGGGTTTATTTAAGCGCAAAAAGCATGAATAGTTGAATTATTAAGTTGGCTGTATTTTTATCAAAAAGTATATTGACTTTTGTTTGCTGCTGGCATATAATAATAATTGTCTTTCATATCATGGTTATGGAAAACAAACTGTCTCAGTAGCTCAGCTGGATAGAGCAACGGCCTTTAAGTTAATAGGAGCCTTTATAGGGAAAGAGAACCTATAAAGTGGACGACACCGTATCGGTGAAGCCTTAACAGATTATGCTGATGGTAATACCGAGGAAACTTACGATTTTCCGGAAGTAGTGAATCTTATGGATCATCACACAAAAACTAAGGGAGATTTAGGAGTCTTGAAGGCTCAAGTCGATTTATATACAAAGGGTTATATGATATTATTACCTCATACCGAACATGCACCGTTTGATTTAGTTATTTATAAAGATGGTGAATTTAAAAGAGTGCAGGTTAAATATAGAGAGGTAAATATTAAAGGGATTTTAGAAATTAGATTCCGTTCGGTACATTCAAGTACAAAAGGTATCTTTTCATCTGATGTAAATAAGGATGAAATAGACATATATTGTGTTTATTGTCCGGATACAGATGAATGCTATTATTTCAACCCTAAAATGTCTAATAAATCATTAAGCTTGAGGGTAGAGACACCGAAGAATAATCAAATAGCTAATATTAAATATGCTAGTGATTATCGTGAGGTTCCGTAGAGACTAAACGTGTCGCACCTGAAATGGTGAAGTTATAGTCCAGACCAGCAAACTGCAAATGCAGGTAGTGAAAACTATAGTGGTAAGCTAAGCCGTCGGTCGGGGGTTCGAATCCCTCCTGGGACGTATCAAGGTTCAGATAGAATAAGTTTGAACCAACAGAAAAGCGCTTCAAATCCTTTCGTATCAAGGATTTGAGGCGCTTTTACTTTTTCCGGGAAACCTTTTTCGTTATGTAAATGATATACAAATTAGTATTTGTGTTTTGTTGGTTTAAAGCCATTTAATGAACGCTAATAAAACAAAAAGTGGCGATGTAACATCATCGTATAAATTTATGTGGCACATCGAATTCTACTGCTAATTAATACGATAAAAGGATATCTAAAACGCTGCAAAAGCTGGTATAACAATAAAAAAGGGAGATGCTAATCAGTCTGCTAATTGCACCTCCAAAAGTGTTGTTGTTTACTGCTTTCTTTCTTTGTTCCGAACCCGTTAAAATTCCAGGTCATGTCTTTTCTTGTTGTCCGCCCAAACGTTTATAGTTGACCACTTTTACCGTGTAAATGCATAGTAAATCACATAAAGCCAGCTAAATAATCCGTGTATGCATGCCCATATAATTGATTTATGTACACTCCATGAGATGGCAATCGCTAGAGCTGAACCGAATGAAATGCCTTTCGAAATGGTTGTTTCCCGTTTGGTTTTCGTTTTTATCTCTGACATAATGCATACTCCTCCCTATTTTGTTTCAATCACGGAATCCTCGGTGGCCTCTCGTTTTACCTTGTCTTGAATTGACTCGTAGTAATAGCCGCCTAAATGATTATTCGCTTTTAAACGGCCGATTTCCTTTTCAATCAGAAGAACGAATCCGTCGACTGATAGCTGTTCCATCTGCCATCGCCCCTGTCCCTAGCCGTTTGCTTCCGGGAACTACCGCACATGCGAAAGGATCTTATATTTTCCATTCATCGGACCAGCGATTGTGCTTCTGCATAGGTGTTTGATCTTTTCTAGTCTTTGCACTTTTCGCATTCCCCCACATATAACTTTGTCGAGGATTGCATCGCAGCCTTTAAAGAGAATTCTTCATGGACAATAAAGCTTGTGAGATCCGCCGACACTTCAGTATTATTCTTGAACGTTAAATACTCATCCAGTTTGTCCTCTAAATCAAGAATTACATTCACATCGGATGTATCTCTATACTTTCGCTTAAAAATAACTTTATAGATTTCTTTAAGCAGTTGTTCAATTAATGAATACAACTCAACCGTGGGCGTTGCGTATTTCCTATCTTTGTGCCGTCCATAGAACTATTTTCGGCGGAGTATGGATTTCTGAGGCAAGGTAGAAAGCAAAGGGATTTATACTATTTATTCTAATTATAAAATGTGTGATTTTGAGCTGATATGGATGGGGATCAAATGCAAATATATCAAGCTGGGAGTGGAAATTAAGAAGGTGCTGAGGCTTAGCACGCTTCCTTTAATTCATCGTCAAAGTTTATAAGCCCTTATTTTATCTGTCCAACTTAGTGCAGCCTATCCAGAACTAAAGATAACAATTGTAATGTAAGTAGTGGAACTATACAATTAGTATTAAAGGTAGAGGTTTACTAAAACTTTTCATTTCAGCCTAAACTTACAGAAAATTACCTTTATCTTTTATATTCAAAGAGGGAAACCTCTTTTTTATATTTTTGCCGTAAAGGTGCGAGGAAGTTAGTTAAGCTACATATTTTCGAGAGTTTGCGATAACCTCAAAGAAACATAACAACAAAGAGGTGACAGTGTGAAAGGGCGAACTCATTTAACAATAGGGTTAGGAATAGGAGCGGTGGCGTCTGTTGGCCAGCCACTTGAAATGATACCTGTCATTTTAGCGGCATCAGGCGTGGCCTCCCTTGCTCCTGATTTGGACGGAAATAACCTGTTGAATAAACGTGTAACTAAGACAGCTAAACTAATAAAAAAATGTGGGGCATTTGTCGGTGGAGCATTAATAATCCTGTCTTTAGCTACATACTTTTTAGATGTGAATTTTTTGTCTTTCTTAGATGGGACATGGTTTACTCAACAAAATAAGCTTCTGTTATTGGGGTGGGGAGCAGTCATTATAGGGCTTTCCCTAAAGAGCCAGGAAACTTTGAAAAATATTATAATGAGCATTTTAAGTTTATTCCTTCTATATTATGCGATTACGGATGAGTTGTGGTGGCTGGTTATGTTTGCTTTATACATAGGAGCAGCAGGGTGGTTTCCGCACCGAGGGGCAACGCATACGATTTGGGCGTTGGCCTATTGGTGGTATATGTCATATCTGTTGCAAGGTAGTACGGGGGCAGGCGGCTTGGCTCTTATCTCCACGATTGCTTACCTTTCGCATATTGGAGGAGATATGCTAACGAAAAAAGGGGTTAAATTTCTATATCCACTTACCAATAAAGTATTTAGAATTCGTTTGTAAGGCCGGTTATTGAAAGGATGACTAATTAAGAACGTAATTTGACCGGATCCTTAAAAGCGAAGAGACGTAGTTGTCTCAGTAGCTCCCCTGGGTAGAACAACGGCCCTCTAACCCAGCGGTCGGGGGTTCGCATCCCTCCTGAGACGTAATCACATTTAGAAAGAATAAGTTTGAACCAACTGAAAAGCGCTTCGAATCCTTTTGTGTAAAGGGTTTGAAGTGCTTTTCCTTTTTTGAGAACCCGTTAGAAAAAAGGTCCCAAAGTCGCTTCTTGACTGCTATTCCTCTAAGCTGTAAAAGGTTAAGTGTAACTGATCAATATATGTAAATGATACAATTCATCATTAATGGATGTTAAATTAAAGGTTCATCACCGTAACTTGGGGTTGATTTCCGTTCTTGCCGGACGCTTTCGGCGGGGGCACGGCTCCAACTAAATGGTTTCGGGGATGGACCCCGAAACCATTGGATTTTCCGCACGGTGCTCCTGCGATTACTCGTCGCAAAATATATTTTGCTCATCCCCAAGGAGTCGCCGGCCGCCACTCCAATCAACTCGCTATTAAACAATTTTGTCATCCCCAACTTGTGGTGAAGACCCAAATTAAATAAAAATTGGTAATTATATCTATATTGAATATTGGATTTATGATAACATAAATCTGAATCTTTAAAAATAAGATAATATAAAAGGGAGTGTAAAGGTCAGATATGAAAAAGATATTGAAACCATTGATTGTTATAGCCATTGGTGCCCTCTCTCTATCTATAAATATAGATAAAAATGTATTAG
>JBJEFP010000099.1:0-2002 GCA_051874195.1 Lysinibacillus sp. | reverse complement strand
ATCTTCGCGGTAGCGACAATGGCAATCGCCGTACCAACAGGTATGAAAGTATTCAACTGGATCCTGACGATTTGGGGCGGATCCATCAAAGTTACAGTGCCGATGCTATATGCACTTGGCTTCATTCCGTCATTCGTAGCGGGTGGTGTTACAGGGGTCATGCAGGCGACTGCTCCACTTGACTACCAGTTGCATGATTCTTACTTCATCGTAGCTCACTTCCACTACGTAATCGTAGGTGGTATCGTAACTGCGTTATTCGGTTCAGCGCACTTCTACTGGCCGATCATGTTCAACCGTACACTGAGTGAAAAGCTGGGAGTCGTAACTTTCTGGGTGTTCTTCATCGGCTTCCATTTAACATTCTTCGTACAGCATTTCTTAGGTTTAATGGGTATGCCACGCCGTGTATTCACATACATGGACGGCCAAGGTTGGGATCTGTTCAACTTCATCTCGACAATCGGTGCATTAATGATGGGTGTCGGGGTAATCCTACTTGTCATCAACGTATTGCTTTCAATCAAATCGGAACCAGTCAACCGCCGCGATTACTGGGGCGATGGACGTTCTCTTGAATGGGCGCTTGAAACGCCGCTTCCATTCTATAACTTTAAACAAATTCCACTAGTTCGTGGATTTGACCCGTACTGGATTGAAAAGGAAGAGGGTAATAAAGAGGGTATGGTTTATGCGGAGCCACTAGGCGACATCCACATGCCAAACAACTCCATCTTACCGTTCATCATGTCAATCGGTACATTCATTGCCGCATTCGGTGCTCTTTACAGCCCATGGGGTGACCAGGCGAAAGCCGGCACTGCAGAAAGTGTATCGCCAGGTCTGTCATTAGCATTAATGATCGGTGGTCTAGGCCTTACAGTTTTATGTATGATTCTCCGTTCGGTAAAAGACGATTTAGGCTACCACGTCCATAAGGAAGAGGTAGAACAAATCGAGAAGGAACTTGCTGAATTCCGTGCAAAAGGGGGTAAACGATAATGGACATCAATCAAAAATTTACTCCACAAAGCTGGCCTCAGCATGCTGAAACAGCTACACTGGAAGGGAAAAACAAGTTCGTTGGTATCTGGATTTTCCTTGCATCCGATACAGTTTTATTCGCCAGCATATTCGCAACATATCTAGCGTTGAAGGATCAAGGTCCTGCGGGTATGGAATTCACTGCAAAAGAATTGTTTGAATTACCATTGGCATTCATCATGACGATGCTGCTGTTGACATCTTCCCTTACGTCCGTGTACGCAATGTACCACATGAAGAACCATAATACGAAGGGCGTCATCACTTGGATGGCGATCACTGTTCTTTTAGGTCTTGGCTTCCTGGGTCTAGAAATTTATGAGTTCTATCATTATGTACACATTGGTTTTGGCTATACGCAATCGGCGTTCTCATCAGCGTTCTTTACGCTTGTAGGTACGCACGGACTGCACGTAATTATTGGTCTCGTATGGATTACTTCATTAATCCTACGTAATGCGAAACGTGGATTGAATTTATACAACGCACCGAAGTTCTTTGCTGCATCAATCTATTGGCACTTCATTGACGTTGTATGGGTATTCATCTTCACGGTAGTTTACTTGATGGGAGTGTTAGGATAATATGGCACACGATACTCATTTTGAAACTCGTTCACAAGCCCAGTACGAATATGATCGCGCGCAGAATGCAAAGCACATGCGCAAGCAAGTGACGCAATTTGCGCTGATGATCCTGCTTACTTTCGTCGCCTTTGCGGCGGTAGTGGCAGACTTTTCACCGTATTTCATCAAGCCGTTCATCCTTTTACTGGCTGGAATACAGGTAGTACAACAACTTTATTCCTTCATGCATATGGATGAAAAAGAAGCACCGCACATCGGGGTCATTCAATTCTTCATGTGGGGCGGCGGGTTCATCGCCTTCACGTTCTTTGTAGCATTCTTGACAATCATTTGGTGGTAATCCAAAGGGGGAAAGACGTCTCCAGCGAAAG
>JBJEFP010000098.1:0-2007 GCA_051874195.1 Lysinibacillus sp. | reverse complement strand
ACTTATCATTGTAGCTTTAATCGGGGGCGTTGCGATTGGTTTCTACGCAGCTCGTCAATATATGATGAAATATTTAAAAGAAAATCCACCAATCAATGAACAAATGATTCGTGTCATGATGGCACAAATGGGACGCAAACCATCTGAAAAGCAAGTTCGTCAAATGATGGCACAAATGAACAAGTTCCAGGATAAATAATACTTGAGGGTTGTCTCGCATTCGTGGGACAACTTTTTTGTTTGGTTTGTGAAACTGAAAATTAAGAACATTTTGTTGATTTTCATCTATTAGTAGTCTACCATCAATGGTAGAAACAGAGCAGGAGGCGTGGAACATGGTAAAAGAGAAAACAAATGTAGAAAGCTTTGATCTGGATCATACAAAGGTGGCGGCTCCCTACGTGCGTTTAGCCGGGAAGAAAGAAGGCGTGCACGGGGATGTCGTCGTGAAATACGATATTCGCTTCAAACAGCCGAATAAGGCACATATGGAAATGCCTGCCCTCCATTCATTGGAGCATTTAATGGCGGACCGCATCCGCAATCATGCTGATTATGTGGTGGACTTGTCGCCGATGGGATGCCAGACGGGCTTTTATCTATCGGTCATCAATCATGATGATTACGAGGAAGTGCTGGACGTGCTGGAAAGAACGTTGCAGGATGTATTAGCGGCAGATGCCGTGCCGGCCTGCAATGAAGTGCAATGTGGATGGGCGGCGAGCCATAGCTTGGAAGGTGCACAGGCATTGGCACAGGAATTTTTGGATAAGCGTGCAGAATGGCCGACTGTTTTTGCCGATTAAAGTAGAGTAAGTAACAGGCGCTAATAGGATAGCTTGTCTATTGCAGAGGAAGTCGAGTCACTGGGCATTGCCTGGACTCGACTTTTAGAATGCGCTTTTTTCTTGGGCGATGCCAGGTACATATCGCTGTAGAAATTCAAGCACCTTTTTTTCGTATGCTGCAGGATTTTCATTGAAGCCTTGTGCATGGGCTCCTTCCTCGAAAAGGCAGAGCATTTTAGGGCCAGCCTTTTTCTCATATAAATCTTCGGTCATTGAACAAGGAATGAATGCATCGTTGATTGTATGGAAGAATAAAACGGGCTTTTCAATATTTTTTACCGCCTCGATGGGCAGAATATTTTTTGTCCAATAGCCATCCCGCATCCGCATGAACAAATCAGTCACATGAACCGCAAGGCGAAGGTCGATTGAAATCGAACTTTTCACAATCAAGTAGAGCAGTTTACGGAAATCGGAAAAAGAGCAGTCCGAAATATAAAAATCGGCTTCATCTGCCACCGTTCCAGCATAAAGAAGCGTTGTCGCTGCCCCCATCGATTCACCGTGTATGCCGAGGACGGCCTCCTCCCCGATGAGTTCGCGTACATAGCGCACCACTGCCTGAAGGTCGATTTTTTCGTAGTAGCCATAGCTTGTCGTCTTGCCGCCGGAGTCCCCGTGCCGCCGGTGGTCGTATACTACCGTATTGAGGCCGAGGCGCTCGAACATACGGGCATATTTGGTGGAGTTGATTTTATTTTCAGTCACACCATGACAAATGATGATGGTGTTCTTTGTCTGGAGTGGCCTGAAGAAATAGCCCTTGATATCATAGCCGTTCGGGGAGGCGATCGACAGCTCCATCTTCGCTACGCTGTCGAACCATGCTTCATCGAAACGCCTCGCCTTCTTCTCCCTCTCCAAGATGAAATCATCGTCTTTTTGCTTGATGTACATTAATTTGTTCGACAGGATGTATCCTGATACGGCTGTAGCGGTGGCGAGAAGGGTCGTAGCGATGCCGGATAATAATATTACCTTCTTCTTCATGATGTTCACCTCCCTCTATAGTATGTTGGCACTGAAAATTTCCTCTATACATCAAAGAAAAAGTTTGAAATCCGAAGTTTTCGGCTATATCGATAAAGCAGGGAATATTTGATAAAATGATAGAGTAAGTGGTTTGCTTACATACACAACGGGAATAAGGGGGAATTAT
>JBJEFP010000097.1:0-2009 GCA_051874195.1 Lysinibacillus sp. | reverse complement strand
CGCACGCTTGCACCGGAAGAGCACCTGACGGAAATCAAGAAAAAGCTGTACGAGGAAGTAAAGGAATTCGACGAAACAACAAACGAAGCCGATGCTCTGGAGGAAATGGCCGACGTGCTGGAGCTGCTACATGCTGCACTGAAGGTGTATGGCAAATCGTTCGATGAATTAGAAGCCGTGCGTGTGGAGAAGAAGGAGAAACGCGGCGGATTTGATCGGGGATTGTATTTGATTGATGTTGAGGATAAGTAAATGAAGCTTATCACAGCAAATCTAGTCAAAGAACTTCAGGAGCTTTCACAGGATGCCGTACATATTTGCTGGATTACCGCTTTTGTGATGAAGTCGGGTGTCAAGCTGATGCTGGACGATTTGAAGAATGCGGAGGAGCGAGGCTGTGAAATCCAGCTGCTTGTCGGCGATTATTTAAGCATTACACAGCCGGAAGCACTCCGCATGCTTGTGGACAATCTACCGACAGCGCAAATCAGGATGTTTCAATCCTACGGACGTTCCTTCCATCCAAAGGCTTATTTATTCAAGGGAAAGGACAGCCAGCATGTCATTGTTGGCTCGTCCAATCTTTCGAATTCTGCTCTGACTTCCGGGGTGGAATGGAACCTGCAGACGGTTGATGCACAGACATTCGAGGAGGCAATGGATGAGTTCCATAATCTGTTCCATGGCGAAAATACGATTCCTATCAATGCGGAGACAATTGCCAAGTACGAGACCTATTATACAGAGGCCAACAAGGCGGTTCCCATGTCCAAAAAGTGGAGTGTTGCTGAAGAACAGGGGCTGATGTACGGGCAGGAGAGCGAGCCGTCAATCGTGGCGGAAGTAGCAGAAGTAGGGACAAACCTGGAGCCGCGCCCAGCACAGAAGCTTGCACTAGCAGCGTTAAAGGACACATTAGAGCAGGGCTATGATAAGGCGATGGCGGTCCTGGCGACTGGTCTTGGGAAGACCTATCTGGCAGCCTTTTTTGCCGAGAGCTTCAAACGAGTACTATTCGTCGTGCACCGGGATGAAATCCTGCAGCAGGCAAAGGAGACGTTTGCGACGGTCTACCCGCATAAAACGGCTGGCTTCTTCAATCGTTTTGAAAAGGATACGGACAGCGATTTCATTTTCGCCTCTATTAGTACGATTTCGCGGAAGTATCATTTGGAGAAGTTCAACCCGACTGATTTTGATCTGATTGTCGTGGATGAGTTCCACCATGCAGTGGCGGACAGCTACCAGAAGGTGCTTGACTACTTCCATCCACAATTTTTACTCGGTATTACAGCGACGCCCGACCGTCTCGATAATAAGGATGTTTTCAGCATCTGCGACGGCAACGTGGCGATTGAAATTCATTTCATCGATGCCATCAAGCGGAACTGGCTGAGCCCTTTTCATTACTACGGTATCAAGGATGAAACGGACTATTCCAGCATTCGCTGGCTAGGCTCGCATTATGACGAAGAACAGCTGACGGTTGCCCAGACACGTCAGTCATTCATGCAGAAAATCTTTGAGGAATGGCACCGCTTGAAGCAGACAAGAACAATCGGCTTCTGCTCGACTGTCCGGCAGGCGGAGCAGCTGTGTGCCTTCTTTGTTTCAAATGACGTGAAGGCTTTCGTTCTTTCAGGGAAAAGTACACCAACCGAGCGCAAAAACATCCGCCAGCAATTGATTGATGGGGAAATCGATATCATCTTTACTGTCGATCTATTCAATGAAGGGGTCGACATTCCGACGGTGGATACGCTATTGTTTGTGCGCCCAACTGAATCCATTGCCGTCTTCACCCAGCAAATCGGGCGCGGCCTGCGTCTTGCAGACGGGAAAAGCCACTGTGTCATCATCGACTTCATCGGAAACTACCGCAACGCCGACCGGAAGCTGCTCGTCTTCAAGCCCGAACTGCTTGAAAAGGGCGTAAAGAAACTATCGCCTTCCGAGCAGATTGCCGAAACAGCGTGCCAGCTGAATTTCGATGTGAGCGTCATTGACCT
>JBJEFP010000096.1:0-2010 GCA_051874195.1 Lysinibacillus sp. | reverse complement strand
CCTTTTCTATCGTTATCCACAATGCGAATTTTTATAATTTCCTTAACAAAAATAAAAGGCGCCTGCCCGATTGCGGCAAGCGCCCATTCACTAACAACAAAAGCTGTCCTTTGGGCTGTATAAAACCTTTGGGACAGCTTCTTAAGATTGTAGCTGCATCGTATCATCAAACATGCAGACTTGATTTTTTCCACTATGCTTAGCATTATACAACGCCGTATCCGCATGCAAAAAGACAGACTGGAACTCCGGTCGTACCGTTTTGTCCCATGTAATCAATCCGGCTGAAACCGTGACAACAGGATTGGTCGTCTCCGGAATGGCCTTTACGATTTCCCGCGCTAGACGAAGGGCTTCGTAATCCAAAATATTCGGTACATAAACAGACAGTTCTTCCCCGCCCCATCGCGCACAAATACCCCGCGTACCGATCATGTTCCTCAATTGCGCGCCGATTTGGACTAGTACCTGATCACCAATCTGATGGCCATACGTATCGTTTACATGCTTGAAGTTGTCGATATCAATCAACATGAACATGCCCGAATCGTCATTCCCCAATGACTTTTCCACAAAGTCGTCCAGATAGCTACGCGCAAATAATCTCGTTAAATGGTCACGGTCCACCATGTCCTGCAATTGATTTCGTAAAATGGAGTTCGAAATCGCCAATGAAGAGTGATGGATGAGTGACTGCATCAGCTTGAAGCTGTCGAACGAGAAGAAATAGGGGTCCTGATGCAATACGATGCTGAACCCTGTGATACGTTCCTCCATGATCATCGGGATGGCCATAATGGACTTATATTTTACATCCTCCACGATCAAACGGCTGAAGTCAGCAATGAACAGTGGATCCTGTGTATTTTCAAAATGCTTTTCCACGTAATCGATATAAACCAGTCCTTGAGGCGACGAAAAAAGCTGCGTACTCGCCTGCGTCACTTCATGGCTGTCGCCATTTTTAAACAGGAAGCCAATTTCCATCGGCTGGAATGACTTCATCAACTGCTTTTGCAAAAACAGCAGCATTTCCTGAATGTCCAGATTCATATTGAGTCGGTGGGACGTCTCATTGATAAGCTGCAAGTCACTAATCAGCCGATGCGATTGGTGGTAGAGCTTGGCGTTCTCCAAGGCATTTCCCGACGCCTGCGCAAGCATGCGGATGAAGTCCGTCTGCGATGCTGAAAAGTCAAAGTTTGTCGGGGCACTTGCTTGAAGGATGCCGTAGATTGCCTGTCTTCCCTTGATGGGGGCGTTCAATAGACGGCAATTCAGATCTGATGCCAATTCCGTCGTTACGTCCCCGGATACGAAGGCCTCAATTGTAGAAGGACGTTCCGATAAATAATCAAAAGGCTTAATATTAATTGTCGTTTGCCGGTCCTGGTCGTTTGAAAGAATCAACTCGACCTCTAAATCCGGAAAATTCTCTTTAATCGTTATAAGGACATTCTGCAAGATTTGATCGATGTCCATCGTTGAATGGAAAAGGTCGGTCATATTATAAAGCTTACGGTATTGGTTTTCTTTCAAGCGAATATCAATCGCTTCCTTAGCAACGGCTAGGATTCCTGTGAATGAATCAACCAATTCTTCCGTGAATTCATCACTTTCAAAAGACTCCCATTTTTCCGTAGCCTTAAATAATAAAATTCCATAAGGCGGCTTTTTGTCTATTTTGAGCAGCATCATATGCGTCATTTCGCCATAATGCTCTTGCACGCGAAGGATGTGCGGAATGTCCACTACCTTCCCCGCAGCAAAGTAAGTATCAATTAGTGCCCATGGAACGCCTGCATTTGCTGCTGGATCAGTAGTCAATGGCTTTAGTAAGTCGGATTCATAGACTAGAGCGCAGCAATGATGAATATCGAAGTGCCGATGCAATATCGCTATTAGAACTTCAACATATCGGTCGAGCATCGTGTACTTATTCATCGAATTAACGCAAAGGCTCAATATATCAGATTTAATATTCGTTATCATCTGTTGATGTTCATTCAT
>JBJEFP010000095.1:14221-16589 GCA_051874195.1 Lysinibacillus sp. | reverse complement strand
ATAATTCCTGGCGCAATGCCTGAATGACTTCAATCTTCGTCGCCTTGCGTGCCGGACGCCAGCCGGACAGGATGGCAACAAGCAGGCTGATGCCCCCTGCAATCAGTACAAGGCTGAACGGGATTGTCGAGAATGTAAGCTCAAAACCTGTCAGATCCTCTTCCGATAAAGCATAAGCTAGTACGTGTGGCAGAATGGCATTTGCCCCGAAACTGATGGCATACGACAGAATGATGGCCAAGCCTGTACCCAGCAGGCCGATAAAGGCGCTCTCCATCAAGAACAGGCGCTGAATCAATGCAGGTGAGGCGCCGATTGCCTTTAACACGCCGATTTCACGTGTACGCTCCGTTACTGCCATCGTCATCGTATTGAAGATGCCGATGGAGGCGATCAATACGGCAATCGTTCCAATGAACACGAGACCGATTTTGAAAATCAGGAAGAATAGGTCCATTTCCTCTATTTGCTCGATAATGGAATATACTTGGTAGCCCTGTTCTTTCAAGCTGTCTAATACGAGAGTTACATTTTCAAGTGAATCCACAAAAATCGTTGTAGTAGGGTGTGTTTCTAATGACGGGAATAATGTTTGTAAATCTTGTCCGAAAAGTATGGAAGAATCGATATACCAGTCATATGAAGGCTTCTTTAATACACCGACAACTATAAATTCTCCAGATTGCGTCTGTGCATCTTCCTCATGGCTTTCAAATTCGAGCACTACTGTTTTTCCAAGGATATCGCCTTTATAGCCTTCTTCCTCTCCGTTATACCATGTACCATTTGCTTCGGCTTCCCTGGACTTGCGTTCGATTTCTGCTTGGTCTGCTTCATTTACTAAATTTTGTGCGTAATGATAGCCGACCACAATTTCATTTGGCGCCTTAGGCAAACGCCCCTCACTTAAATTGGACGGCAGCTTTGCCTGTGCCTCCATATCGACCATCACAGCCTGTGAATAGCCCGTGCGATCCTCGAATGTCGATAGTATGGAAGCCCCGACATCCCATTTCTTTAATACGACGTTGACATGCTCTACGTTATTGATCCACTTTTCGTCCTCGGCAGTTAGGTTTTCATCACCCCAAAGCTCGATTTCTGTAACCTTCTCCTGATTCAAAATTTCGTTACGCATCGTTTCTTGAATCCCGAAACCGATTGATGCCAGTACGATTAAAAAGGCGCAGCCAATCATGGCGGCCAGTATGGTTGTCGTGACGCGCAGCTTGTTTTTCTTCATATGCTGCCAGACAAATTGCAATTGATCTTTAAATAACATATTATGCTTCCTCCATTAATAAGCCGTCTGACATGCGCAGGGTACGGTCCGCAATAGAAGCTACTTCCTCGTCATGGGTGATGATGACGAATGTGACGTTGCTTTCTTTGTTTAGCTGCTGCATGAGACCCAGGATTTCCTGCTCCGTCTGCATATCCAAACTTCCGGTCGGCTCGTCTGCCAATACAATCGGCGGATTGGTAATCATCGCCCTTGCAATGGAAACACGCTGCTGCTGCCCGCCGGATAGCTCATTCGGATAATGGTCCGCCACTTCTGTTAAACCGACCCTTTCAAGCATATTCTGTACTTTCGTACGGCGGATTGCAGGGGCGACCCCTTTTAGCTTGAGCGGCAGCTCGATGTTTTCCACGACATTCTGCCCCGGCAGCAGCTGGAAGTTTTGAAAGATGAAGCCGAAGTGCTGCAGCCGAAAAGCGGCACTTTGCTTTTCGGTGAATTGGGCGATTTCAATTCCGTTTATTTGGATGGAGCCGCCATTTGGTTTTAGGAAGCCTGCCATTACTTGCAGCAACGTTGATTTGCCGGAACCGCTCTTTCCGACGATGGAGACGATTTCCCCCTGCTGCACGTCAAAATTGATGCCTTTTAACACCTCCACCTTCTTTTCCTTGCCTTTTTTGCCGATCATGAAGGCGTGGTGTAATGATTGAACTGTAATCATATGCTCATTCCTTTTTATGTTGATAAGCTAAGTGTAAAAGACAAATCTGAAGATAGAGGACCTGTATTTCTGAAGATTTTCTTAAGAAGTGGAAAATATTTTCCCTGTTTAAGCAAGCGATTCTTTTGGAGGGAACATAAAAAGAGCTGAGGATGTACTCCTCAGCTCTCGGCAGGATATTCTTTTACCTTTTCCAGTGCAATGACGAACGGCGGATCATTCTTCTGGTTTAAAAATTCATAGCGCAGCACATGAATGTATTTCTGTGGCAGCGCGCTTACGAAGCGAATTACTTCATCCCGTTCTTCCTTGCCACCTTCATGGCCATGGTAAATAACAAGCACGATGATGCCGCCGACCTTCAAGAGCTTCAGTAGACTTTCTAAAGCCTGAATCGTCGT
>JBJEFP010000095.1:6889-14121 GCA_051874195.1 Lysinibacillus sp. | reverse complement strand
AGCTTCATTTCGGCACTTCCGCCTGGTAGTACTTGCCCTGCCATGAGCCGCGTCGTTCCAGCTCTGCATCAATGCCGTTCAGCACTTCCCATTTATTCACCGACCACATCGGTCCAATCATGAGGTCGATCGGTCCATCGCCTGTAATACGGTGGACGATCATGTCAGGCGGCAGCACCTCCAGCTGGTCGGCAACAAGGTTGACGTACGCATCCTTTTCCATGAACTCCAGCATCCCTTTTTCATACTGCTTCACAAGAGGTGTACCCTTCAATAAATGCAACAGGTGGATTTTGATGCCCTGAACATCAAGTTTCGCTACTTCACGTGCCGTTTCCATCATCATATCGTAGTCTTCCAACGGCAGGCCGTTAATGATATGCGTGACGATGCGGATATTGTGCTTGCGCAGCTTTTCCACGCCTTCTACATATGTTTGATAGTCGTGTGCACGGTTGATCAGGTTCGCCGTCTTTTCATGCACGGTCTGCAGGCCAAGCTCCACCCACAGGTACGTACGCTCGTTCAGCTCAGCCAAATATTCGACGACATCATCCGGCAGGCAGTCAGGACGCGTGGCGATGCTAAGCCCCATTACACCTTCGCAGGCAAGTGCCGCTTCAAATTTTTCCTTTAATACTTCAAGCGGAGCATGGGTATTCGTGTATGCCTGGAAATAGGCCATCGTCAGGCCGTCCTTCCACTTGTTCTCCATCTTTGCCTTGATCTTTTCGAACTGTACAGGAATCGGATCGACTTTATCACCTGCAAAGTCCCCGGAACCTGCCGCGGAACAGAACGTGCAGCCGCCGAATGCGACCGTACCATCGCGGTTCGGGCAGTCGAAGCCGGCATCTAGCGCGACCTTGTACACCTTTTTTCCGAATTCATTCCGCAAATAGCGGTTCCATGTATAATAACGCTTTCCATCAGACGGGAAAGGGAAATTCATTTCTGTCATATATGTCACTCCTCCAACGCCCTATTTTAACACGCACAGGACACTCTGACATAATAGAAAAACTTTTTCTTGTGCATTTTGCGGATTACGCATAGACTTACTGTTTGGAGTTTGAAATTTATGGAGGATACTTTATGCCGAAAAGTGTTTGGTTTTTAGTCGTGGGAATGTTTGTGAATACAGTCGGCAGCTCTTTTTTATGGCCACTGAATAGCATTTATATCCATGGTTATTTAGGAAAGTCGCTCACAATGGCTGGGTTTGTATTGATGTTGAATTCGCTGGCAGGTGTATTTGGCAACCTGCTTGGCGGTTATTTATTTGATAGATTGGGAGGATATAAGACAATCGTTTTCGGTGTCATATGTAATTTGTCGACACTGACTCTTTTGGTAATCTGGCATGACTGGCCGCAGTATGTCATCTTGCTGACGATGTTGGGATTCAGCGGCGGGATTGTCTTTCCGGCGATGTATGCCCTGGTTGGCAGTGCCTGGCCGGAAGGGGGAAGGAAGGCCTTCAATACGCTCTTCCTTGCGAATAATGTAGGTGTGGCGATCGGTCCTGCGCTGGCAGGGGTGATTGCGGATATTAATTTCGAATATGTCTTCATCACGAATCTGGCGACATATGCCATCTTCTTCTTCATCGCCGTGTTTGCATTCAGACGGTTCAAGGAAGAAGGCATTGCGCCGAAAAATGTGATTGCGGAGAGTGCAGGTCCCCAATCAAAAGCACCATTATTTGCGATATTAATACTATGTATTTCTCTTGTCTTCTGCTGGATGTCGTATTCACAATGGAGCGCGACGATTTCTTCCTATACACAGGAGCTGGGCATGAGCCTCTCCCAATACAGTGTATTATGGACGATCAATGGCCTGCTTATTGTAGCGGTGCAGCCATTCATCCAGCCGATTGTCCGCATGTGGGAGCATAAGCTGAAGCATCAATTAGTATTAGGCCTGGTGCTGATGTCTGCATCATTCGGAATCGTGGCGATTGCCGGAGATTTTAAAATGTTTGTCGCCGCCATGGTGGTCCTTACGTTAGGGGAGGTATTCTTTACCCCGGTCATTCCAATGGTAGCAAACCAATTGGCTCCGGAAGGACGGCAGGGCTTCTATCAGGGCATCGTCAACAGTGCCACGACGATCGGGCGTATGATTGGGCCGCTAGTAGGCGGGTTCATGGTGGATCTGTACGGCATGCAGGTGCTTGCTGTCTTCCTTGTCATCATCCTAATTGTAGCCATCATCCCAAGTTTATTGTACAATCAGCCGTTGAAACGGATGAAGCATGAATAAACACTTGTGCTTTTCAGTTGTTTCCATTAAAATAAATGCAATATTAAGAACGACTGTGATGAGGAATAGTAGATCTGGAAGTCTTCAAGAGAGCCGGCGGTTGGTGTGAGCCGGCAGATGAACAGACCGAACTCGCCTCGGAGTATGCTTTGGGTGAAACTAGTAGCCGGAAGCCGTGTTTTCGCGTTAAGAAATCTAAGCAGAGTGCTGTGTCACTAATGTGGGTGGTACCGCGGGAGTCGAAATTCTCTCGTCCCTTTCTATTATGGAATGGGGCGAGTTTTTTTGTTTTTTAAAAATTCCGTCAATTATGCTTAAACAAGTGAAAACAGGTCGACAATGACACTTTAAGGAGGAAATACCATGAGTTTCAATCATCAGGAAATCGAAAAAAAATGGCAGCAGTATTGGGCCGACAACCACACGTTTAAAACAGGAAGCGACGATTCAAAACCAAAGTTCTATGCGCTGGATATGTTCCCTTACCCGTCAGGCGCGGGACTGCACGTAGGACATCCGGAAGGCTATACGGCGACGGATATTTTATCCCGCTATAAGCGCATGCAGGGCTTCAATGTCCTTCATCCAATGGGGTGGGATGCATTCGGTCTTCCAGCAGAGCAATACGCACTTGATACGGGGAATGACCCTGCGGAATTCACGGAGAAAAACATCGCGACGTTCAAACGTCAAATCCAGGAGCTGGGCTTCTCCTATGACTGGGACCGTGAAATTAATACGACAGACCCGAAATACTACAAATGGACGCAATGGATCTTTACAAAACTAGTAGACATGGGTTTGGCCTATGTGGATGAAATCCCTGTAAACTGGTGCCCGGCACTAGGTACGGTACTGGCAAATGAAGAAGTGATCGATGGCAAATCGGAGCGTGGCGGCCACCCGGTGGAGCGCCGTCCAATGAAGCAGTGGATGTTGAAGATTACAGCGTACGCTGACCGACTGCTTGATGATTTAGAAGAAGTGGATTGGCCAGAATCCATTAAAGATATGCAGCGTAACTGGATTGGCCGTTCAGAGGGTGCGCAGGTGAAATTCACTGTTGATGGCACGGATGCTTCTTTTGAAGTGTTCACGACACGCCCTGACACATTATTCGGTGCGACATACTGCGTTCTTGCACCAGAGCACAAATTGGTGGAGGACATTACAACACCGGAGCAAAAGGCAGCAGTAGAAGCATACTTGGAGAAAGTGAAGCTGAAATCAGATTTAGAGCGTACAGATCTAGCAAAAGAAAAGACAGGTGTCTTCACGGGTGCTTATGCCATCAATCCAATCAACGGAGAAAAGATGCCGATTTGGATTGCAGACTATGTCCTTGCCACATATGGTACGGGTGCAATCATGGCAGTCCCTGCTCATGACGAGCGCGACTATGAGTTCGCGAAGGAATTCGGCTTGGACATCAAGCCTGTTCTTGAAGGTGGCGACATCGAGAAGGAAGCGTTCGTTGGAGATGGTCCTCATATCAACTCTGATTTCTTGAACGGCCTTAATAAAGAAGACGGCATCAAGGCTGCAATCAAATGGCTTGAGGAAAATGGCGTAGGGGAGAAGAAGATTTCCTATCGTCTACGTGACTGGTTGTTCTCCCGCCAACGTTATTGGGGAGAGCCGATTCCAGTCATCCATTGGGAAGATGGCACAATGACGACAGTGCCGGAAGACCAGTTGCCATTGGAGTTGCCAAAGACGTCCAATATCCGCCCATCCGGTACAGGGGAATCACCGCTTGCCAATATCGATGAGTGGGTGAATGTAGTCGATCCGGAAACTGGGAAAAAAGGCCGTCGTGAAACGAATACAATGCCACAATGGGCAGGTTCCAGCTGGTACTTCATCCGCTACATCGATCCGCATAATGAGGAAGCAATCGCTGATCCGGAATTGCTGAAACGCTGGCTGCCAGTAGATATCTATATCGGCGGGGCAGAGCATGCAGTACTTCACCTGCTATACGCGCGCTTCTGGCATAAAGTGCTTTACGATTTAGGCGTAGTGCCAACAAAAGAACCATTCCAAAAGCTATTCAACCAAGGAATGATTCTAGGTGAAGGCAATGAAAAAATGTCTAAATCGAAGGGCAATGTTGTAAATCCTGATGAAATCGTTGCTTCTCATGGTGCAGATACATTACGTCTATACGAAATGTTCATGGGCCCGCTTGAGGCTTCTGTGGCCTGGTCCACGAATGGTCTGGACGGGGCACGTCGCTTCCTTGACCGTATTTGGCGTCTGTTCGTAACAGAAGAAGGTACGGTAGCTGCGAAAATCCAGCCTTCCGATGATAAAACATTGGAAAAATCATATCACCAGACAGTGAAAAAGGTGACGGAGGATATCGAGGGCATCCGTTTCAACACGGCGATCTCTCAAATGATGGTATTCATTAATGACTGCTATAAAGCGGAGGTTATTCCTACGGAGTATGCAGAAGGCTTTGTGAAGCTTCTTGCACCGATTGCACCGCACGTGGCAGAGGAGCTATGGACAATTCTCGGCCATGAAGGTACCATTTCTTATGAAGCTTGGCCGACGTTCGATGAATCGAAGCTTGTAGACGACGAAGTGGAAGTCGTTGTGCAAGTGAACGGCAAGGTCCGTGCCAAAGTGACGGTGGCGAAGGATGCTTCCAAGGAAGAACTGGAACAAGTAGCCATCAATGATGAAAAAGTGAAGGAATTCACGGATGGCAAGGAATTGGTGAAGCTGATTGCCATTCCAGGTAAATTAGTCAACATTGTAGTGAAATAATCATATGATGAATGAGGCTGCGTATAAGGAGAAATTCTTATACGTAGCTTTTTTTAATGGGTAGATAATTTAGAAATATGAAAAAAATCTAAAACATAGTTGACTAATAGGGATTATATGTTTATATTGGTTGTAACATTTGATTTATCCCGTTTTACGTGGGCGGTAATTGCCTTCTGCTGAAAGTGAAGCGGCGGGCTGCCTGTATGTAACAGGCTGATTAGTGAGGTTCACTTTATCTAGACGCATGCACAATGAAATGTTGGCTATAAAAGTAAACGTAATTTTAGTCTTGTTGGCTGACTAGATTAAAATTGCGTTTTTGTATACCTGAAGGAGGAAGAACAATGGGGAAAGTATTTATCGTCGGAGCAGGCCCCGGGGACCCGGATCTCATCACGGTCAAGGGGCTGCGCGCAATCAAAGAAGCAGATGTAATCCTTTACGATCGCCTGGTCAACAAGGAGCTCCTTGCGTATGCAAAGCCGGATGCCGAACTGATTTTTGTCGGGAAGCTGCCGAATTACCACGGCGTCATCCAGGACCGCATCAATGCCCTGCTTGTACAGCATGGTAAAAAGGAGAAAGTGGTGACCCGCCTTAAGGGAGGGGATCCATTTGTATTCGGCCGGGGAGCGGAGGAAGCGGAAGTGCTGGCGGAAGCGAACATCCCGTTTGAAATCGTACCGGGAATTACAGCCGGCATCGCGGCGCCTGCCTATGCAGGGATACCGGTGACGCACCGGGACCATGCTTCAAGCTTTGCGATTGTAACCGGACATATGCGTGAAGGGAAGGATGATTCCATCAAGTGGGAGAGCCTGGCGACAGGAATCGATACGCTGGCCATCTATATGGGTGTCGGGAACCTGCCGCATATTTGTCAGCAACTGACGAAGCATGGGAGGTCCGGGGATACGCCGGTCGCGCTGATTCATTGGGGGACGACGGCGGTGCAGAAGACCGTCAGCGGAACGCTTGATACGATTGTGGAAATCGTCCAGCAGGAGAAACTGGAGAACCCGAGCATGATTGTCGTCGGTGAGGTAGTGAAGGTGCGTGAAAAAATCCAGTGGTTTGAAAAAGAACAGTATCTTCAAAAGCTACAGGAAGAAATATCAGTATAAGTAGGTGTTGCCAATGCAAGCGGTATTATATGTCGCGCACGGAAGCCGTGTAAAAGAGGGGATTGATGAGGCGCTTGCCTTTATTGAACAAGTGATGCCCCATGTCAATACGCCGATCCAGCAGACCAGCTTTTTGGAGCTGGCGGAGCCGACGATCCTGCAGGGGGTCGCTGCATGTATAGAGCAGGGAGCGACAGCGATTGCGGTAGCCCCGATTCTACTGTTGACGGCAAATCATTTAAATGAGGATATCCCTCATGAAATAGCGCAGGCAAAACGCAAGTTTCCGCAAGTGAGCTTTACAATCGGGCAGGCATTCGGGATTGATGACAGGCTGATTGACGCGCTTGAAAAAAGGCTGGAGCAATCAAATGCAGTTTACAGGGGGGCGAATGTCCTACTGGTCGGGCGGGGAAGCAGCGACCCTGCGGTGGAAAAGGACCTGGCCCGTATTGCACGTATGCTTCAGGAAAAGGCCGGCCTGAATGAGGTGGCAACGTGCTTTTTGTATGGAAAGGGGGTCTCCTTCGAGGATGCCTTGTCACAGCTCCTGACGGAAGAACGAAAAACCTTCATCATTCCTTATTTATTATTCTCAGGTCTATTGAAACAGCATATTCAAACGAAAATTGCCAATATTCAAAAAGTGAATGAGGCGGTTCATTTATGTGATTGTCTAGGGTATGACGAGCAGGTACAGCATGTCTTTATCGATAGAATTGAAGAGTTGATGAAAAGGGGAGAAGAACAATGAGTACGCGTAAAGACAATATTGAAGTAACGTTGGAAAGCGTCAAGAAAATGGTTGGTTCAATGCAATACGGTTCCGTCACGCTCATTATTCAAGATAATTATATTGTACAGATAGAGAAGAATGAAAAAATTCGTTTGAAATAATTTGAATGAGGTGCGAAAAAATTGACACTACAAGTAATTAATAGTCCATTTACCGAACAGCAAGTAAAAGCTTTAAATGAGTTATTACCGACATTAACCCCGCAGCAAAAAATCTGGCTGACAGGCTATTTGACAGCTACCTCGGCTGAAGGGCCGGCTGCA